>CALMLL010000116.1 GCA_937868075.1 uncultured Marmoricola sp. | reverse complement strand
ATGATCGACAAGAAGGTCTCCCACCCGATGGAGACCAACCATGAGATCACGCCCGGTACCTTCTGGCCGGTGACGCCGAAGGCGGCCCGCGAGATGACCATGGTGGGCGCCGAGGCCCGCTTGCCGGCGATCGCGATCACCCCGCAGAGGGCGAAAGAGATGACGATCCCCACGATCGCGACCAGCAGCCCCTGCCAGAACGAGATCCCGAAATAGAGGATGAACGCGGCATAGCTCATCCCGAAGACCGACACGTTGGCCGCGAACCACGGCCAGAAGAGGTCCTTGGGGTGTGCGGTGCGGTCGGCCTCGTCGATGATCTCGATCCCGGTGGTCTCCACACCGAGGCGACGGGTTTCCTCCAGTGAGTTAGCGCTCATGGTGCTCATCGTGCACCAGGCAAACCCGGTTTTCCTGACATTGACGCCGTCGGATTCCCCGGCCAACAGAGGAAACCGGCACTGCACCGGGGTTGCAACCCCGGTGCAGCTCCAGTTTCGCGTGATGAGTCGGGTCGGCGAATTAGGGCTGCGCGGCTCGGCAGATCTCGGCCAGCACATCGCCGAGGCCGGCAGCGGTTCGCTCGGCCGCGGCCACGACCTCACTGGGATCGATCGCGGTCGGGCTGCCCTCGATCGCGGTGACCGTGGAGAGACCGAACAACTCCAACCCCGCCTCACGGGCGGCGATGGCTTCGGGGACCGTGGACATGCCGACCATGTCACCACCCACACGGCGCAGCCAGTCCGCCTCGGCGGCGGTGTTGTAATGCGGCCCCCGCAGTTGGCAATACACCCCCTCTGCCAAGCCCGGCCTCAGTGCCCGAGCCAGGTCTCGCAGCCGTGGTGACCAGGCATCGGTCAGATCGACGAAGTGAGCACCCTCGATCGGCGAGACCCCGGTGGCGTTGATGTGGTCACGGATGACGATCGGCTGACCGATCGCGAAGTCGGCCCGCAGGGAACCATTGGCATTGGTGAGTACGACGAGGCGGGCGCCGAGAGCCGCCGCCGTACGAACCCCGTGCACAACGGGCCGAACACCGTGGCCCTCATACAAGTGCGTGCGCCCCGAACTGACCACCACGCGGACCCCGGACAGATCGAAAGCAGACAAGATGCCCTGATGCCCTTCGGCGACTGGAGAGAGGAAATGCGGCACCGCTGAAATCGGTGTGGAGAACGCCGGCTCCCCCCATGACTCGATGGCCGGGCCCCATCCCGAGCCCAGCGTCACCCACGCGTCGATGCGTTCCCAGGGCAGGCGGGGGCCGAGCCACGTGGCAGCCTCGCGGGCTTCGGGTGTCATTGAGGTCTCCTCACATTGGGCGACACCTGGGAAGAGGTGTCAGTCGAACATCTGACGGCCCCAGCGAGAGCGCGTCGGGGCAGGGCGGCGCCACTTGTCCAGAACGACCAGAGAGTCGAACACTGTGATCGCTCCCAGTTCGTCACGAGCCGGGAGCAGTTGGGACTGCTGTTCCCCGTCGTGGTAGTGCCGATGCATGTCGTCGATGAGGGTCTTGACCTCTTCGACGTAGGTCCCCGGGCGACCTAGTCCACCTTCGAACTGGGTCCAGTACGCCGTGTGCACGTCCTCGCAGATGTAGACCCCGCCCCACGACAGATGTGGCCACAGTGTGGCCAGCGAGATTCGCTGGTGGCTGGCGATATGGCTGCCGTCGTCGAAGACCACATCGACCCCACCCATCTCGGTGATCACGGACTGAAGGAAGCCGGGGTCGGCCTGCGAGCCGACCCGAACGACACCGGCCGCCGGATCGGCAACCTTGGCCGACTGCGGCTCGATGTCGATGCCGTAGATGACGGCGTCCGGACCCAGATACGTGCGCCACAGTTGCTGAGATCCGCCTTGAGCCACCCCGATCTCAAGGAACTTCAGCGGTCGGCGTACACCGTCCTCGGCCACGAAACCGTCGCGGAATCGGCTCAGCACCCGGTCGTAGATCGGCAGGTAGTGGCGCCATTTGTCGACGAGGTTGCCATCGTGCTGCGCCGCGACTTGTGAGAAGGCGTCGCTTCCGCGGATGGGACTGTCGTCCCACAGGATCCGCTCGTCGATGTTGCGGACCCAGGCCCCTTGTTGGCGCTGGTAGCGCGCCACCTCGTCGACGGCGCGCTTCGCCGTACGCCGCAGCCGACCGGCGCTCGTCGCTGCCCGGAGCCAAGCCTGGTAAGCGACGCTCGACTCGTCTGTGCCTCGGCTCATAGCGGCATTGTCTCTGCCCACCGAGCCTTGGGCGAGTCCACCCCGGCCCGCGCCGCGCTCAGGACAGTCCGGTGATCCTGCCCTCGGCGTCGATGTCCATGCCGGCGCTGGCCGGCACCTTCGGCAAGCCGGGCATCGTCATGATCTCGCCGGTGATCAGTACGACGAATCCGGCACCCGCCGACAGCCGCACCTCGCGGACGTCGATGGTGTGACCGGTCGGGGCACCCACTGCCTTGGGGTCGGTGGAGAAGGAGTACTGGGTCTTGGCCATGCAGATCGGCGCCCCGCCGAACCCGTCCTTCTCGATCTGGGCGATCTGCTTGAGCGCCTTGGCCGAGAACGTCACCGCGTCGGCGCCGTAGATCCGGGTGGCGATGGCGTTGGCCTTGTCGGCGATGGTGCCCTGGTCGGGGTAGGCGAACTGGAAGTCAGCACTGTCGGCGGCCAGCACGTCCATCACGCCTTGGGCCAACTCGGCGGCACCCACGCCACCCTCGGCAGCGTGGGTGGCGGCGTACGCCGTCGCGCCCTCTGCCTCGGCCAACTTCTTGACCAGCGCGATCTCGGCGTCGGTGTCGTGCGGCCACCGGTTGATCGCCACCACGGCCGGCAGGCCGAAAACGTCACGGAGGTTCTGCAGGTGCTTGCGAAGGTTGGCCGCACCCTTCTCGATCGCCTCGAGGTTCTCGGTCTTGACGTCGGGCACAGCGACCCCGCCGTGGTACTTCAGCGCCTTGCACGTGGTCACGATGACCACGGCACTGGGGCGCAGGCCGGAGAGGCGGCACTTGAGGTCGAAGAACTTCTCTGCGCCCAGATCGGCCCCGAATCCGGCCTCGGTCACGACCACATCGGCCAGGCGCAGCGCTGTGCGCGTGGCCAGCACCGAGTTGCAACCGTGGGCGATGTTGGCGAACGGGCCCCCGTGCACGAAAGCGGGTGAGTGCTCGAGGGTCTGGACCAGGTTGGGCTGCAAGGCGTTCTTGAGCAGCAAGGTCAGCGCGCCCTGGGCGTCCAGTTGCGCCGCGGTAACCGGTTCCTTGGCCCGGTTGTGGGCCACCACGATCCGGCCGATGCGCTCCTTGAGGTCACTCAGAGATGTGGCCAGGCAGAAGATCGCCATCAGTTCGCTGGCGACGACGATGTCGAAACCTTCTTCGCGGGGGAAGCCGTTGGCGGTGCCACCCAGCCCGATGACGATGTCGCGCAAGGCTCGGTCGTTCATGTCGAGCACGCGTTTCCAGGTGATGCTGCGCGGGTCGATGTCGAGGGTGTTGCCGTGGTTGATGTGGTTGTCGATCAGCGCGGCCAGCAGGTTGTTGGCCGCCGCAATCGCGGCGAAGTCTCCGGTGAAGTGCAGGTTGATGTCGGTCATGGGCACGACCTGGGCGTAGCCCCCGCCGGCGGCGCCGCCCTTCATCCCGAAGACCGGGCCCATGCTGGGCTCACGCAACGCGGCCGCGGCCTTGACCCCGATGTGCCGCAGCCCGTCGGTGAGCCCGACCACGGTGGTCGTCTTGCCTTCACCGGCCGGTGTCGGGGAGATCGCGGTGACCAGCACCAACTTGCCTTGAGGATGGTCTTCGATGCTGCGCAGGTAGGAGGTTTCGACCTTGGCCATGTGGTGTCCGTAGGGCACCAGCGCCTCGGCCGGGACTCCCAACTTGTCCTCGGCGACCTGGGTGATCGGCCACATCTGTGCGGCTTCGGCGATTTCTCCGTCAGTGAGCATGAAGAGACGTCTTTCTCCCCGGCCGGCTCCGTTGCCGACCAATGTTTCGGAATCTAGCGCCTTGTGCCGAATAGCGCACATAGTTGCGCGATAAGCAACGGCGCAGCGGCGGCGGTGAGAGACTGACCGCTATGACCGCTCCCTTGCGCGATGCCCAGCGTGGCGCCTTGCTGGAGGCTCTCGGTCAGGTCGGTCCGAGTGCCCCCACACTGTGCGCGGGCTGGGACGCCCATGACCTGGCGATCCACATCTGGCAATTGCAGCACGATCCGCGCGGCTGGCTGCTGACTCTCCCGATGTTCGCCGCCAGGGCCCGGGCGCGCATGGACGGGCTCAAGCAGCAATGGAGGTACGCCGACCTGCTGACCCGGATGCGGGCTGACCCGGGCTCCCTGGCGTGCATGCCGCTGGACCGACTCGGCGACCACCGCCATGCCCTGGGTGAGTACTTCGTGCACACCGCGGACGTGACCCGCGCCAACGGACTCCCCGAACCCCTTGTCTCCCCCGACATGGCCGACGCGCTCTGGCTACGCGCCTGTCGAGCCGCCCAGATCCTGCGGCGCAGCGAGGGCCTGCTGCTGGTCCGACCCGACGGGCTGAACCGTCAGATCGGCCGTGGGCCGGTTCGCTGCATGGTCTCCGGCGAGCCCGGGGAACTCATCCTCTGGGTCTACGGCCGCGGCCCGGCTCAGGTCGTGATCAGCGACCCCCCACGCCAGTGAGGGCCAGAGACCCCGGCGTACCTCTCCCGGCATACTCAGCCAGGAGGAGGCGAGATGAACAGCCGACCGCTTGCGGGCATCCGAGTCGTTGAGGTGGGGGTCTGGCACGCCGGCCCCGGGGCGGGCGCCATCCTCGGCGACCTCGGCGCCGATGTGATCAAGGTGGAGACCTTCCAAGGCGACCCCGAACGGCACTTCGGCGCCTTCGGTCCGCTCGCAGGCAGCAGCGAACCGGCGATCCCGGATTGGTCCTCGGTCTATGAGTTCTCCAACCGCAACAAGCGCAGCATCTGCCTCGACCTCACCACCGATGGGGGCCGCGAAGTCCTCCAACGCCTGTTGGCCACCGCCGATGTCTTCATGACCAACCTGCGCCGCCCGACGGTGTCCAAACTCGGTCTCGATCGCGAGCACATCCAGCAATGCGCACCCGGCATCGTCTACAGCGCGGTCTCCGGTTTCGGTGCCCACGGGCCGCTGGCCGACCAGGGCGGCTTCGACTCGATGGGGCAGGGCGTGGCCGGGCTGATGTACCTCGGTAGCGACGAGCCAGTCGTCCTTCAGATGCTCGTGCTCGACCAGATCACCGCCATCACTGCTGCCTTCGGCATCGTCACCTCGTTGCTGGTGCGCGAACGCAACCCCGGTCCCGGCGAGGCAGGGCTGGCCACCCACACCTCGTTGTACGGCGCTGGCACGTGGGTGGCCGCCCGCAACTTGCAGGCGACCGGTCTGAGCGGATCCACCATCAGCACCGCCTGGGACCGAACCACCCAGTCGCCGTTGCGCTCGACGTTCCGGTGCAGCGACGGCTGGATCATGGGCACCAACCACCCCGAGCACCGCTTCTGGCCCAACCTGTGCGCAGCCCTCCAGCGACCGGAGTTGGCCGACGATCCACGCTTCGCCACGGGCGCGGATCGGCTGGCCAACAGCGCCGCCCTCTACGACCTTCTCGACCCGCTGTTCGCCCGAGACTCGCGCGCGGCCTGGTTGGCCCGTCTCACCGATCACGGCCTCCTCTTCGCTCCGGTCAATCGCGCCATCGACGTGCTCAACGACGCGCAGGCGCGCCTCAACGGGTACGTCGTCGAGTTCGACCACGACGACCTCGGCACTGTTCCTCTGCCCGGCTTTCCGATCGAGTTCGACCAGATGGCGGCTGGACCGGTGTGCCGTGCCCCGCGACTGGGTGAACACACCGCTGAGATCCTCGACGAAGTCGGCTACGACCACGACGGCCAGCGGGCGCTGGCCGAGGCGGGAGCCATCCCGTGGTGACCGGCTACCGCCGCAGCGGCGCCACGTTGCCCTTCGGTTCGCTGGTCGGGGCCCATGACGTCGCGATGGAGGGCTATTTCTGGCGGATCACCGACACCACCAGCGGTCGGGTCGTCGTCGCTCTGATCGGGGTGAACCGCGGGCCGCGCGGGTCGTGGGCGACCCTGGGTCTGGCCGGGTACCCCAACGGGTTCTTGCGGATCGCCGACCCGTCGGGCGCCTGGGCCGATCCGGTCGCGCTGGGGGCCGGATCGGGAACCCAGTTCGCCGGCACCGCGCATGCCGTCACCGTCGATCTGGGGCCGGACGCAACCCTCCAGGCCACCTTCACCGACACCCAGACCTGGGACCGCGGCGCCACCGGAGGCTCCAGCCTCTTCCAGTCCGTGCCCTCGCTCAATCAGTACTGGCATCCCTGGCTCCTCGGGGGCTCGGCCACCGGGCGCGCGGTCCTGGGGGATGAGGTCTGGGAGTTCGAGGACGCCCAGGTCTACGGCGAGAAGAACTGGGGCAAAGAAGGCTTCCCCGACAGTTGGTGGTGGGGCCAGGCCCATGGCTTCGAAGACCCCGCCGCGTGTGTCGCGTTCGCAGGCGGCGAGGTCACCGCCGGCCCGCTCCGAACAACGGTGACGGCACTCGTCGTACGCCTGCCCGACGGGCGGCGACTGCGGCTGGGCAACCCGGTGGTGTCCCCGGTGCGGGCCGACGTCACCGACGAGCGCTGGACTCTTCGAGGACGCGGCTATGGCTACCGCGTCGAGGTCGACGCCCATGCCCCGCTCTCCCAGGCGCACGTGCTGCCGGTCCCTCTGCCCTCCCAGCACCGCAACATCGCCGGTGCCATCGAGCATCTCGGGGGCCATCTGTCGGTGCGGGTCTCGCGCGGGTCACGTCTGGTGTGGTCGGGTACGACGAGGCTGGCCGGGCTCGAGCACGGCGGACTCGACCGCGCTGCCGCGGAACTGGCCAGACGCGGGCTACCTCCCTCGGCGGTCGGCGCACCAGCCTCACCCCCGAACTGACACCCCGACGCGCCGCTCACGTGGCGCGATGTGAGGCACCAGACGCGCTCGAAGTTCGGCTGCTCACTTGCCATTTGCGGGCGGCAGGAGTTGGTTTGAGTCATGGCTGACAAGACTGCGAAGAAGGCAACCAACCACGACCTTGCGGCGACCGGGCCCGACCGGATTCGCAACGTCGTCCTCGTCGGGCCCAGTGCTTCAGGAAAGACCACCCTTGCTGAGACGTTGCTGACGCACAGCGGCGCCGTCCAACGCGCCGGCTCGGTTGCCGAAGGCACCACGGTGTGCGATTTCGAGGACACCGAGCACGCTCACCAGCGCAGTGTGTCCCTGGCAGTAGCCCCTCTGGTGCACGCCGGGACCAAGATCAACCTCATCGACACCCCCGGATACGCCGACTTCGTCGGCGAGGTCCGCGCCGGACTACGCGCTGCCGACTGCGCCATCTTCGTGATCGCGGCCAACGAGGGCGTCGACGCGGCCACCCGCCAGCTGTGGCGCGAGTGCGAGCAGGTGGGCATGCCCCGTGTCGTGGCGATCACCAAACTCGACCACCAGCGCGCCGACTTCGACGGCGTCCTCCAAGCCGCCAAAGACGCCTTCGGCGAGCAGGTGCTGCCGCTCTTCCTACCCGACGGTGAGGGCATCATCGACCTGCTCGCTGCGGACTCACCCGACTCCGAGCACCGCGGCGAACTCATCGAAGGTGTCATCGAGGAGTCTGAGGACGAGACCCTCATGGATCGCTACCTGGCCGGCGAGGAGATCTCCGAAGACGTCTTGGTGGAGGACCTCGAGCGAGCCGTCGCCCACGCCTCGTTCTTCCCGGTGCTGCCCGCCTGTTCGGGAACCGGCGCCGGCATCCAGCAACTCCTGGATCTGATCGTGCGCGGCTTCCCGTCCCCGCCCGAGCACGTCTCTCCCGAGGTCTTCACTCCCGCTGGTGGCGAAGCCGACCCGGCCGCGTGCGACCCCGCCGCGCCGCTGGTCGCTGAGGTCATCAAGACCACCAGCGACCCGTACGTCGGGCGCGTCTCCCTCGTGCGGGTCTTCTCCGGCACTCTCGACGCCGACCACCCCGTGCACGTGAGCGGTCACTTCTCATCCTTCTTCGGCGCCAGCGAGAACCACCCCGATCACGACGAGGACGAGAAGGTGGGCGCACTGTCCTACACCTTCGGTCGCCACCTGGTTCCCACCGACTCGGTCGTGGCCGGAGACATCGCCGCCATCGGGCGCCTGACCCGCGCGGAAACCGGAGACACGCTGTCCGCCGTCGACAACGCACGGGTGCTGAAGCCGTGGTCAATGCCCGAACCGCTGCTGCCGGTAGCCATCGAGGCCGCCACCAAGTCCGACGAGGACAAGTTGTCCCAGGCCCTGGGACGCCTCGCCGCCGAGGATCCTTCGCTGCGCATCGAGCACAACGCCGAGACCAAGCAACTGGTCGTGTGGGTCATGGGTGAAGCGCACAGCGACGTCGCCCTTGAACGACTCAAGGAGCGCTTCGGCGTATCGGTCGTCAAGATTCCGGTGATCGTGCCGCTGCGGGAGGCCTTCACCAAGCCAGCCAAGGGGCATGGGCGGCATGTGAAGCAGTCCGGCGGCCACGGCCAGTACGCGATCTGCGACATCGAGGTCGAGCCGCTGCCCGAGGGTTCGGGCTTCGAGTTCGTCGACAAGGTCGTCGGCGGTGCGGTGCCACGCAACTTCATCCCCTCGGTGGAGAAAGGCGTGCGCGCGCAGATGGAACGAGGAGTGCGCAACGGCTACCCGGTCGTCGACCTGCGGGTCACCCTGGTCGACGGCAAGGCGCACACCGTCGACTCCTCCGACATGGCGTTCCAGTCCGCGGGGGCGCTGGCTCTGCGCGAGGCGGCCGCCGCTGGCGGCGTCGCGATGTTGGAGCCCTATGACGAGGTTACTGTGGTGGTTCCCGATGACCAGATCGGTCACGTGATGAGCGATGTGTCCTCTCGTCGCGGCCGACTGCTCGGCACCGACAAGTTGGGGTCCGACCGCAGTGTGGTGCGCGCCCACATCCCGCAGACCGAACTGGTGAGGTACGCCGTCGACCTGCGCTCATCGACGCACGGAGGGGGAAGCTTCACCCGTTCCTTCGCCCACTACGAGCCGATGCCCGAGGAGCAGGCCAAGGCGATCGCTCCCCGCGATCACTGAGCCCCGGCTGCCTCTGGCGTTAGCGGAGCGAACTGTTCAGGCCTGCTGCCACAACCCCAGCAGGTTGCCTTCGACGTCCTTGAAGTAGGCGACCCAGCCCTGTTCCCCGACGGCTTGGCGACCCAGCACCGGCATGCCACCAAGGGACTCGATGTTGGCCAACGCCGCATCGATGTCGTCGACCTCGATGGTGATCACCGGGCGGTCGGTGGGCGACTCGCGCTTGAGCATCCCGCCGCCGACGTACCCCACGCCGCTGGGGCGGCCATCGTCGTCGGTCGGGCCGGTCTGCACGATGGAGTAATGCAGGCTCGGCAGGTAGGCGATCTGCCAGCCGAAGGCGTCGGCGTAGAACCGCTCTGCGCGCTCGCGATCGTCGTACGGAATCTCGAAGTGCACCACACGTCCGGTCATGTGCCAGAGGGTAGCCCGAGGTACTACGACCATCGCCCGATGGTGGCTGACCTCACGTAGCGACGACGGTACGGGTATCCGAGATTCCCCTAAGGAGCCCGACCATGAAGAAACTGATCACCCTCACCGCAGCCGCGTTGGTGGCCGCCACCTTCGCCGCACCGGCGCAGGCCCAGTCCTACCGGGTCACCAACTCCGGATCCTGCAGCGTGGCCAGCGTGTGGAAATTGAAGGCCAAGGCCGACAACGGACGCATCGAAGTCGAGTTCGAGGTCGACACCCCGACGACGGGCCAGGCCTGGGGCGTGGTGCTGCGCAACGACGGCCGCGTCGTGCACCGCGGCACCTACACCACCCAGGCACCCAGCGACTCCTTCACCGTGGAGCGTCGCATCCGCAACACCGCCGGAGCCGACCGGATCAAGGCCGACGCCGTCAACCTCGTGACCGGGGAAACCTGCACCGGCGCGGTCCGCTACGCCCGATAACCCGCTACGCCAGACAAGGAAGTGCCAATCATGATCAAAGCAGCCCTGATCGCCTTCGTCGCCCTCGTGGCGGCCGCTGTTCCCGCCGTCGCCGGCCTGATCGACAACGCCTCGTTCTCACAGCGGGTCCCGGTTCAGGCCCCGTTCGACGACAACGGCGCCTCACCCAGCGACGACCCGACCAACCACGAAGCCAACGACGACTCTGGCAACGACTCCGCCGACGACGCTGCTGATGACCGTGGCGGCCACGGCTCCGACGACTCCGCGGACGACCCGGCAGACCACGACGCCACCGACGACTCCGGCGATGACCGTGGCGGCCACGGCTCCGACGACCCGGCAGACCACGACGCCACCGACGATTCCGATGATGACAGTGGCGATGACTCCGGCGGCCACCACGGCAGTGACGATTCCGGGAGTGATGACAACGGAGGTAGTTCGGGCCACGATGGCGGCAACGATGACTCCGCCTCCCATGACCAACAAGACGATCACTGAATCGTCCCCCGCCTCGACCCCACCGGAATCCCCCGCCGGTGGGGTTGAGGCTCGCTGGCATGTGTGGGGCGGAGCCGCCAGCGAGGACGAGGTTCCCCATTTCCGACCGCGGCGCTGGCTGATCCAACTGCTGCTCGGTGTCTTGGTCGTGCTCCTGGTGGTCAGCATCGGTGGCGCGGTGGCGGCTCGCCGGCTCGCCGAACGCGAATCGGTCAACGACGCCGCCGCACGGGCCGGCATCTTGGCCGACGCCGTCATCTCGCCCGCGCTGACTCCAGGCCTCCAGAAGGGCGATCCGGCCGCCATCGCGCAGTTCGACACCGTGGTACGCGGCCATGTGCTGGGCGATGACATCGTTCGGGTGAAGATCTGGAGCGCCTCCGGCACCGTGTTGTACGCCGACGAGCCCCAACTGATCGGACGCACCTTCACCCTCGACGCCGAACAACGCGAGGCCATCCGCAACCCCACCACCCATGCCTCGGTCTCCGACCTGGGCAACTCGGAGAACGCTTTCGAGACCGGTCAGAAACTGGTCGAGGTCTATCGCCCGGTGTGGTTCCCCGACCGGAGTGTGGGGTTGTTCGAGATCTACACCTCCTACGATCCGGTCGGGATCCGCACGTCCCAGTTGTGGCGAGGGTTCGCCGGGATCACCGCGAGCAGCCTGATCGTCCTGCTGCTTCTCCTGACTCCCCTCGGTTGGCACCTGTTCGGCCAGGTCCGCCGCTATGAAGGCCAGCGCCGCCGCTGGCTGGAACGCGCGGTCAACGCCTCGAGCGAGGAACGGCGACGGATCGCGGGCACCCTCCATGACGGGCCCGTGCAGGAGTTGGCGGCGGCTTCGTTCACGGTCTCCGGGGCGGCGGCCAAGGCTGCTCGGGGCAAGGACCCCGACCTGGCGACCGAGCTGGAAGGCGCGGCCAGTTCGGTGCGCTCGGGGATCCGAGCACTGCGCGGGCTACTGGGGGACATCTATCCGGCAGCTCTCATGGAGGACGGTCTGGCCGCCGGACTTGAGTCGCTGGCTCAGACGAGCACCACCGCCACCGTCAACGTCCACTGCCACCTCGACCCCGACGCCGAAGAGGGGCTCACCGAAGACCAGCAGCGGCTGCTGTTCCGCATCGCTCAGGAGACTGTCCGCAACGCGGTCAAGCATGCCGGCCCGGCAACGGTGACCATTGCACTTGCGCAATCGCCCGGACTTGTCACCGTCGACGTGGTCGACGACGGCATCGGCTTCGACCCAACCACCGCCCGCACCCTGGCCTCGGGCCATCTGGGTCTGCAGGTGATCTCAGACCTGGCCGACTCACCGGGCTTGCGCGTCGAGGTGTCCTCGGCGCCCGGACGCGGCACTCACTGGCGCATGACACAGGAGGTCCCGCAGTGATCCGCGTGGCTCTCGTCGACGACCATGGCCTGGTGCGCATGGGGTTGACCACCCTGCTCAGCGCCGCCGATGACATCGACGTGGTGGGTGAGGCCGACGACGGTGACGGTGTGGTGGCCATGGCCACCGAGTGCCAACCCGACGTGATCTTGATGGACCTCTCGATGCCGCGGGTCAATGGCGTCGATGCCACCAAAGCGGTCCTCGGGGCGCATCCCCGGGTGAAGGTCGTCGTCCTCACTTCGTTCGCCGATCGCGATCGGGTGCAGGCTGCACTCAGCGCCGGGGCCATCGGCTACGTCTTGAAGGACTGCGCCCCCGAGGAGTTGCTCGCCGCCGTACGCTCCGCAGCCAACGGGCACGTCCCGATCGATCCTCGGGTGGCCGGGGCGCTGCTCCCGCGCGGGGACGGCATCACGCTCAGCCCGCGAGAGCAGGAGGTGCTGCGACTGGTGTCCCAGGGACTGGCGAACAAACAGATCGCCCGGGCTCTGGGCATCACCGAACGCACCGTCAAAGCCCACCTTGGTCGGGTGTTCCGCGAGATCGGCGTGCCCGACCGCACCAGCGCGGCCCTCTGGGCGCGTGAGCACCTCGACTGACTCAGCGATAGGTCAACAGGTCGGTGCCGTCGAGGTGGGCCTGCTCGTTGAAGGACACCATGGTCAGTCCACGTCGTCCGGACACGATCCGGGTCACCCCGGTGTTGGCGCAGACGGTGTTGTAGGTCCGCCACAGCCGAGCCCGATCGACGGCGGTGAGGTCCTTGCCGGTCAACGAGGCCGCCGACCAGCCGATTGCGCCCCCGGAGGTGACCACGATCGTGCACCCGGCTCGTGCCGCGGCAGCGGCCAGAGCGTCATCGACGCGTCGAGTGAACGCCGTGAACGTCTCCGGGTAGTCGAGGTCGTGCTCGCCGCTGGTCCATCTCTCGACGGCGGACTCGAACCACGCCTGGAAGGCGCGAGCATCCGGTGGTGGCCCTTCGAACCCGGCCGGTTGCCGGGAGAGCACCTGCAGGTGATCGAACTCGTCCCAACCGTGGTCGACAACCACCGGAAGGCTCACGGAGTAGCCCTCCAGCAGGGCCGTCGCCGACTCGGCGTGGCGCCGCATGCCCCCGCTGAGGATCGCGTCGATCGCGATCGAGCGCCGAGCCAACGACGCGCCCAGCGCCCGGCACTGCGCGAACCCGCGCTCGATCAGGCGGTCGTAGTCCGCACCCGCGGAGTCCGCCTGGCCGTGACGAACAAGAAGCACCTGTCCCATCAGGACGAGCCGATCAGGGCTAGGCATCGGGTTTCGAGGTAGGCCGCCGCCGGACCGAAGATGGCGTAGGCCTCGTTGGTGGTCTGGCCGTGGAAGTAGCGGTAGTAGATCTGTTGGGCGATCACGGCCAGGCGGAAGAGTCCGAAGACCTCGTAGAAGCGCCACTGGCCGGGGCTCAACGTGAAGCCCATGGCCGCGCAGTAGTGCTCGACGACCTCGGCCCGGGTGAGCATGCCGGGCAGGTGCGTGGGTTGGCGGCGGAAGGCGGCGAAGAACTCATCGTCATCGGCCTGGACCCAGTAGGCCAGGCTCCCTCCCAGATCCATCAACGGATCCCCCAGGGTGGCCATCTCCCAATCCAGAACTGCGGCCACGCGGGTGGGGTCGTCGGCACGCAACACCAGGTTGTCGAAGCGGAAGTCGTTGTGGATCACACAGGTGGCCACGTCGTTGGGTCGGTGCTCGGCCAGCCAAGCCATCACCGGTTCGAAGTCACCCACGTCCGGGGTTCGGGCGGCGCGGAACCTCGCCGACCAGCCGACCACCTGGCGCTCGACGTAGCCCTGACCCTTGCCGAGGTCGGCCAGCACCCCCGGGTCGGTCTGATGGAGTCGGATGAGGACATCCAAGGCGTTGAGGCACAGGTCCCGGGTGCTTTCGGGGGACAGGTCGATGCCGAGTTCGCGACGCGGGATGACTCCTTCGACGCGGTCCATCACATAGAAGGGCGAGCCGATCACGGACTCGTCCTCGCAGAGGGCGACCATGCGTGGGACCAGCCCGAACGGCTCGGCGAGGGCAGCCTGGATGCGGTACTCGCGGGCCATGTCGTGGGCCCCGGCAGCCTTCTTGCCGGACGGTGGCCGGCGCAGGATCAGGTCGCGGGTCGGCGTACGCAACGAATAGGTGAGGTTGGAGGCGCCCCCCGCGAACTGGCGTACGACGACATCGGCCGCCAGTGACGTGCCCAGATCGACGTGATGGCGGCTCAGCCAATCCACGACCCGTTGGACATCGAAGGCGTCCTCGTCTCGAACCGCTCCGGCACTCGGCTCAGTCACCCGCGGCCTCCTGGAGTTTGCGTGCCTGGGCCCGCATCAGCGCGTCGTAGTCGCCCGGAGCCTCGCGTTTGAGCGCAAGCGCTGCCTGGGCGGCGGGGTCCGGAATGATCACCTGCTCGCCGCGCTCGACGCCTTCGAGGATGGCGGCGGCGATCTGGTCGGCGGTGAACGGCGACCGCTCGACCAGGCCCGCGATCACCCGACCGGCGGCTTCGTCGCGTCCTTGCATCGAGGCGACCAAGTTGGTCTTGAAGTAGGAGGGGCAGACCACGCTGGTGCGGATGTTCCACTGCGCCAACTCGTGCCCGAGGGTCTCGGTGAGGGCGACCACGGCCGCCTTGACCGCGTTGTAGGAGGCCATCCCGGCCGGGTGCACCAGACCGGCCAGCGAGGCGACGTTGACGATGTGGCCAGAGCCCTGCGCCTTCATCATGGGCACGAACTCACGCAGGCCCCGGACCATCCCGAACAGGTTGATGTCGGTGATCCACTGCCATTCGTCCATCGTGGCGACGTCGATGCGCCCGCCGCCGGCCACCCCGGCGTTGTTGACGAGCAGATCCAACCCACCCCAGGTGTCCTCGACCCACTCCCGAACCGCCGCCCAGTCCCGCTCCTCCCGAATGTCGAGTCTGAGGAACCCCTCTCCCGG
>CALMLL010000115.1 GCA_937868075.1 uncultured Marmoricola sp. | reverse complement strand
GTGGAGCCAAGGGGACTCGAACCCCTAACCCCCTGCTTGCAAAGCAGCGCAGATACCGCACGCATCTCCTATTTGTGCAGGTCAATGGGGGTCATGAGTGGACATCAGGGGACGGGAAGGGACACCCTTTCCCCCACTGGTCCCCCACAGGACCATCCCCCATACTGACGCAGCATGGGGTTGTTCCGGGAAGGGTGATTCGCATGGTGACGCGACGACGCGGGTTCGGTGAGATCGAGCGCCGTACGAGTACAGCAGGAAGGGCCTCATACCGGGCACGCTATGCGCTGCCGGATGGCACGCGCTACTCGCGGACCTTCGGCACCAAGGTTGACGCCGAGGCGTGGCTGGCGAACGAGAACGCGCTGTTGAGCAAGGACGACTGGACCTCTCCCGAGGCCCGGAAAGCCGATCAGGCTCGACGGGAGGCGGATGCCGCCCGCAACACGCTGGCCACCTTCTCCGACTGGTACCTCGCCGAGCGCCCACTGCGCCCGAACACCCGGCGCCAGTACCGACTGCTCCTAGACGCTGTCATCCTGCCGGTCCTGGGCACGATGCCCATGCAAAGCATCACGCTGACCGATATCAAGGCATGGCGGTCAGCACTGGACCCACACAAGGAAGCAACGAACGCGGCGGCATACCGCCTGCTGCGCTCCCTCCTCCAAGCCGCCGAAGAGGAGGAGCTCGTCTTCCGCGTCCCGCCCAAGATCCGCGGGGCCGCCACCGCACGGGTCCGCCGTGTCGCCCGTCCGGCCACGCTCGACGAGGTCGCGATCATCGCCGACACCATGCCGGAGCGGCTCGCACTGTTCGTCGTCTTGGCGTCCTTCGTCGGGCTTCGAGAGGGCGAGCTGCTCGAACTGCGCCGTGGGGACATCGAGCCCAGCACAGGTCAGATCGCGGTGAGTCGCAAGATCGACAAGGACGCCATCGCCGGTGCCCCCAACCCGTGCCCACGCTGCGGACGCGGCATCAGCGCTCCGAAGACGGCCAGCGGGATCCGCACAGTGCACCTGCCGCCACCACTCATCCCCACTCTGGAGCACCACCTAGCGAGCCATGTCGGCGACCAGCCCGAGTCACTTCTGTTCCCCGGCGAACGCAGCGACCACATGAGCGTTCGCTATCTCATGGACCGATTCAAGGTCGCTCGCAACGCCGCCGGACGTCCCGACCTGACGATTCACCATCTGCGCCACACGGCCCTGACCCTCGCCGGCCAGCACGGCGCCACCGCCGCCGAACTTCAGGCCCGCGGCGGACACGCCTCCCAGGCCGCCATGGCCATCTACCAACATTCCACTCTCGATCGCGATCGGCAGCTGGCCGCACGAATCGGTGACACCTACGCGGCCTGGCAGCGGGGACGGGGCTGAGCCAGCCGTCATAGTTTGAGCTGGACGCCAAGTCAGGCACCCAGTGGTTACCAGCGCGCGCAAGGAATCCGCTGCGGCGTTGCTTCTAGTTCGTCGAGTCGAACCCGGATGGCCCGTCGTCCGCAACGGTACGCGGGCAAGGTCCCGGCCGCGATCCACCGGCGAATCGTCTTGACGGATACGGCCATGCACCTAGCCGCCTCCTCGAGGCTGAGGTACACGGGCACCTCGATGGACCTAGCTGACACTGATCTCGCCACCAATGAAGTTGGATGTCGTTAGATAGCGCCGTGCTTCAGCGGCAGTTACATACAGCCGGCCCTTTCCTTGGAATCGGTGCCACCGAGGCCCTACGCCTCGACTCGACCACTCCTGCAGCTGATCCTCGGTCAGACCGAGCATCTCGCCAAACTCGTCGATGGTGATGATCGTGTTGTCGTCCCAGTGCGACGGGACACTCTTTGCGGCCACGGAAACCTCCTTCGTCTTGTTCCGTGACGAAACACTCCCCACCACGTGTCCCCGCACCCGTCCCCCCCGAGCGCCTCTGTTGGGCAGAATCGGAGGGGGGACGCAGCGCAGATGGGGCCATCTCACGAGTTCAGCGCACGTCCCCCAAAAACATGGACGGCAAGAGACTCATGCTCGGGGCGACGTAGGGTTGCCGGCTATGGAAACTGCCCCTGCCCTCGACGGGGCAGCTCTGCGCGCCGCGAGGGAGAGGGCTGGTCTGAGCCAGAACGAGCTCGCGCGTGTCGCCGGCTTCGCCGGCGGCGATCGGGTATCGAAGTGGGAGAGGGGAGAGGCGCGGCCGCGCAGTCCGCGAGCCTTGCACGCTCTCTCCCAAGCGCTCGACGTCGACGCACGCGACCTGCTCCTTCCCCCAGAGAGCGGACCGAATCTTCGCTGGCTCAGATTCGCCGCTGGACTCTCCGTCGCCGAACTCGCCGCCGCCATCAACAGTGGAGTCTCAACCGTCAAACGCTGGGAGGCCGACGGGCTCGCCTCCCCAAGCGCCGCAACCCTGTCCGCCCTCGCAGCCGCCCTGCACACCTCAACCGACACCGTCCGTCACGCCCTGTCCATCTGACCCTCAACGCCCCGGGCCAACTGTCCACAGCCGCCGCTGCAGTCCGGCAAATGTCACCCGATTGTGGTCGGATGAACCCAAGGACATGCACGATGGAACGGCACCGCATCTCATCGCGCTGGACACCGAACGGCAGGGGTCACGATGCTCGTCGACCGCTCTCGACGAAGGTTCCCCTTACCCAACTCGCAGAGTGAGCCCATAGCGGCTAGTCTCTATGGAACCGAGTTGGCAGGATAGTGAACCCCCAACGGACAACACCCGCCTAAGGGATCTGACGAGAACTCGAGGAGCGATATGAACATCAACCGTGCTGGAGCTGGTGCGACCCTGGCAGTGGCCCTTCTTCTCACAGGCTGCTCGGATGCGACTTCAAGCACCACACCGACCAGCTCCTCGACCGCCTCGCAGACAATCGCGCCCTCCACCTCGGTGTCAGCGACAGGAACGCAGTCGGACTCGCCGGAGGCGCAAGCAGAGGCCGCCGTCGTGGCCTTCTGGGCCATGCGTGACCAGCTCGCGAGTGATCCCAAGGAGGGTGTAACGAAGTTGTCCGATGTGGCTCGGGACCAGGCGCTCGATGTGCATCGTCGAAGCCTCAACGCCCAGGCCGCCCAAGGCTGGAAGCAGGTCGGTCTGACCTCGGTCACTCCGCAGTCGGCAACTGCAACTGACAAGCCGGGGGAGTACGTAGTGAAAGCGTGCATCAACGTCTCGAAGGTCAACATCGTCGACTCCGAAGGCAAGTCGCAGGTCCCCCCCGGTAGGCCCGCGCAGTCGTCCTATGAGTACAGAGTTCAGCGCGATGGCGAGAAGTGGTTCGTCGTCCAAGACCTACTTGAGGCCAAACCATGCTGAACAAGTTGGGGGGTGTTCTTCTCGCAGCCGTCCTCTGTGTCTTCCTCGGGCCAGCGCCGGCCTTCGCCGCCGACCCGCCTGTTTCGTGTCCACCTGGCCAGCAGCCTGACCCAGTCAGCGGAATCTGCATCATCGTCGTGGATCCGGGCGGCGGTGGCGGCGGTGGCGGTGGCGGCGGCCGTGGTGGCGGTGGCGGCGGTGGCGGTGGCGGCGGTGGGACACCCACCTGCGTCTGGGACACGGTGAGGATCTACAAGACGGAGGTGCCCTGTACCTCGCCTTACGGGTACTACTCGAACTACTACCAGTGCTATATCTCTCCGCTCAGTCCACAGCCGCCACTGTCTGACCCCAGGTGGGAAGGCCATACCGACGGGGCTATCTACCATTGCTATCCACCTCTGCCGTATATCGCTGGGCCAGCGTTCGCGCCCTACGACCTGTGGGCAATCAGTCCGCCCGGGGGACCAGTTGCGCCGCCAGATCCTCGCGTGCTGGCACAGCAGGCGATCGCGACTATGCAGCTGCGTGCCATCAACATCGGGTTGGTCCCGGAGCCGCGCGCTGGATCGGTGGGCCTGGTCGGGATGCCGAACTGGATGTGGGTAGACGCGCCGGCGCAGAACACGTGGGGCCCAATCACCCGAAGCGCGTCGGCCGCCGGTTACACGGTCACTGCGACCGCCAAGGTGGCGCAGGTGAACTGGGACATGGGGGACGGCCAGGTCGTGACCTGCGGGGTGGGAACGCCGTATCAGGACTCGTTCGGGCGTCAGTCGTCTCCGACGTGCGGTCACACGTACACGCGGCAGGGCAGTTATACGGTGCGGGCGACCTCGCACTGGGTTATCACGTGGTCGGGGATCGGGCAGACCGGCACGATCACGATGGATCTGACCCAGAGTGCGCCGGTGACCATCGGTGAGGCGCAGGTGCTCAAGCAGTGAAGCTCGGGAGGAATCAGCAGATGACAACCACAGTGGAGCGGCCGCAGTCGGTCGCGACGAACGGTGCAGGTCCGCCGTCGACGGGTGGAGCAGCTGTTCCGGTTCCGACGCCGCCGAAGGCGCGCCGCCGTTGGGGCCTGTTCGCGGCGATGGCGGCTGTGGTGTGTCTGGGCGCTCTGGGGAATGTGTGGCTGCACCAGGCCACCACGAACTCGACACAGGTGGTTGCTGCCCGATCAACCATCGAGCGGGGAACGGTGATCAGCCGCGACCAGTTGATAACGGTGCAGATTGGGTCGGATCCAGCCTTGAAGCCGGTCAAGGCTGGGCAGCTCGAGAGCTTGGTGGGTAAGCGTGCCGCAGTGGACGTGGCTGCAGGTTCGCTCCTGACGGGGGAGTCCACCACCGATCAGGTCATTCCCGGGCAAGGTCACTCCTTGGTTGGCGTCGGCGTGACGCCGGCGATGATGCCGGGCGCGAAGCTTGTCGCTGGAGACCGGATCCGCATCGTGGCAACGCCTGGACAGCAGGGGGTAACGGATGCAGCGGCCAAGCCGGTGTCGGTGGCCGCTGTCGTGGTCTCGACCGCCACGGGCGCGGACACCACCGGGCAGGGCGCGCAGACCATCATTACGGTGGACGTGCCCAGCGCTGATGCTCCTCAGCTGGCGTCGATGGCCTCGACCGGCAAGGTGGCGATCGTGCTGGACTCGCGGGATCGGTGAGGCGATGAGCGTCATCGTGCTCGCGTCGGCCTCAGGTTCGCCTGGGGTGACGACCACTGCGCTGGGTCTGGCGTTGGGCTGGCCACGTCCATCGCTGTTGATAGAGGCCGACCCGACGGGTGGCTCGTCCATCGCGGCCGGCTATCTGCGCGGCGGTTTGGTTCCCCCAGAGGCGATGATCGAGTTGGCGATGGCCCCGCAGGTAGAGGCCGTCCTGGAGACGCTGCCCAAGGTGTCGCTGCAGTTGCCGGGCTCGTCGAGCAAGTGGGTCCCTGGGACCAGGTCACATGAACAGGCGCGCAGCTTGCTGGCGCTGTGGGAGCCGATGAGCGTGGCGTTGCGGTCGCTGGAGTCGACCGGACAGGACGTGCTGGTGGACGCCGGCCGGCTCGGCCTGTTCGGCAGCCCCGAACCGCTCATTCACAACGCTGACCTCACCCTGCTCCTCACGCGCAGCGACATGGTCTCGCTCTCGGGTGCCCGGTCCTGGGCTGAGACGCTCCGTGACCGCTTCGCACGATCCGGTGCTTCGACCTCGCTCGGGCTGATGTTGGTGGGGGAGGGGCGCCCGTTCCGAGCCCGCGAAGTCGCCCGTGTCCTACAGCTCCCGGTGGTGACCACCGTGGCGTGGGACCCGGCGGCGGCCGCAGTGCTCTCCACCGGTGACGCGCCGCCCCAGGCCGGTGTACTCCAGCGGCTCGCAGGTCGCGGAGGCTGGGAGGACTCCGCGCTGCTGCGCAGCTACCGCGCCGCCCGCAGCGCCATCACGGGACGAATCCGGATCAACGAGGAGCAGCTGCAGGCTGCCAGCGGGAGGCAGTCATGACCAGCGAGCCACTCATTCCCGCGCAGGACCCCAGCGACCCAACCTCGCTCCCACCCTTGTTCTCCTCCCCCCCGACCCGCCCGGGACGGGTCCGGGGGGGATTCTCGATGCGCACGGGTTCAGAGGCTGAGCCCGCAGCTCCCGTGCCCTTGGACGCCGTCCGAAGGAGACACGCCGCGCATCAACCGACACCGAGCGTCACCACTGGCCAGTTCTCGGACCACGACGACCTCGATTGGGGTCTGGTGGCCGCGTTCCGCACCCTGGTGGCGAATCGACTCGCCGCCGCGATGGGGGAGGACTGGCGCACCCGTACCGCCGATCAATCTGACGCGGCCGCCGGCAGCGGGCGGATTCCGATGGACCGCGCAGCCCAAGAGCAGGAGGGTTGGCGCGCGATCGACGAACTGCTCAGCGAGCACACGGCCGACGCTGTCGCCACGGGCGCCGAAGCCTGGACCCCACGCCAGCGGGCCGTAATGGCTCAGGCGATCTTCGATGCAGTGTTCCGGCTGGGCCGGCTCCAGCCACTGGTCGATGACGACCGGGTGGAGAACATCTTCATCCTCGGCTGTCGGCAGGTGCTCCTTGAGCTGATCGACGGCACCCGCATCTCTGGCCCGGCCGTCGCGGAGAGCGATGAGGAACTGATCGACTTCCTGCGCTTCCTGGCCAACCGCAGCGAGTCCAACCCGCGGCCTTTCTCCGAAGGCACGCCACGGCTGCACATGAAGCTCGATGGCGGGGCCCGGTTGGCGGCCACCTCGTGGGTCGTCAGCCGCCCCACCGTGGTGATCCGCCGCCACCGACTGAAGGTCGACACCCTCGAGGCATGGGTGGAGCGGGGATGTTTGAGCCCTGCCAGTGCGAACCTGCTCGGCGCGGCGGTCCGGGCTGGATGGAGCATCGTGGTCTCTGGGGCCATGTCTGCCGGGAAGACCACGCTGATGCGGGCGCTGTGCGCGGAGATCCCCCGCGAGGAGGCCATCGGCACCTTCGAGACCGAGTACGAACTGTTCCTGGGTGAGTCGGGCAACCACGAGATCGTCATCGACTGGGAGTCCCGCCCGGGTGTAGGGGAGATCGGCGCCGACGGTCGCGCGGCCGGAGCGTTCGATCTCGGTGAGGCGCTCAACGACTCCTTCCGCTTCGCGCTCTCACGACAGATCGTGGGTGAGATCCGCGGCCCGGAGACCTGGACGATGATCAAAGCGATGGAGTCGGGGACGGGCTCCCTGTCCACCACCCACGCCGCCGAAGCCAATGCCTGCATCCGGAAACTGGTCACGTGCGCAATGGAGGCCGGCAATCACGTGACCCGTGACCTGGCCCTGGAGAAGCTGGTGGGCTGCCTCAATCTCATCGTGCAACTGAACCGTCGCGTGGTCACCCTGCCGGACGGAACCCAGCAGCTGCGCCGTTGGGTCAGCGAAGTTGTCCTGGTGGAACCGGGAGAGCGGGAGCTGGGATACGCCCTGGAGCACTTGTGCGGGCCGAGCAAGAACGGGCCGGCACAAGCCAGCGGAATCCTGCCGCCCCAGGTGATGGCCCTGGCCGAGTTCGGTTTCAACCCGGACCTGTTCCAGAGCGAAGCCGACTCCAGCGGGTGGACGCCGTGACGACCCTGCTGCCTGCGCTGCTCGGCGCCATGATCCTGGCCGGTCTGGTCGGGGCCATCTACGCTCTGCGGCCACACGTCCCGGCACCCAAGGTCGAGCGGGTGCCCTCCTCGCTCGAGCGCCGCCTATCGGGAATGTCTCCACGCTCCAGAATCGTCCTGCTGGTCTCCGTCGTCGCCGGCTTCCTGGTCGCGTTGCTGACGGGATGGATCGCCGCCGTGGTGATCCTGCCGACAGCAGCGCTCGGCCTGCCCTACCTGCTCGCCGCGCCCCCGGCCGAAGCACGGATCCGGCGCGTCGAGGCGATGGAGGAGTGGACTCGCAGCCTGGCCGGGGTCTTGGGCGCCGGCGTTGGCATCGAGCAGGCGTTAACAGCCACGCTGCGCTCGACCCCCGACGCCATCAAGCCCGAGGTCACCACCCTGGTGGCCCGCCTGCGGGCCCGCTGGGACACGGAGGTGGCGCTGCGTGCTTTTGCCGACGACCTCGACGACGTGACCGGTGACCTCGTGGCCGCGAACCTGATCCTCGCCGCCCGGCGCCGCAACCGGAGTCTGGCCAGCGCCCTACAAGGAGTCGCCGAGTCGGTGGCCGAAGACGTGGCCGCCCGTCGCCGAGTCGAAGCCGGGCGGGCCAAGCCGCGCGGCAGCGCACGACTGGTAACCGCCTTCTCCCTCGGGGTGCTGCTGATCCTCGCCTTCACCGGCGACTACGTCGAGCCCTACTCCAGCCCCGTCGGCCAGGTCGTGCTCGTGTTCCTCCTGATGGCGTACGCCGCCGGGCTGCTGTGGATGCGCAAGATGGCCGAGGGCAAACCGCTACCGCGCTTCCTCGGCCCGACAGCTCGAGCTGGTGCCCGATGACCGGCCTGCAGCTCGCCCTCGCCCTGGGCACGATCGTCGGGATCGGTCTGGCCGTCATGCTCTACATCCTGGTTCCGGCCCAACCAGACCTACGTGACGTACTGACCCGGCTCTCCCCGCCAGCCCGTCGCCGGCCCGGCGCAGTCTCTCCGACCGTGAATCCCGACACCGAAGAGCGGCTGGGGATCTGGGCCGAACGCACCCTTCCGGCCCGCTTCCTGGGCGTGCCACCCGCCCGCGACCTCGCGGTCCTGCGCAAGACCCCCGCCCAGTTCTACGGCCGCAAGGTCCTCTACGGCCTCCTCGGTCTGGTGCTGCCCACGCTCCTGACCGGCTTCTTCACCCTCATCGGCATCAGCATCCCCTTCGTCGTGCCGGTCGGGGCGACTGTGATCTTGTCTGCGGTGCTGTTCATGATGCCCTCGCGAGACATCAGCGAAGACGCCAAGAAGGCTCGCTCCGACTTCGCGCGCGCGTTGAGCGCCTACATCGAACTGTGCGCCCTGGAACGCAACAGCGGCGCCGGCGCCACCGTCGCACTGTCCAACGCTGCCGAGGTCGGCGACTCATGGGTATTCCGCAAGATCGGTGAAGAGCTGGCCCGCTCGCGCTACAACGGGCAACCACCGTGGGACTCCCTCAAAGTCCTCGCCGAGGACCTCGGCCTGCCCGAGCTCGCTGACGTCGCAGACATCATGCGCCTGGCCAACGACGAGAGCTCCGAGGTCTACCGGCAGCTGCGGGCCCGCAGCGCCTCAGCCCGCTCCGCGCTGCTCAGTTCCGAGCTCGCCCAGGCCAACGTCGTCGAGGAACGGATGTACCTGCCGGCCTCCTTCATCGGCGTCGTGTTCCTCGCACTTCTCATGGCCCCTCCGCTGCTTCGACTCTTCGGCACCAGCTGAGGGACAGGGAAGGAGGACAGACATCCACATCGCGTCAGCAACGACCAGCAGAGGATTCATCACTCGGAAGGAACCATCCATGACTTACCTGTACGCAATTCTGCACACCCTCGGGGTGAACATGCGGGACCGTGTCGAGACGGCGCACCACGACACCGAACGCGGCGCGAGCACCATCGAGATCGTCTTCTGGGCGGTGGCGCTGTTGGCTCTGGCCGGCATCGTCTACGCCGCCATCAACGCCTACATCAACAACAAGCTGCCAGGGATCAACTGACCGTGATCTGCCGCCACCGCTGCACGCCCTCCCGCGGACGCCGCCGAGCGTTCGCGGGAGAGCGTGAGCGTGGCGTGGCTTCCATCCAGCTCGTCATCCTCATGCCGGTGCTGTTCCTGCTGATGTTTGTCGGGATGCAGGCCGCGATGATCTACCACGGCCGCACCGTCGCCATCGCCGCCGCCCAAGAGGGAGCCCGCGCGGCCGCCGCCCAGAACGGCACCAGCGCAGACGGTCAGACGGCAGCGACCGCGTTCGTCGCCTCGGCGGGCGGCGACGGCGTACTAAGAGCGGTGAACGTGGGCAGCAACCGCACGGCAACCACCGCGACGGTCGTAGTGCGCGGCACGACCCTGTCCGTCATCCCCGGCTGGACACCGACCATCACACAGAGCGCTTCCGCCCCGGTGGAGAGGCTCACCCGATGACCAAACTCCTGAACCGGCTTCCCGCCCGCGGCCCGCGGGACCGCGGCTCCTCGGTCGTCGAGGTGGTCATCCTCGCCCCGGCTCTGGGGTTGTTCCTCGCCCTGATCATCGCCGGCGGCCGGGTCGCGCTGGCCCACCAAGCCGTCGAGGCCTCCGCTGCGGAAGCCGCCCGAGCGGCCTCGATCGCCCGCACGCAAGGCCAGGCAGGTGCCGATGCCAGAACCGCCGCCACCTCCAGCCTGGCCAGCCAAAGCACCCGCTGCGTGAGCACGTCCGTCTCGGTGGACACCTCAGGCTTCGCTACCCCCGTCGGCACTCCCGCCTCCGTCAGTGCGACAGTCACCTGCCAGGTCGACCTAGCAGGGCTGCTGCCCGGTCTGCCCGGTTCGATGACCATCACCGCGACGATGCGCTCTCCCCTCGACACCTACCGGGAGCGGTGAGCCTGTGATGACTCGGCTGACGCGACGAATGGGCGACCGGGAACAAGGATCGGTCGCGGTCTGGATGATCACCACCGCCTTGGTGATGATCCTCCTCGTCGGTCTGGCGGTGGACCTGTCTGGGCAGGTCCACGCCAAGCAGCGAGCCCAGGATGTGGCCGCCGAGGCCGCCCGCGCCGGCGGACAGCAGCTGCAGGGACCTGCCGCGATCCGCGGCCAAGGAGCCGTCGTCGACCCCGCAGCGGCCGTCGTCGCCGCCAACACCTACATCGCGGGTGCCCCGGGCATGACCGGCAGCGCAACCATCGCCGGAGGCACCACAGTGGTCACCGACACCAGCACCACCTATCAGACGAAGTTCCTCGGCCTCATCGGCATCACCAGCCTGACCGTCACCGGCCATGCCGAGGTCCAGGTCAACCGCGCCGTCTCAGGAGTTGCCCGATGAGAATCCGTGCCCGCCTCGTTGGGCTGCTCGCCACCGTGATCTTGCTCGTGATCCTGATCGGCCTCCCCATGGTCCTGCTGGCCCTCGGAGCCAGCCCCATCCCCCACTCCCTGCCCAGCCTCGAGCAGATCCGCACCGCGTTCACCACGCCCGACGACGGCACTCTGGCCTTGGGCGCTATCAAGGTGTTCGCCTGGTTCGCTTGGCTCGTCCTGGCGGGCAGCATCCTGCTTGAACTGGGCGCGAGACTGCGCGGCCTGCACGCTCCCACGCTGCCCGGCCTGTCGCTTCCACAAGGGGCAGCCCGGCAGCTGGTGACGGCCGCTGCACTCCTCTTCGTCATCGCTCCTGCCGCCCCGGCCCTCGCGCAAGCAGCACAGCCGTCCACCGTCGCGACGGCGCCCACCATGTCCACGACAACGCCTGCTTCGCCGATCACCAGCCTGCCGAGCACGGCGACCACGCCTGCCACCAGCACCTACACGGTCAAGGCCGGTGACAGCCTCTCCAAGATCGCTCAGCGGCACCTGGGCGACCCGGAACGCTGGCACGAGCTGGTGGCGCTCAACCCGCACGTCGCGGCACATCCTGACCTGATCTACGCCGGAACCGTTCTGAACCTGCCCGCCACACCCCAGCCCGGACCCTCCCGCCCCTACACGGTCAAGGCCGGGGACACCCTCTCGGGGATCGCCCAGAGAGAGATGGGTGATGCCGCCAAGTACCCGCAGATCTTCGAGGCCAGCCGGAGCACGCTCCAGCCCGGCGGGATTCACCTGAGCGACCCGGACCAGATTGACGTCGGACAAACCCTGACCATCCCTAGGCCGCCAGTCGCTGCCGCGCCACCACAGACCCAGGAGCCGACATCCGCCGCCGCAGCACCGACATCTCCCGCGACCCTTCCGCGCCCCACCCATCGTCCCGATATTGACGAGCCGGCGGCGGCGCCCCCCGCTGCTTCGCCGATTCCTTCGGGGGCCGCGCAGAACGCACCGGCGACCACGTCCACGGACGCCGCCGAGACCGCAGCGCCCGCCCCGTGGATGCTTGCTGGGCTCACCGGGGGAGGGGCGTTGCTGGCCGGGTCGATGCTGATGCTCCTGCGGCGCCGCCGACGCGCCCAGTTCCGAAACCGCCGCCCCGGACGAACCTTGGCCAGCCCGGACCCGATCCTCAGTCCCGTGGAGAAGACCATCACCGCCATCGGCGCGGTCACGGCGCCCACCGTGGAACACATGGACCTGGCCCTGCGCCGGCTGGCCGCATCAGCCGCCCAGACGGCAACCCCAATGCCGGTGCTCGCGGCAGTCGAGCTCACGGCCACCCACTTGATCCTCCACCTGTCCGAACCCGCGTCACTGCCGGCGCCGTGGGACGGCAGCGAGGACCGGCTCCACTGGAGGATCACGCCCGAGGTCCCGCTGGAGCACATTGGTCCGGCGATTCCAGACCAACCCGCACCGTACCCCTTGCTGGTCACGATCGGACTGGGCGCCCACGAGGAGATCTGGCTGCTGAACGTCGAGGACCTCAACATCACGATCACCGGCGACGTCACCTATGGGCAGGACTTTGCGCGGTACCTGGCGGCAGAGGTTGCCTGCAACCCATGGTCGGCGGGCGTGGACGTCGCTTGCCTCGGTGTGGCCAGTGAGCTTGGCTCGCTCAACCCCGACCGGATCCACGTCTACGAACCGGGCACCCGCCAGAACGACCCGGTCGAAGGGTTCCTCGCCGACGCCGTGGCCACCATCAACCGCGCCCACGACGCAGACAGCGACGTCAACACCGCCCGCAGCCACCAAGCCGGCGCCGACGCGTGGCCCGCCAGGCTGCTGCTCGTCGACGCCGCCGCCACCACCCCAGCGCTCGAGCAGCTGCTCGAGCTGGTGCACACGCAGGCCGGCCACACCGCGACCTCCGTCGTGATCGCCGGCGCCCGACCCCACACCCCGGGAACCGTTCTCCACGTCACCGACGACGGCCGGGTCACCCTGCCCGACGCAGGGCTGGACCTCGTCGCGGTCGGTCTGACCAGTGACGAGGCTCTCGGCTGCGCCTCACTCCTGGCCCACAGCGAGACCCTGATCGAGGTTCCCGTCCCCGTCGACGAGAGTGCCACCGAAGGCTGGCGATCCATGTCCGACGAGGCTGGCGCCCTGCGCGCGGAGCACACCCTGCCTCGACCCGAGCCCGACCTGGATCCCGACCCTCAAACCACCAGCCTCCTCGACGACCCCGACGCCACCTACGTCCAAGCCGGCGCCACCACCGCCGAGGACCTGCAAGCCATCGCCCCGCGGGTGAACCAGACCGTGCGGCACGCCGTCGAAGAGGCCGACCCGAGCCTCGACGATGACATGGCCATGTGGTGGCACGAGGACTCCGCACTGCCCAAACTCCGCCTCCTTGGACCGGTGCGGGCCACCACACGAGGCAAGCCGCTGACCAAGCGCAAGCCCTACATGACCGAGCTGCTGGCCTTCATCGCGCTACGCCGGCACGGAGCCACCCCCGAGGAAGTCGCCCAGACCTTCAACATCACCAAGGCCAAGGCCCGCGACTACGTCCTGACCATCCGCCACTGGCTAGGCACCAACCCGCGCACCGGCACCGACCACCTGCCCGACGCCCGGCTGGCCCCGGCCGCGACCATCCGCGACGTCCCCGTCTACCAGGTCCTCGACCTGCTCATCGACGCGGACCTCTTCCGGAGGCTGCGGGTGCGTGGGGAAGCCCGCGGCGGAGCCGAAGGCATCGAGGACCTGCGTACAGCGCTCAGCCTCGTCGAGGGGCGACCCTTCGACTACCCGATCGAGCGTGAACAGGGCGGCGGCTGGACCTGGCTCATCGAGGGAACTCGCCTCGACGAGCACCTGACCGTCGCCGTCGTCGACGTCGCCCACCTCGTGGTCACGCACTACCTCGCCGAAGGCGACCTCCCCGCCGCCCGCCTCGCGGCCGAGACCGCTATTCTCGCCGCACCCCACGAGGAGATCCCACGCCTGGACCTGGCCGCCGTCGCTGACGCCGAAGGCCGCCACGCCGAGGCGCAACGCATCCTGCGTGACGAGGTCTGCAACCGCACCGACGACGAGTCGGCACCCCCCGAGCTGCCGGAGCGCACCGAGCAGATCCTGCGCGCCCGCAAGGGTTGGACCGACTCCAAGGCCAGCTGAGACACGGGCAGCAACGTGCTGCCCAAACTCGACCCGCTCACCCCGGCGGCGGCCCGGGATCAGCGGGACTGATCAGGTCGGCAGCCAACGCCTGAGTGACCAACACCGGCGAACCGGAGTCATCGGCGACCACGTACGCGACCAGGCCTCGCAACCCCTCTGCGGCGCGCTCCCAGCGCAGCAGCACCCCAGCGACCCACATGGCGCCTGCGCCGGTCTGCGCAGACGGAGCCTGCACCCACACATGCCTGACCCGGGGCGCCGGCAGCACCGCCTGCGCCGCGACCGCACCCGTCGAGACCCGCCGCTCACCCAACGGCAGGCCCGGTCGACGGGGCGGAGGAGGGGCACTCACGGATCGAAGTATTCCGCCGCCCACCGACCGGAGAGGAGGACAGCCCAAACCGTTCGAGGGCTTGAGCCGTGGGCGAGTGCCATGTGGGTCTCGCGTGGGCTACGTTGAGGGACAAGCCCCACCTTGCGAGGGTCGGGGAAGTGAGCCTCGGGACTTCCTGCCGGACGACAGGGCCCGGGGCTCGCGCCATGTCCGGCTCCCAGGAGCCGAGCGTCGAACACCTCGACGGGCGGGTCCCGACCAGCCCATGTCGCGGCCACAGTTGTCGAGATGCAGCCAAGACTGCAAGATCTCGTGCGGTGCACTTTGCAGAGACCGGCCCGCTCGGTGGGGTCGTGCAAGATCGCCCGCGAGTGATCTGGAGAGGGTCACGTCCTATATGCGGCCAGAAGATCGCGTTCCTCTCAGCCAGCTCGCCGTCGTGAACGACCTGCGAATAGTCGTCGGGGTGACAGTCCGGCAACGGTGCTTCTGGCCTGACGCGCCAGTCCTCGAGGTTGGCTGAGCGTCAGTCGATGGTTTGTGCGCGAAGGCGGAGGGCGTTGGCGATGACGCTGACGCTGGATAGGGCCATGGCGGCCGCGGCGATGATGGGTGAGAGC
>CALMLL010000114.1 GCA_937868075.1 uncultured Marmoricola sp. | reverse complement strand
CCTGGGCGCAAGCTGGACGTTGGGCCTGCCGGCACTGGCCGGCGGTCCTCAGCTGGCCTTGGTGTCGGTCCAGCCTTGGCGCCGTCGGAGGATTTCCTCGGTGCGGGTGGGGAGCTCTGGGGGTGCGTTGTCGTCGTCGGTACGGTTGCAGATCTCGTCGCGGATGATCCGCTGGGCCTCGGCGTGGTGGCCTTCGGTGGCGGCGACGGCGGCGAGGTCGAGGCGGGGGATCTCCTCGTAGGGCGCGGCGAGGGCTGCGGTTTCGGTGGCCATCCGGGCGAGGCGGAGGTCTCCGGCGGCGAGGGCGTGGGTGGTGACCACGTGGGCGACGTCGACTATGGCGACGGTGAGGTGCTCGTCGATGCGGTCGCCCTCGAGTAGCCACGCCCATCCGCCGCCTTGCTCGCGTTCCACCGGGAAGTCGAAGGGGCGGCCTTGGACCAGGCTCAGGGCGGCGCGGAGGTCGGCGATGCCTTCCTGGCCCCCTCGGGCCTCACCGCGGACGCGGAGCCTGCGGAACAGGTCGGCGTCGATGAGCAGGTCGATGACTTGGTAGACGGGGACGTCTCGGATCGCGGCGGCGGGGGCCAAGCGCGCGTCGGGCAGGTGGTAGTCCTTGGTGCGGGGGTTGGTGCCCAGCCACTGCCGGATGGTCAGGACGTAGTCGCGGGCTTTGGCCTTGGTGATCCCGAAGGTGTCGGCGACCTCGTCGGTGGTGGCCCCTAGGCGGCGCAGGGCGATGAAGGCGAGCAGCTCGGTCATGTAGGGCTTGCGTTTGGTCAGCGGCTTGCCGCGGGTGGTGGCGCGTACCGGACCGAGAAGGACCAGCTTCGGCAGGGCCGAGTCGTCGCGACGCCACATGGCCAGGTCGTCATCGAGCGTGGGGTCGGCGGCTTCGACATCCTCCCGGACGTCGTGGCTGACGCGAGGGGCCAGGGCCTGCAGGTCCTCCGCGGTCGTGGCGGCGGCCTGCAGGTAGGTCTCGTCGCTCTCGTCGAGGAGGGTGACCGTGGCGGGGTCCTCGGCGTGGTCGTGGCGCGCGAGGGTGTGGTCTGCTCGCAGGGCGCCGGCCTCGTCGGTGTAGGCGCGCCATCCTTGCGTGGCGGCCTCGTCGACGGGGACGGGGATGTGGGTGATGGTGTCGCCGTGGGCGAGCAGTGAGGCGCACCCGAGGGCTTCGTCGCTGGTGAGTCCGACAGCGACGAGGTCAAGGCCGGCCTCGGGCAGGGTGATGCGTCCCTGGTCGGTGAGGTGCAGGATCACTCCGTCGAGGCTGGGCCGTGGGCCGGCAACGACGACGGATGTTGCGGTTCGCCCGGTTTGGGCGTGCACGAGGTCGATGAGGTGGTCCAGGGCGGGGTTGGGGTTGGCGGCGTCGACAAGCAGGAGGCGGGCCGGCCAGGCGTCGGAGCCGACCTGGTGGGAGCGTGCGGTGGTGACGTCGACGTCGGTGTCGCCTGTTTGGTCGACGGTGGCGACGGCGTCGGCGAGGAACTCCGCGATGGGATCGCCGTCGGTTCCCGCCGGGTCGTAGACGTGGATGCGGTCTGGGTTGAGTGAGCCGAGCTCGGCGGCGACGCCGAGGCAGGCGACCTGCACTCCGGCTGACCACGGGTTGCAGGCGACCTCGGCGGCCAGGTAGCGGGCGAAGTCTTGCCCGTAGGTGGGGTCTCCGGTGATCGTGACGTTGAGGTCCTCGATGTTCAGCAGCCACACCTGCTCGTGGTCGCCGAGCCCGATCGTGACCAGCAGGGGGTACGGGGCAGGTTGGTCGGGAGTGTGGGGTCCGATCAGGTCGAGGGGAGTCTCGGGTGCGATCTTCCAGTGCATGCCATCCGCGGTGCCTTCCCATGGTGATGGCAGCTGTGCCGGGTCGGCCAGGTGCAGCACGAGGTGGGTGGCGGTGAGCTCGACGGCGGCCAGGACCGGCATCGGGCGGCCGGCTGCGCAGCTGGCGGCCGCGAGCCGTCGAAGGATGTCGTCCATGCGCTCGACGGTGGGCGCGCTCTGCCCGCCGACCGTGGTGACGGTCTTCTCCACGGGAGCGAGCTCGGGTGCCGGCGCGGCCAGGGTTCGACCTGGGCGGCGATTGCGGAACTGGGTGCGTCGGCGCCGCCGTAGCAATGTCAGCAGCGAGCCGGCCAGGATGGCCCCTGCCCCCGTGAGACCGGCCAGCGCCCAGGGCGCCGGGGTGGCGGCCTCGACGACCTCGGCCGGGTCGGCAGCAGGTCGCGGGGACGCCTGAGCAGCACCCGCCGGCACTACCGGGACGCTCCCGGCTGGCTCCCGGTCAGCGGGGTCGTGATCGGGCCGGGCAGGCTGCGGCGCCGAGGGCGGGGGTACGGGGGCTGGCGTGGACGGTGCGGTGGCGCCGCCGGCAGGGGGTGGCGCGGGCGTGGTGGCCGGGATGGTGAGGGTTTGGCCGACGTCGATGACGTCGGGGTCGACCAGGTGTCCCCCACCGGGTTGGACGGTGTTCCGGCTGGCCTCGAAGATGAGCGGGTACTTGTCGGCATCCCCGAGCTCGCGTTCGGCGATCCCGGAGAGAGTGTCTCCCTTGCGGACGACGTACGTGTGGCTGCTCACGCCGGCTGGGGTGCTGGAGGGCATGACCAGGACGGTTCCGACGTGGATGAGGTCGGGGTGGGCGGCGACGGCTGGGTTGAGGTCAGCGATGTCATGCCAACGTTCGGAGTCGCCCAGTTCGCGTTCGGCGATCTCCGTGAGCGTGTCCCCGGGCCGGACGGTGTAGGTCGGCTTCGTAGCCGCTGCTGTCGTGGCGGCCGTGGGCGCCGGTGAGGTGGTGGGCGCACGGTCGACGGTGGTCGATACGGCCGATGGCGTGGCTGCGGATGCCGGGGACGTAGGTGTGGCCGTGGCGATGGTTGCCGAGGCGGGCGAGATCACGAACAGCAGTAGCGCGGCGGTGACGAGCCGGCGGGCTGCCCCTTGCGGAACGGATAGGCCCGGGATGCGGGGGGCTGGCAGACGGCGCAGCCGTGCGGTGATCTCGAGGAGGATGCTGCCGGTGAGGATGATCCAGGACGCCCACGCGATGACCTTGATGGCCCCCAAGGCGAGGGTACCGTCGTCGGGGGTGGTGACGGCGGAGCGGAGCTGCTCGAGGGTGGGCAGGGATCCAGGGATGGGGTTGGCGCCGAGAGCCAGCAGGGTGGCTGGGAGCCCGATCACGATGCCGAGCAGGATCAGGGTGGCCAGTAGACCGACCAGACGGGTGCGGGTTCTCATTGGGCGACTCCATCGACGGCGCGGTTCACTTGCACTTCGGCGTGACCGGTGACGGTCAGGGTGCTGATGCCGATGATGCTGAGGAACTTGGTCGTGTAGGTGGTGCTGGTGTCGGTGACGACGCGGGTGCCGCCTTGGATCGTGGCGCTGCCGGTGACTCCGGGCGCGCCGGCGATGTAGGTGTTGGCGGCCGCGACGGCAGCGGCGGAGTCGACGACGGCGCCCTGCCCGCGTACGGCTGCTGCTCCTTGCAGCTGTTGCCCGCCGGCACGGGCGGCTTCGGCGGCGATGTCCTGGGCTCGCTGCTTGGCGTAGACCCGGCCGGACAGATCGACGGCCAATCCCACGATGAGGACGAGGGTGAGGGCGGTGGTGATCATCCACACCGTGACCGAACCTCGGTCGGGCTGTCCTTGACGTACACGCAACCAACGCACGGGTCTCACCGCTCTCGGTAGGTGTCCAACGGCGACCGCACGGTGGCCGTGATGCTCATGGAGCCAGGCAAGCCCGGTAGCAGACCCGCGAGGTCGACCTGGCAGGTGACGGTGGCCCCGACCGAGGCGGGGGTGCCGACCGGCGTGGCGAAACCGCTCGTGTCGACGGTCACCGCAGTGCTGACGCACCGGGTTGTCTGGTTGGTCAGGCTGGCAGACGCGGCGGCTTCTGCAGAGGCTTGCGCCTGGCCCTGGGTGCGGGCGATCGAGGCGGCTCGGGCTGCTTCAGCGGCGGAGGCCTCGACGGCTTGGTGGGCGACGGCGACCCGGCCGCCGGCGATGATCAACGCCAAGAACAGGCCCAAGGCGGGGGCGAGGATGACGACTTCCACGACGGAGGAACCGCGCTCGGACGGTCCCTGGCGGAGGCGCAGTCGTCGCAGGAGTCCGCTCATCGAGTCAGCCTTTCCACGGGCGCTGACGCGCTCTGGGTGATGCTGGGTGTCCATCCCGGAATCACCGAGAGGGTGGTTGCGGTGACGACCACGGTGGCTGTGGTGGCGGTCCGGTTGCTGGTGACGGTGACGCCTTGCAGGGTGCCCTCACCGCCGGCGGCCACGACGAACGCGGTCGCGGCGCTCTGGCCGGCTGTCGCGGTCCCGTTCTGGGCGGCCGCGGCGCGGGCCCCTTCTTGGGCGGCCGCGATGGCCACGGTGCGCCCGTGGTAGATGATCGCGGCTTGCATACCGATGAACATGAGCAGGAACAGCACGGGCATCAGCACGACGATCTGGATGGAGGCGACGCCAGCCTCGCGGCCGCCCGCGTAAGCGTGGTGGCGTAGGCGTGCGGCCGCGAGGTGGCGTCGAGGGTGCATGCTCAGCCGCTGATGCCGGGCAGCTTGCCCTGGATGTAGGCGTTAATGGCCGCGTAGACGATGCCGGCCAGGGCCAGCAGGGCGACGGCCCAGAACACGATCTCCAGGGTGCTGGCGCCGCGCTCACGGTCCTGACCGCGCGCGGCGGCAGCCCGCTCGCGCAGGGTCACCCCGAGGGTGTGCAGGGTCGCGTAGAGGTGGGTCACGGGCGTTGTCCTTTCGGTTGGCTGGTGGGAGTCGGGTTGGTGTGTGTGGCCGCTTGGGATGTCAGTCCTCCTTCCGTGGCCCTCAGCTGGTGCCGAACAGCCGAAGCAGCGGAGGGGCCATGAGAAGAGCGAGGAAGACCACGCCGAGGAAGGAGGCGGGAAGATACATCCGCTCCTCGACGACGCCCGCCTGGGCGAGCTCGGCGGACAGCAGCGCACTGCGCGCGGAGGCGCTGCGGGCTCGGAGCTGCCGGTAGACCTCCGAGGACTCGTCGTTGGCCAGGCGCATGATGTCGGCGACGTCGGCCAGCTCGGGCAGGCCGAGGTCTTCGGAAAGGACCTTGAGGGAGTCCCACGGAGGTTGCCCGTTGTAGCGGGACCGGGCCAGCTCCTGCCCGATCTGGCGGAACACCCAGGAGTCGCCGACCTCGGCGGCGTTGGCGAGGGCGACCGTTGCACCGGCGCCGCTGTTGCGTTCCAGGGCGCACAGCTCGATGTAGGCCGACAACGCGCGGGCGAAGTTCGACCGCGCCTTCTTGGCGTCGGCGCTGATGTCCCGGGACGGCATCATGAACAGCACGCCGGACAGGATCACGGTGGCGCCGACCGGCACCACGAAGGGAATCCCGATGCCCAGCAGGGTGAAGAAGCCGGTCAGCAGGGCGGGAAGGACCAGGCCGAGCAGGCCATAGAGGACCTTGCGCCCGTAGAACTGGGCGGGGGTCTTGCGCAGCACGGCCAGGTCCCGGGCTGGCGGGGCCCCGAGCAGGCGGGCCGGCAGGGTGCGTTCGGCCCAGATCCCGAGCCGTTCCTCGGTGTCCGGGTTGACCGACGGCACGGGTGCTCCGGGCCTGGGGCGAGCTGGCGGGGACAGCCGGGTCAGCACGTCGCGCAGGTCGGGTTGGGCGGGCACGAGCGCGTAGAGCATGACGGCGA
>CALMLL010000113.1 GCA_937868075.1 uncultured Marmoricola sp. | reverse complement strand
GCCAACGCCGAGACCCACAACTCCTCCGACCAGGCGTCGTGCCCGAAGGCCTGCTGGTCCACGTGCACCAACCACATCAGGTCACCCTGCTCTGCTGCCCGCACGGGTCAGGACACCGGCTTCGCAGGCCGGGGCGCCATCACGTCGGGGCGCCGGAGATAGAGCGGTTCGGGGTCGAGCAACTCGCATCGCTCCAGTGCGACCGCGTAGGCCAACACTTCGGCGCTGGGCTGCTCCAACCCGGTGAACCCGGGGAAGCAGTCGGGGTAGAGCCGGCCGCCTGCACCGACCACAGGCAGCCCGGTGGCCACTTCGGCCGGCTTGACGACCTGAGGTCCGGCGACGCGTGCGCCATCGCGATAGTGAGCGGCGTAGACCTCCTTGCGGCGTGCATCGGTGGCGACCAGGAATTCTCCATAGCCCGCGTCGCTCGCCTCGAGCGCCAAGATGTCGAGCGTGCAGACGCCGTAAACAGGAATCCCCAACGCCCAGGCCATGGTCCGTGCGGTCACGAGGCCCACCCTCAACCCGGTGAACGGACCCGGCCCCACGCCCACGGCAATAGCGGTCACGTCTGTGGTCAGGGCGCCGCCTTCAGTGAGGACCCGGTCGATCGCGGGAGCGAGTAGTTCGCCGTGCCGCAGCGCCTCGTGCGCGGTGTAGGCCGAGCGCACCTCGCCGTCGTCGACAAGGGCGACACTGACCGACGCGGTGGCGGTGTCGAAGGCGAGCAGCACCCCGGCAGATTACCGGTTGCAGGCCTGTGTCCGAGCCGTCAGTGTGAGCCAATGACCCTTCGCTGGCAGTGCTTGAGCGTCGATAGCCACGACCCCCAACGCGACGCCGATTTCTGGCAACGAGCACTTGGCTGGAGGCGCACCTACGACGAGCCGCACGAAGTCGTGTTGGAACCGCCCGAGGGCAGCCCCGAGGACGGTGTCTCCCCGGATCTGCTCTTCCTCAAGGTCCCCGAGGCCAAGACGGTCAAGAACCGACTGCACCTCGACCTCCGCCCCGACGAGCAGGGTGCTGAGATCGCGCGACTCGAGGCGATCGGCGCTGCCCGCGTGGATATCGGCCAGTCGGGCACGCAGAGTTGGGTCGTCATGGCTGATCCGGCTGGCAACGAGTTCTGCGTCCTGCGTGCCCTCGGCGTCAACGACGAGGTCTACGAGGGCTGAGGCACCAGGTCGACGTCGATCCAACGGGGTCCCTGACCGAGCATCGTCACGGTGCGGGTCTCGGTCTCGGTGTCGACCTCGATGACGACGTCGACTCGATCCTCCGAGAGCGCCTCGGCCAGCCCCGAACCCCACTCGACCACGGTCACCGCCTGATCGAGATCCGCATCGAGATCGAGATCGTCGAGTTCGGCCTGCTCACCCAATCGGTAGGCGTCGACATGGACCAGTGGTAGTGGGCCCGGATGCATGCGAGCGATCACGAAGGTCGGGGAGGTGACCTCGCCGCGGACCCCCAAGCCGGCCCCGATGGCCTTGGTCAACGTGGTCTTCCCTGCGCCGAGCCCTCCGGTGAGGATGACGAGATCGCCGGCTCGCAGGAGACCCGCCAGGTGGCGGCCCAGCGCTTCGGTCGCAGCCACATCTGCGAGTTCGACCCGGACCGGCAATCGCTTGGCCAGTTGGAGATACGGCGAGTCGCGCTCGACCACGACATACCCCAACGACTGCCAAAAGCCCACGGTGGCTGGCAGCTCCTCGCGGGCGATCAGCCGAAGGCCAGTACAGCCCAGCCGAGCCGCTTCGGCCTCGGCCGCACGGACAAGATCGTGCGCCACTCCACTGCTGCGGGAGCCTGGGAGTACGCCGACTCGCCGCATCCACAGCCAGCCCTCACGTGGATCCAGGACCATCGCTCCGACCGGCTCGTCCTCCGCTTCGGCGAGGAGTCCCCCGCCGGAGGACAAGGCGGCCCGTAGCGACTCCTCGGATTCGGCCAGGGCATCCCCGGGCGGATCGAGCGGCGGACGGGCAGAGAAGGCAGCCTGCACGATCGTGAGCACTTCCGCGGCCGCCTCGCCCCCGACGCGGCGAACGTTCACCCGGCGACCACGCGGAGATCGGGGCGCGCGGCCTGTTTGGCAACGTCATCGATGGCGGCATTGAGGCGAGCGGCCTTCTCGAAGATGACCATGTGTCCGGCCCCGGGCAGAACCAGGAGTTTGGAGCCGGCGATGGCTCCGGCCAGTTTTCGGCTGTGGGCCAGCGGGGTGAGCCGGTCGCGGGTGCCACACGCGATGGTGGTCGCCACGTTGGTGAATGCACCCAGCACGGCGTATTTGTCGAGCGCCTCGAACTGCGGGAAGAACGCCCCCAGCACCTCCATCGGGGTGTCGGCGAGCATGTTGTCGAGGAACTCGACCTGCTCGGGGGGAACGTCGCTGGAGCCGAACGCGAAGCGGCGCACGACCAGGTAGCCGATGTTGGAGCCGAACTTGCGGGCCGAGTCGACCAGATTGGGGGCCTTGGCCAACGCCGAAATGGCCCGCAGTGCGACCACTTCACCGATGCCGTCGGGAATCCAGGAGCCGATGGTCTCGTGCGGATGCATGTCCCCGGCGCTGGTGGCGATCAACACGGCACCGGCGACCCGGTCGGCGAAACTGCGAGTGAAGGCGTCGGCGTACGCCATAACGCTCATGCCGCCCATGGAGTGACCCACGACGACGACTCGCCCCTGGGGGACCAACTGGTCGATCACGCTGTTGAGATCGGCACCAAGTTGGTCGATGGTGGCGTGTTTCCACTCCCCGCGCTGGGACTGGCCGTGAGCGCGCTGGTCGTAGAAGACCATGCGGTACTTGCCGCGAAGGGCCTGGCGCTGGAAGTGCCAGCAGTCCAGGTTGAGCGCAAAGCCGTGAGAGAAGACCAGAGTGGGGGCGTCGGGGTCGGGGGTGCCGTCGGAGTACGGCGCGACCTCGTCGACCTCGGCATGAAGGACGACCCCGTCGGTGGCGACGACCTGCCGCGGAGTCGAGTGCAGGGTGCCGAGCCGGTCGGCGTCGCCGGCGGCCTGTCGGCGCTCCTGGACCACCTTGCGCTCCACGATCAATCCGGTCGCCACTGCCGCTGCCGCCGCCAACGACAAGCCGCCGATGCGACCGGCAAGGCCCGAACGCCGCTCCGCCACGTCTGCTCCTAGGTAGGGGGTTGGTCCATTTTCGCACTAGCCCACCGCCCGCAACGGGTGGGCCGGGTTCGCATCGAACCGGGGTTCAGCCGGAGTCGGTGTAGGTGTGGGTCAGCCGCCCGCCCATGCGGCTCACGATCTCGTAGTTGATCGTGTCGCTGGCCACCGCCCAGTCCTGGGCCGTGGGCTCGCCTGCCGTGCCCGGGCCGAACACGATCACCTCATCGCCGGCCGCCGCACCGGCCTCCCCGACATCGACGATGAACTGGTCCATGCAGACGCGGCCCAATACGTCGCAGCGCACATCGTTGATCCAGACCTTCCCGCGTCCGGAGGCATGTCGGGGCACCCCTTCGGCGTACCCGATGGGGACGAGTCCGATCTGCATGGGTCGAGGTGCGATAAAGGTGTGGCCGTAGCTGACCCCTTCTCCGGCGCCGATGCTCTTGACCATCGCCAGCCGGGTCCGCACAGTCATGGCGGGAGTCAGTCCGAGGCTGGACACCGCAGGCGCGGGATCGAGACCGTAGGCAGCGATCCCGATCCTGGCCAGGGTGCAGACCGTGTCGGTCGTGCGCAGGGTGGCACCGGCCGAATTGGCCAGGTGAATGGCCTGTGGCGCGAGCCCGGCGTCGTGTGCGAAGGCCAGCGCCTGGCTGAAGCGGTCGGCCTGGATCTGACTCAGCGGGTCCCGCGGGTCGTCCGCGTTGGCGAAGTGCGACCAGATGCCGGTCACCTCGATGGCACCCGAATGCTGCGCCTGGAGTGCCGCGGCGACCACGTCGGGCCACTGCGCCAGCGTTGCACCACCACGAGAGAGCCCGGAATCGATCTTGAGTTGCACCCGAAGACCGTGCACGTCCGCGCTCATCCCGAGCAGTTCCCCGACGCCGTACGCCGTCACGTCGACGCCGAGGGCCGCAGCGCGCTCGAAGTCCTCACCAGGCACATGCAGCCACGAGAGGATCGGGCCAGTGTCCCCGGCAGCACGTAGTTCGAAGGCCTCGTCGAGCGTGGCCACACCCAGCCAGGCCGCGCCCGCCTCACGAGCGACCCGGGCCACCGGAACCATCCCGTGCCCATAGGCATTGGCCTTCACCACGACCATCAAGTCGGCGCGCACGCGGTCCCGCAAGGCCCTGATGTTGGCGCGGATGGCGCCGAGATCGACGACGATCTCGGCCCGGGGTGAGGTCATGGCGGTCAGTGTGTCAGCCCTGTTCGCGTTCTTCGGTGAGCAGATCGCGGACCAAGACCGGGATCGACCGCGCCACATCACTCGCGGTGAGCGGCCCGTGCCTTCCGGCCAGGTTGGCTGCGGCTCCATGGATCCATGACCCGACGCTGGCGGCGTCGAAGGGTGAGAGTCCGGCCGCGAGCAGGGCACCGGTGAGACCGGCGAGCACGTCTCCGGCTCCCGCCGAGGCCAACCACGGGTTGCCGGTGGTGGTCACACACACCCGGCCGTCCGGGGCTGCGATCAGGGTGTGTTGGCCCTTGAGCATGACCACGGCGTCGAACGTCGCGGCCGCCTGGCGAGCCGAGGCGAGTTGATCGCGCTCGATCTCCTCCCGCTCCACACCCACCATGGTGGCGAGTTCCCCGGCGTGGGGAGTGAGGACGAGCGGAACCGGCAGGGGCTGGGTGATCAGGGCCAACGCGTCGGCATCCACCACCAGGGGCACCTCATCGCCCAGGGCCGCCCGCAGGTGGGTCTCGGCATCGTCGGCGGCCCCTGACCCGACCACCCAGGCCTGCACCCGGCCCTCCCCGACAACCTCGGGATGGGCGCCCCGCACGGGGCCGTCAGCGGCGCCGACGTAGCGCACCATGCCGACCAGGCCCGCGTTGGCGCCGCCCACACAGAGCACCGCCGCTCCCGGGTAGGTCGCCGAACCGGCGCGCACCCCCACCACGCCGCGGGTGTACTTGTGGGCGGAGGGCTCCGGCCGCGGCAGCAGCGCCAGCACCGACCTGCTGGTCAACGACATGACACGTGCCGGGGGCAGGTCGAGCCCGATGTCGACCAGTTCGACCGATCCGCATGCCTGCGCGGCCGGCTCCACCAGATGACAGGTCTTCAAGGTGCCGAACGTGACGGTGAGGTCAGCGGTCACATGAGGCCCCTCGATCCGCCCGGTGTCGACGCCCACCCCACTGGGTACGTCGACGGCGACCATCGGCACCCCGGCGAGCGCGGTCACGATCTCGGCGGCATGGGAGCGCAGCGGACCCGAAGCGCCGATCCCGACGATGCCGTCGACCACGAGGTCAGGGGTCCGGGTGGGCCTGGAGACCAACCGCCCGCCGGCGGCTTGCAGGGCCGCCAGCCCCGCGGGGTGGACCGTCGACGCCAACGCGATGGCCTCGACCTTGGCCCCCCGGCGAGCCAGCCAGGCGCCGGCGTGGAGGGCGTCACCGCCGTTGTCGCCCGAGCCCACCAGAAGCAGGACCCGGCGGCCATAGACCCCACCCAGGAAAGCCGCGATCGCGTGGGCCAGCCCGTGAGCGGCGCGCTGCATGAGGGCTCCCTCGGGCAGGCGATCGAGCAACACAGCCTCAGCTGCTCGAACCTCGGCGACGGTGTGTGCCTCGCGCATACCCCTCAAACTAACCCTCGGCGATGACGAACGCCGACGCGATCCCGGCGTCGTGGGAGAGCGAGACGTGAAGTTCACCCACACCCAACTCCTCCGCCCGGGCGCGCACGGTGCCGCTCAGTTCGAAGACCGGTTGGCCACTGGGCAGTCGGATGACCTCGGCATCGAGCCAGGCCAGACCGCCGTCGGTGACCAGTGCCTTGGCCAGTGCCTCCTTGGCCGCGAACCGCGCAGCGAGCGAGGCGAGAGGCAGCGTCTGCTCGGTGGCGGTGAAGAGCCGCTCACGCAGCCGCGGGGTTCGCGCCAGCGTCTGGGCGAACCGCTCGATGTCGACCACGTCGACACCGATCCCGATGATCTTCATTCCACTGTGACGGACTTGGCGAGGTTTCGCGGCTGGTCGACGTCGTGACCCATCAACGAGGCCAACTCGCAGGCGAACAACTGCAGCGGGACGACTGCCACCAACGGTTGGAGCAGGGTCGACACCTTGGGCAACCGCACCACCACATCGGCGTACGCCGCGATGGCCTCGTCGCCGTCTTCGGCCAGCACGATCGTGCGTGCCCCTCGGGCCCGCACCTCCTGGATGGCCGAGATCATCTTGTCGCGCAGTTGCCCCCGCCCACCGGGCGGCACGACGCAGAAGACCGGAAGCCCTTCCTCGATGAGTGCGATGGGGCCGTGCTTGAGTTCACCGGCGGCGAACCCCTCGGCGTGGATGTAGGCCAGTTCCTTGAGCTTGAGGGCACCTTCAAGTGCGACCGGGAACCCGACGTGACGGCCTAGGAAGAGCACCGACCTGGCCTCCCGCATGTCGGCGGCCAGGTCTGAGATGGCCGGGGCCTCGTCGAGGAGGCGCTGGACCTGGTCAGGGGCCTCGCCGAGTTCGCGGATGACGGCACCGATCTCCTCGCCGTACATCGTGCCGCGGACCTGAGCGAGGTAGAGCCCCAGCAGGTAGGCGGCCACGAGTTGGGTCATGAAGCCCTTGGTGGAGGCGACGCCGATCTCCGGCCCGGCGTGGGTGTAGATCACCGCATCGGATTCTCGCGGGATGGTGGAACCGTTGGTGTTGCAGATCGCCAGCACCTTGGCCCGCTGCTCCCGGGCGTGGCGGATCGCCATCAACGTGTCTGCTGTCTCACCCGACTGGCTGACCGCCACCACCAGCGTGGAGCGGGTCAGGATCGGGTCGCGGTAGCGGAACTCGTGGGAGAGTTCGACCTCGCAGGGGATGCGGGTCCAGTGCTCGATGGCGTACTTGGCGACCAACCCTGCATAGAACGCGGTGCCGCACGCCACGATGATGATCTTGTCGATGGTGCGCAGTTCGTCGTCGGACATGCGCACCTCATCGAGTTGGAGGCGACCGTCCTGGGCGTGCCGACCCAACAAGGCGTCCGCGATCGCCCTGGGCTGCTCGAAGATCTCCTTGCGCATGAACCAGTCGAAGCCGTCCTTCTCGGCAGCGGACAGGTCCCAATCGACGTGATAGCGGCGACCCTGCGCCGGGGCACCGTCGAACGTGGTCACCTCGACGGCGTCCCGGGTGATGGTGACCACCTGGTCCTGGCCGAGTTCGAGAGCATCACGAGTGTGTTCGATGAAGGCCGCGACATCGGAGCCGAGGAAGTTCTCCCCGTCCCCCAGCCCCACCACGAGCGGCGAGTTTCGACGAGCCGCCACCACCTTGGTCGGGTCCTGGGCATCGACGGCGACGAGGGTGAAGGCGCCCTCCAGTTGGCGACACGCGGCTTGCATGGCGCTGGTCAGGTCACCGAACTTGTCCAACTCGGCTTCGAGGATGTGGGCGGCAACCTCGGTGTCTGTCTCCGAGCGAAGTTCGTGGCCGGCCATCTCCAGCCGGGCACGCAGGGTGGCGAAGTTCTCGATGATGCCGTTGTGCACCATCGCCACCCGACCGGTCTGACCCAGGTGTGGATGGGCGTTGGCATCCGTTGGGCCGCCGTGGGTGGCCCACCGGGTGTGGCCGATCCCGGTCGTGGAGGCCGGCAGCGGCCGTTCGGCGATCGCCTTCTCGAGGTTGGCCAACTTGCCGGCCCGCTTGTCGAAGCTGATCTGGCCATCCACCACGAGCGCCACCCCGGCAGAGTCGTAGCCGCGGTACTCCAGACGACGAAGGCCATCGATGACCACGTTCTGTGCCTGCTTCGGTCCGACGTAGCCCACGATTCCGCACATGGACCCGAGTCTAGGGCGCGGGCTCCAGTCGGCGTACGACGTGAGCCGGGTCGGCGGGGCCATCGGCGGCGTAGCAGAATGCCCAGACATGAGCCGCGAGTCCTCGCCCTACGTCGAACTCGACCGCGATGACTGGGCAGAACTCGGCCGCTTCACCGAGCAGCCGCTCAGCGCCGAAGAGATCGAGCGTGTCCGCGGTCTCGGAGACGAACTCGACATGGCGGAGGTCGAACAGGTCTACCTCCCGCTAAGCCGGCTGCTGAGCCTGAGGGTCGCCGCCAGCGGCGCTCTTTATCGCGCCCAACAGGACTTCCTGGGCAAGCCGATCCCGCCGCGCACCCCCTTCGTGATCGGTCTCGCGGGGTCGGTCGCAGTCGGCAAGTCGACCACGGCGCGTCTACTACGCGAACTCCTGGCGCATTGGCCCGAGCATCCCCGGGTCTCACTGATCACCACCGACGGCTTCTTGTTGCCCAACGCGGAGTTGGAGCGTCGCGGCATCCTGCACCGCAAGGGTTTCCCGGAGTCCTATGACCGTCGCGCCCTCTTGAAGTTCGTCATGGACATCAAGTCCGGGTGTGAGGAAGTGCAGGCACCGACGTACTCCCACCTCGTCTACGACGTGGTTCCGCAGGTGCCCGTCGTGATCAGCCGCCCCGACATCGTCATCGTCGAGGGTCTCAACGTGTTGCAGCCGGCGCGGGTCGGCGAGGATGGCCGCACCGGGTTGGCGGTCAGCGATTTCTTCGACTTCACCGTGTACGTCGACGCTGCCCAATCCGACATCCGGCGGTGGTACACCGAACGGTTCCTGCGACTGCGCAAGACCGCGTTTCGCGACCCCGCCTCCTACTTCGCCCGCTATGCCAGCCTCACCCCGGAGGAGGCGGTGGTCGAGGCCGGCCGGATCTGGGACACCATCAACGGCCCGAACCTCGTCCAGAACGTCGAGCCGACCCGGTCTCGCGCCGCACTCGTGCTGCGCAAGGACTCCGACCACTCGGTCGACTACGTGCGGTTGCGCAAGATCTGAGCAGGTGCGGCCACCAGGGCGACCAGGCCCTCCAGTGGGCCGCGACGGAAGCCTCCATGGGCGCCCGCGAAGAGACGCGACCACCCCCAGGCAAGGCCCATCCAGCCCAGAACCATCGCGAACAGGAGGGCCCAGGAGTCGTCGGTGCCGGTCGGGCTCGCCGCGGCGTAGCGGCCGGCAATCACCACCTGACCCACGTACGCGGTCAGAGCCATGGCACCGAGTGCTGCCACCGGGGCCGTCAGGATGCCGGGAAGGGCCCGAGCCATCGAGCCCACCAGGCACAGGACCGCCCCGGCCAGGCAGAACTCGAAGAGGATCTCCTGCAGGGTCCCGGTATAGGGGTCGAGGGAGAACGCCGCGGCCACGTTGAGCAGATAGAGCGCAACCGCAGGGACCAGCAGCCACACCCACACCCGAGCCCAATGCGCCTTCCAGCGCGCCAAGACGATGCCGAGACAGGCAAACGGCACGAACGCGGTCAGGCGGTAGTCGGGGTGGGTGAAGATGATCGAGACCAGTCGCGAACTGGCATCGGCGGCATAGGCGGTCTGCAGCATGGGCGCGACCAGCAACAGCCCGCCGGCCAGCACGAGCAACACCGCACTCGGCAGCCGAACCAAAAGCCAGGTCAGCCAGGTCAGGATCCCCAACCAGACCAGCACCACACTGATCTGCGACGGCACCGACTCCAGCCACAGACCCAGCCCGACCAGAGCCAGGCCGCGCACCCAAGCCGACCAGAGGGAGGGCCGGCCGATGACCGACGAGGCCCCGATCAAGGTCGCGAACAGAGGGGCGGTGAGGAATTCCGAGAGGGTGAAGACGTGCAGCGGCCCCTCGACCGGAGCGAAATGCGCGACGAACATCGACACCACCGCGACCCCGCGGACGGCATCTACTCCTAGGTCACGCTTCACTCGCCGGAGGCTAGTCGCTTCTCGAACTCACCCATGCGCACCACCGGGACGAACCCCATCGCCGTGTTGACCGCCCGCATGTGGGTGTTGTCCTCGGCGTTGAACGTGATCACCTCGGCCGGCTCGGGGAACTGACGCTGGAACTGGCGAAGATTGGCCGCCTTGACCGCCAGCCCGAGGCGATGGCCGCGGTGGTCGCGCCGAACCAGCGTCCCCCACTGGTAGGCGCGGCCCGGTTCGTAGCCGGGATGCAGCAGGTCGGAGTAGGCGACGACTTCGTCACCGAGCAGCGCCACGGTGCGGACCCGAGTACGCCGTTGGGCGGCCAGCAGCACCTCACCGATCCGATTGGACTCCTCATCGACGGTCTGGTTCTCCAGCGTCAACGATCCCGAGGGGGCCTCGGTCGGCAGGGTCGAGTCCAGCACGCTGACCTGATGGTCGATCTCGGCAGGCCCCGGTCCGTGGAAGGTGCGCAGTTCGTAGCCGCGGTGCCAGGGCTCGGCGTCTCGGGCCAGCTCGTCCAACACGGTGGTGTCCACGGGCAGACGGAGCGCACTGCCCATCTCAGCGAGGCCGAACTCGTAGCCTCGCGATCGCGCGAAGGCCGCCCCCGGGTGCCCCTCCCCGTCTGCGGGGTAGTCCAGCGGATAGACGACTTCGACACCGAACACCGAGCGGCCCTGGGCCCGGCCCAACCCCTCCAGATGGGCCAGCATCGCGGCGGCGTACCCGCCTCGGCGTACGTCGGGGCGAGTGAAGACCTCGAGGTAGGCGTGACTGAGATGGTCGAGTTGTGGCAGTCCGATCGAGCCGGCAACGACGGTCTCACCGTCCACCACCCCGGCGATGTGGGCCAGGGTTCGACGCGGCCACGCGATTGCGGCTCCGGCCACCAACTCCGGCAGCGTCCAACTCAGCGACAACGCCTCCCGCCGCCATGCCGCGTCATGGACCGCATGCCATTGAGCCAGCGCGGGCGTGTGGGTGACGTCGATGAACTCCACAGACGTCGACGGTAGACGGTAGCGGCCGGAGGCACACCCGAATTTGGTCAGTGCAGCGCCAACCGGTCGCGCACCACCGCTGCCAAACGCGAGGCCACCGCGTCGGCCTGCTCGGCGGTTGCCGCCTCGACCATGACTCGCACCAGCGCCTCGGTGCCACTGGGCCGCAGCAGCACCCGCCCGGTCTCGCCGAGTTCGGACTCGGCGTCGGCGACCGCCTCCAGCAACGTGGCGTCCGCGGTGCGGGTCTTGTCCACGTCGGGAACGTTCACCAGCACCTGAGGAAGGCGGCGCATGACAGCGGCCAACTCGGCCAGTGGCCGTTGGGTCGCGGCCATGCGGTTGAGGATCTGCAACGCGGTGAGGAGGCCGTCACCGGTGGTGGCGTGGTCGGACAAGATCACGTGCCCGGACTGCTCGCCGCCGAGGTTGTAGCCCCCCGACTTCATCTCCTCCAGGACGTAGCGGTCACCCACCTGTGCCTGGCGCACCTCGATGCCGGCCTGGCGCATCGCCAGGACGAAGCCGAGGTTGCTCATGACGGTCGCCACGACCGTGTTGTGGGTGAGTTCGCCGCGCTCGCGCATGGCCAGGGCCAAGATGGCCAGAATCTGGTCGCCGTCGACGATCTCCCCGTGGGCGTCCACAGCCAGGCAGCGGTCGGCGTCGCCGTCGAGGGCGAACCCGGCGTCGGCCTGATGCTCCACTACCGCGGTCCGCAGCGACCCCAGGTGCGTGGAGCCGCAGCCGTCGTTGATGTTGAGGCCGTCGGGACTGGCCGAGATCGCGATCACCTCGGCGCCGGCTGCGCGCAGCGCCTCGGGACCTACGGTGGAGGCGGCCCCGTTGGCACAGTCGAGAACCACCCTCAGCCCGTTCAGCGGTCGGTCGACGGTGGCCACGAGGTGATCGACGTAGGCCTGCGTAGCGCCGTTGGCTTGGGTCACCCGCCCGACCTGGCCGCCGGTGGGGCGCTGCCAGGGCTCACGCATCTGGGCCTCGATCGCGGCCTCGACGGAGTCATCGAGTTTGACGCCCCCGCGGGCCAGGAACTTGATCCCGTTGTCGGGCATGGCGTTGTGGGAGGCGCTGAGCATGACCCCGAGGTCGGCACCTAGGTGGCCGGTCAGGAAGGCCACTCCTGGCGTCGGCACGTCGCCTAGGAGTACGACGTCGACCCCGGCGCTGGCGAGGCCGGCCACCACCGCTGCAGAGAGGAACTGCCCCGAGATCCGCGTGTCGGAGCCCACGACCGCGAACGGTCGGTGACCGGCGAACGTGCCCCGCTCGGCGAGCACGTGGGCCGCGGAAACAGAGAGGTCCAGGGCCAGCTCAGCGGTGAGAACACCGTTGGCCAGGCCCCGGACCCCGTCCGTGCCGAAAAGGCGCTTGCCCATGTCGGCGTAAGAAATCAGCGCTTGCTGAACTGCGACGCCTTGCGGGCCTTCTTGAGACCGGCCTTCTTGCGCTCGATCACGCGGGCGTCACGAGTCAGCAGACCGGCCTTCTTGAGCGAAGGACGGTTGGCGTCGACGTCGATGGCGTTGAGTGCACGGGCCACGCCCAGACGCAGCGCGCCGGCCTGACCGGTCACGCCGCCGCCGTGGATGCGGGCGATCACGTCGAAACGACCCACCAGGTCGGTGGTCACGAAGGGCTCGTTGACGACCTGCTGGTGAAGCTTGTTGGGGAAGTAGCTGTCCAGGGTGCGACCGTTGACGGTCCACTCGCCGGTGCCGGGGACCAGGCGAACCCGGGCGACAGCTTCCTTGCGGCGGCCGGTGGCCGCTGCCGGAGCGATGGTGGCCGGACGGGCCGGGGCGTCGGCGGGACGGGCGCTCTCGCTGGAGTAGGCGATGCCGTCCTCGTTGACCTCGTAGGTCTCCTCGACGTCCGTGGGGAGGGTGGTGTTCTCAGTCATCTTCTCTATTTCCTCGATACGTCGACTACTGGGAGATCTGCTTGATCTCGAACGGCTTGGCCTTCTGGGCTGCGTGCGGGTGCTCCGGGCCGGCGTACACCTTCAGCTTCTTCAGCATCTGACGACCGAGGCGGTTCTTGGGGAGCATGCCCCACACCGCCTTCTCGATCGCCTTGCGGGCGTCCTTCTCCAGCACCTCACCGAAGGGGGTGGTGGTCAGACCGCCCGGGTAGCCGGAGTGCCGGTAGCTCATCTTGGTCTTCGCCTTGTCGCGCGAGAGCGACACGTGGGCGGCGTTGATGACGATGACGAAGTCACCGGTGTCGACGTGGTTGGCGTACATCGCCTTGTGCTTGCCGCGCAGCAGCGTGGCAACCTGGACGGCGAGGCGGCCGAGCCGGACATCGGTGGCGTCGATGACATGCCACTCACGGGTGATGTCGGCGGCCTTGGGAGTGTAGGTGCGCATGAGGCGTCCACTCTCTCGTTCGTAGTGCCAGGCCAGGGGGTTCCCGGGCCCGGTGATGGTGCACGCCTTCTGACGAACACTGCCCGGTTCCACTTCGTCCGGGTCTGCACCGGCCCCAAGGGCACGGCGCGGCAGGAGACGCAAGGAGTTAGATTACGGGCCCGAGCGAGCAGGGTCAAAACGGCTCCAGGTGCTCTTCGGCCCGGTGGCCGGCAACGCCCGGTCGAGACCGTGCGTTCCCGTGAACGTGTCAATCGCACTAGGTTGGAGCCACCGACGTTCCAAACAAAGGAGACCGCACCCATGGTCGAGGAATCCTTGACCGTGCGCGACAACCGCACCGGACTTGAGTACCAGATCCCGATCACCGACGGCACCATCAAGGCCGGCGACTTGGGCCAGATCAAGGCCGATCCGGCCGGGCCGGGGCTGGCGACGTACGACCCCGGGTTCACCAACACGGCCTCCTGTCGCAGCGCGGTGACCTACATCGACGGCGACCGCGGCATCTTGGAGTATCGCGGCTACCCGATCGAGCAGTTGGCGGAGAAGTCGACCTTCCTCGAGGTGGCCTACCTCCTGCTGGCCGGCCACCTGCCGGACAAAGCCGAGTACGACGAGTGGGTCCACGACATCACCTACCACACGTTCGTGCACGAGAACGTGCGTGCGTTCATGCAGGGGTTCCGCTACGACGCCCACCCCATGGGCATGTTGATGGCCTCTGTCGGGGCCTTGTCGACCTTCTACCCCGAGTCCAGCAAGGTCGACGACGCCCACAACCGGCGCATCCAGATCATTCGCATGATCGCCAAGATGCCGACGCTCGGCGCGTGGGCCTTCCGCCACGCCCAGGGCAAGCCCTACATCTACCCCGACAACGACCTCGGCTACACCGCCAACTTCCTCTCGATGCTGTTCAAGATGAGCGAGCAGACCTATGAGGCCGACGAACGGCTCGTGCGTGCCCTCGACGTGCTCTTCATCCTGCACGCCGACCACGAGCAGAACTGCTCGACCAACGCGGTGCGCTCGGTGGGGTCCTCGCGCGTTGACCCCTACTCCGCGGTCGCGGCCGGTGTCGGCGCCCTCTACGGTCCCTTGCACGGCGGGGCCAACGAGGCGGTGTTGAAGATGCTTCGCCGCATCGGCACCAAGTCCGAGATCCCGGCCTTCATCGAAGGGGTCAAGAACGGCAACGAGCGGTTGATGGGCTTTGGGCACCGGGTCTACAAGAACTACGACCCCCGGGCCACCATCATCAAGAAGGCGTGCGACGACGTCTTCGAGGTCACCGGGGTCAATCCGCTGCTGGAGATCGCTCAAGAGTTGGAGAAGATCGCCCTGGAGGATGAGTACTTCGTCTCCCGCAAGCTCTACCCCAACGTCGACTTCTACTCCGGCCTGATCTACGAGGCCTTCCAGTTCCCGCCGGAGATGTTCACCGTCCTCTTCGCCATCGGGCGTACCCCAGGGTGGCTGGCCCAATGGCTCGAACTGGTGCAGGACAAGGACCAGAAGATCGCCCGGCCCAAACAGATCTACACCGGGGACCGGGGCTTGAGGTTCGTGCCGGCAGCCGAGCGATGGGCCACCGGCTAGGCGGATGCTTCGCCTACGACGGCAATACCTGATTCCACCTCAGGTATTGCTGCTGCCGCTACCTGTGGGTAATTTGAGCGAACCCCGCCCGGCACAGGAGGCTCCATGTTTCTTGCACGATCGGTCGTCGCCCTCACCGCACTGATCGCCACCGTGGGGCTCACCGCCCCGGCCGACGCAGCCACCGAGCCACCGCGGCCGGCCTTCTACGAGGCCCCGGCGACTCTGCCTGCAGGCAACGGCACCGTGATTCGCAGCGAGACGCTCACCTTCCTTCTCGACCCCGGACACGTCAACCAGGTCGCGTTCACGACCAAACGGGTTCTCTACACCTCCACGACCCGCACCGGCGCCCGAGTCGCGGTCTCCGGCACGGTCATGGTGCCCACCGCACCGTGGGTCGGCCTCGGCAAGCGCCCCGTGATCGGCTACGCCGTCGGCACGCAGGGCATGGCCGACAAGTGCGCGCCGTCGCGGCAGTTCAGCGAGGGCATCGAGTACGAAGGCCTGTTCATCCAGGGACTCCTGACCCGTGGCTATGCCATCGCGATGACCGACTACGAAGGTCTGGGCACCGCCGGGATCCACACCTACATGGACCGCGAAGCCCAGGGCCGGGCCGTCCTCGACATGGTCCGGGCCGCCCAGCGACTCGGAGTCGGGTTGGCCTCCGACAGCCCGGTGGGGCTGCAGGGCTACTCCCAGGGCGGCGGGGCCGCCGCCGCGGCGGTGGAGTTGGCGCCGACGTACGCACCGGAGTTGCGGATCAAGGGCGCCTCGGTGGGCGCCGTGCCTGCCGACCAGTACGCCGTGGCCAAGAACCTCGACGGCTCCTTCTATGCCGAGTTCCTCTTCTATGCCACCCGTGGCTTGGCAGCGAGTTACGGCATCGACCCCAAGGCGACGTTCAACGACGCCGGCGATGTGGTGATGGACGAGATCGAAGGACATTGCGTGACCGATCTGTTCGTCAACTCGGGCAAGAAGTTCACGGACCTGACCACCACCGGGCAGTCGGCGGCACAGGCCTTCGCCGTGGAGCCCTACACCTCGATCATCGCCGCACAGCGGATCGGAGATCGAAAACCTGCGGTCCCGGTGCTGGTCACCCACTCCGCCCTCGATGACGTGATCCCCTACTCGGTCGGCAAGGCCATGGCGAAGCGGTGGTGCGCCAAGGGCGCCAATGTGTACTTCTCCACCAACCTCAACGCCACCCACCTCGGCGGGATGCTGGCGACCTCTTCGGAGATGTACGCCTTCTTCGAGGCCCGGTTCGCCGGGCTGCCGCAGTTCTCGAACTGTTGGGCCCTGTGAGACCGGCCCGCGGCCCCTTCGTGGCCGCGGTGCTGGTTGCCCTGGTCGGCTGGGGACTGCTGGCACTCGCGGTGTGGCAGGGGTGGCTCGGGCCCGATGTCGACCGGGGTGCGGGGTTCTGCGAGGCCAGTCGCGACGGGTTCATCCGGCAACCGGTCTCGACGTGGAGCAACCTCGGGTTCAGCGTTGCCGCGCTCGCCATCGGTTGGCGTGCGCGGCATGGCTCGCGGATGGGTTCCCTGACCACGGCGTACGTCGTGCTGGTGGCCGCATTGGGACCGGCAAGTGCGGCCATGCATGCCAGCGAGAGCGCCCTCGGCGGCCATCTGGACACGCTGTCGATGTATCTGTTCGCCGGGTTCACCGCCGCCTACGCGCTGAGCAGGGCGCTCGGGCTGGGCACAGCATCCTTCGCGGCACTGTTCGTCGCCCTCGTCGTGGCGTGCGAGGTCGTTGCCTGGGCAGTGGGCCCGGTGCCGGTGATGATGCATGCAGGCAATGTCGCCTTCGCGGTCCTGCTGCTCCTCACCCTCGCCATCGAGAACGTTCTGGCCTCGCGCACCGGTAGCCCCCGAGCGTGGGGTCTGGCTGCGGTCGGGGTGCTGGTGTTCGCCTTCGTCATCTGGTCGCAGGCCAAGGACGGTGGCCGCTGGTGCGATCCCGACTCTCTGCTGCAGGGCCACGGCGCCTGGCATCTGCTCGGTGCGGTGTCGGCCTGGTGCCTCTACCGCTACTACGACGCCCAGAGGGACCCCGCGAACCAGTTCGGCGTCGAACTCACCTGAGTGCGCGGCGGCCTCACTCCTGGCCGACCTTGTCGAGCAACGCCACCGAGGCCTCGACGATCTGGTCCTGGGCGACCTCCCGGTCGATCGCGGGATCGCCGTCTCCGGGTTGGCGTCCGTAGTCGCCGAAGTAGGAATGGATGCCGCCCTCGACGGCGACGAACGTGGTCTGGGCAGGCAGCAGGCCACGACTCTTGGCCACATCGGCGGGGGTGGTGAATGCGTCGCGGGTCCCCGAGATCGAGGTCACCTGCAGATCGGTTCGGCCGGCCAGGCTGTCGAGGGGGTAGGAGGCCCACAGCAGGAGGCCGACGACCTTGTCGGCGTGGGCGGCGGCGTACTGCGAGGCGGCGACGCCGCCCAGGCTGTGTCCGCCCACCACCCAACGGCTGATCTCGGGGTGGGCAGCGATCACGGACTCGGGTTCGTTGATGGCGAGCAACCCGACGTCGAGAGGTTGCTTGATCACCACGACCAGCGTGCCCGCTGCCGCGATCCGGGTCAGCAGTGGCAGGTAGGCGCGGTGGTCGACCCGAGCGCCAGGCTGGAAGATCAAGCCCACGGTCGGGGAGGCGCCACCGGGGCGAAGGGTGGTCCGGGTGGTGTCGTCTTGCACCACAACACCCGCGCCGTCTCCAGCGGCGACCCGCGCCCCTGCCTCGGTGGAGGGGAAGGGGCGCAGCCACGCCGACGCTGCCGCGAGCAGCACGACGAGCGTGGTCAGCAGCACTCGCCCGACTCCGACCAGAAGGCGGCGTTGAGCCGGACGCGGAGGCCTGACCACGGTCAACACGAGCAGCACCAGGCCGACCAGTGCCAACCCGCCCAGCACCATCGGGTACGCCGGGTGCCCGGCTCGAAGAACCTCGAATCGGGTCAGGCCTACCCAGGCCGGCACGGCGACTGCGACCGCGGCCAGCAGGAGCCGCCAGATGGTGACCGCACGGCTGGGTCGAACGAAGGCCGGGGTGCTCGTCATGCCGCCACGCTAGAGCAGGTGCGCCCGGGGCGAAGGGCTGGCCAACAAGGGGTCCCAGCCCGGTGGTTAGCGTCGTGACCGGCCACCTAGGCTCAGTGCCGTGTTGGTGCGCCTCGGCTTCCCCCCGATCGGGCGGCATCGCCGGTTCGTGACGGCGCTGGCGATCGACGCCATCGGCTCCGGGGTGTGGATGCCGTTCGAGATGTTGTTCTTCCTCAAGGTGACCCCGCTGACCCTCACCCAGGTGGGCAGCGCCGCGTCGGTGGGTGCCCTGATCAGCATCCCGACCTCGGTGGCGATCGGCCCCGTGGTCGACCGGTGGGGGCCAAAGCGCGTCTTGTTGGCAGCCAACCTCATCCTGGCCACCACGTTCGGCCTGAGCCCGTTGGTCGACGCCTGGATCGGCGTGGTCGTGGTCGCCGCAGCGATGGCGGCTTCCAACAGTCTGTTCTGGGCAGCCTTCCAGCCGATGGTGACCGCGATCAGCCCACCTGGGGAGCGGGAGAAGTGGTTCGGCTTCCTGGGCGCACTGCGCAACGTCGGCTTCGCCGTGGGTGGCCTCGGTGCCGGTGTGGTCCTCACCATCGACACGCTGTCGGCGTTCATCGTAGGGGCCTACTTCAACGCCGCTTCCTACCTCATCTCCTTCGTGTTGCTGCTCGGGGTCACCACGGCGTACGCCGTGGAACGCACGGACGAGGAGCCGAACTCTCCCTCGGTCAGTCTGCTCACCGTGCTGCGCGACGTGGGCTATCGATGGTTCTGGCTGGCCAATCTCGGCTTCGCGCTGTCCTGCCTAGTGTTGAACATGGCGATTCCGATCTATCTGGTACGCATCGCCGGGCTGCCTGGATGGGTGGCCGGGGCGGGGTACGTCATGAACACGGTGCTGATCGGATTCGGCCAGGGACTCCTCGTGCAACGGATGACCGGACACGCCCGCAGTCGGATCCTCCAGTGGGGCTGGCTGGCCTTCGCGATCGGGTTCGCGGGACTGGCCGCCGCCCAGATGGTCGACCCGGGGCTGGGGATCGTGATCGCCCTGGCCGCCATCGCGGTCTACACCCTCGGCGAGATGATCGGGAGTCCGGTGCTGGCCACGATCGGGGCGGAGGCTCCCCCTCCGGAGGCGAGAGGTCGCTACGCGGGCTTCTACCAACTCAGTTGGAACCTCGCCGTGGTCACTGCCCCGGGTGGTTTCGCCTTCCTGCTCACCCACGACCTGATGTGGCCGACGGCAGTCGCGGTGGTGGCCGTTGCGGCGGTGTTCACAGCGGTGATGGGCACCCGTCTGCCCGCGGCTGCTGCGGCCGTGACCAACACCGCTCACGGGTGAGTGAGCCTCAGGGCGTCAGGCAGGGGCCGGAGGCCTGCGGCCAGGACACATCCCCCGTTGAGGACCACGCCTGCCAGTACTCAAGGCTGTTGACCATGACCTCGGCGACTCCGAGGTCGCGATAGGCCGACCAGTTGGCGGCGTTGTCGGTGACCCCTCCCTGGGCGGAACGTTTCGCCGACGTCAACACCGCCAGCGCCTCAGGAGTCAGGTCGGCCGCGCACAGGCTCACCTGGTCGACAAGCGGCGTGCTGTCGATCAACTCCATCGCCGACAGCGCCCCCGGCTTGAAGACCAGCGTGACGAACCCCGGACGCACCGTCTCGATGTGGTTGAGCGCGGTGACGAGGAACGACGCGAACCGCACCCGAGACGCCATGCCCAGACCCTCGACCCGAGCGATCACTGCATCGAGCAGGGAGTCGGTCCAGACCTTGCCGTTGAACTTGATCTCGATCAGCGGGTTGGCCTGGTTCTGGCTGGCCCAGCTGAGGTACTCGCCCAGGTTGGGGATGCGCTCGCCGTGATCGCCGCGACAGTTGCGTTGGACCCAGCGCAGCCGCTTGAGTCGCACCGCCCCGGAGCAGGTCGTGGTTCGGCCGAGGTTCGGGTCATGCATGACCAGGAAGCGGTTGTCGCGGGTAGGCATCACGTCGATCTCGATCGCGGACGCGCCGTGCGCCATGGCGTAGCGACCGGCCTCGATGGTGTTCTCGGTGATCGTCGGGTTGAAGCGCTGACCGCGGTGGGCGATGAGGTGGTAGTCGCCCGGTTCGGCACCCTGAGCAACTCCGGGCGCGAGCCAACCCAGCAGCACCGCACCAAAGCAAGCCGCAACCAGGCGAAATCGGACACCCACCCGCGTAGTGTGCGTCGTCGCTGTGCCGGATGCCAATGGGCCAGGCTCAGACCTGGCGTTCGCGCTCGGCCCAGTACGGCGCCCGCAGGTCGCGTTTGAGGATCTTGCCGGTGGGATTGCGAGGCAGTAGCGGAAGGAAGTCCACCGACCGCGGGCACTTGAACTTCGCAAGATGCTGCTGGCAATACTCGATCAGGTCGGCCTCGCTGACGTGCTGATCCTCCTTCAACGACACCACCGCCTTGACCGATTCTCCCCACCGATCGTCGGGTACGCCGATGATGGCCACCTCCATCACGGCCGGGTGCTCGGCCAGGACCCGCTCGATCTCGGGTGAGTAGATGTTCTCCCCACCCGAGATGATCATGTCCTTGAGCCGGTCTTCGACGAAGACGAACCCCTCGGCGTCGACACGACCCATGTCCCCGGTGCGGAACCAGCCGTCCTCGGTGATGACCTTGGCGGTCTCCTCGGGCTTGTTGAGGTAGCCCTTCATCAGTTGTTCGGTCCGGAACCACAACTCGCCGTGCTCGCCGGGAGGCAGTGGCGCGAGGGTCTCCGGATCCACCACCCTCACCTCGGTGCCCGGGATGCAGACCCCGGCACTGACCAGTCGCTCGGGGTGGGACTCGTCGCGATGAGCCGGGCCCATCAGGTGCGTGATCACCCCGCACACCTCGGTGAGGCCGTAGACCTGGATGAACTCGGTGTTGGGCCAGGCCTCCAACGCCGCCCGCAACAACGGCAACGGCATCGGGGAGGCCCCGTAGCAGTAGGTCTTCAAGGCCCCGAACAGTGCCACCGCGTCGGGGCCACTGTTCAACACCTGCGCCAACACCGCGGGCACCAGGAAGGTGCGGTTGGCACCTTGCATGATCGCCCCGGCGAGGGAGGCGCCATCGGGGTCGCGGTCATCACGCTGGGCACGCCGTCGTGGATCCCGAACAAGACGTACGACGACCCGCCCACGTGGAAAAGCGGCATCGACACCATGTTCTTGTCGCCCTCGTCGAAGCCCCAGCCGTCATGGGCGTTGATGGTGTGGGCCAGCATGCTGTGCTGACTGAGCATCACTCCCTTCGGATAGCCCGTGGTGCCGCTGGAGTACATCACCAGCACGGTGTCCTGCGGGTCCACATCCTCGGGCTGATCGACCGGGTCGGCGGCAGCCAACAACGCCTCATACTGATCGCCGTCGGCGCCGTCGGGGGTCACCTCGATGATGTGCGCGACGTGGGTGAGCCGGTCCCGGATCCGTTCGATGGTCGGGCGCAGCTCGGTGCCGACCACGAGCACGCTCGCCCCGGAGTCGTTGACCGCATAGTCGATCTCGTCGCCGGCGAGGCGGAAGTTGATGATGGCGTTGGCCGCGCCGAGCAGGGAGCAGGCCTGGGTCAACTCCACGCAAGCGGGGTGGTTCTTGTCCAAGAAACTGACCACGTCGCCGCGGCCGATCCCGAGCCGCTGCAGGGCTCCGGCCAGTCGGCGCACCCGGGTCCAGGACTCAGCCCAGGTCCAGGTCCGACCCAGATAGGTGAACGCCTCGCCGTCGGGAGTCGCCTGCGCCCAGTGCGCGAAGCGGTCGTGGAGGAATCGCGGCGTCGGCGCAGTGACGGTCATCGGCATGCGCAGAACTGTGGCACGGTGTGAGACAGGTCACAACAGAGCCTCACACCTCCGGCGGAGGTTTGGTGGTCGCGCCCAGGCCGAGCACGATCACCGACGCCGTCACGACCAGCGCCATGCCGGCCAGTTGCAGCGGATGAAGGAACTGGCCCAGCACCAGCATCCCGGCGAGCGCGGCCACGGCCGGCTCGAGGGACAGCAAGATCCCGAACACCTGGGCCGACAGCCTGCGCAGGGCCATCAACTCCAGTGAGTACGGCACGACGCTGGACAGGAGCGCGATGCCGAGACCCTTGCCCAGGTCGATGGTCGACCATGTCGGAACCGAGGAGACCCCGAGGGGCAACACCACGAGCGTGGCCACCGACATCGCCAGAGCCAACCCGTCCAGTCGTGGGAAGGACTCCCCCACCTTGCCGCTCAACACGATGTACGCCGCCCAGAAGGCGCCCGCCGACATGGCCAAGGCCAAGCCGAGCCAACTCAACGAGGCCAGCGGCACACTGAATGCCTCCGAGATCAAGACCACGCCGACACCGGCGGCCAGGATCGCGGCCAGGTCGCGGAACCGTCGGGAGAGCACGGCCGCCAAGACCAGCGGCCCGAGGAACTCCACCGTCACCGCGACCCCGATCGGCAGGTGGGACAACGCCCCATAGAAGGAGGCGTTCATCAGTCCCAAGACGACCCCGAAGGCCACGACCCGCAGCCACGCGGCCCGGGAATGTCCACGAAGTCGCGGCCGCGCAGCCACCAACAAGATCGCGGTTGCGAACGCCAACCGCATCAGCACCGAGCCGCCCACCCCGACCGAGGGGATCAGAGTGACCGCGATCGCGGCGCCGAACTGGACCGAGACGATGCCGCCGAGCACGAAGACGACTCCGCGAGAGTCAGCGCGCACGGATCACCCGTTTCTCATCCCAGATCGGTTCCGTCGACTCATAGACCGAGCCGTCCTGACCAAAGACTAGGTAGCGGTCGAAGGACCTGGCGAACCAACGGTCATGGGTGACGGCGAGAACGGTCCCCTCGAACTGGCTCAACCCCTCTTCCAGTGCCTCGGCCGACTGAACGTCAAGGTTGTCGGTCGGCTCATCGAGAAGGAGCAAGGTGGCCCCCGACAACTCCAAGAGCAGGATCTGGAAACGCGCCTGCTGCCCGCCACTGAGCACATCGAAGGTCTGCTCGGCGGCGCGGGCCAACTCGTAGCGATCCAACGCCCTGCTGGCCGGCTCGCGCGGCATCCCCTCGCGGCCCCCCTCGCCCCGATGCAGGATCTCCAGCAGGGTCCGGCCGGCCAACTCGGGGTGCTCATGGGTCTGGACGAACCAGCCCGGGTTCACTCGGGCGCCCAGGCGCGCCAGCCCGCGATGCCTCACCGGCTCCAACGGGCGGTCGGGGGGCTGGAGGGGGTGGGTCCCTCCCCCGGCAAGAAGGCGGAGGAAGTGGGATTTGCCGGAGCCGTTGGAACCCAGCACCGCGACCCGCTCGCCGTACCAGACCTCCAGATTGAAGGGGCGCATCAGGCCGGTGAGTTCGAGATCCTCACACACGACCGCCCGCTTGCCGGTACGGCCACCACGCAGCCGCATCGTGACCTCTTGGGTCCGCGGCTGTTCCTCGGGAGGGCCCGCCTCCTCGAACTTGGTCAGCCGGGTCTGGGCGGCTCGATAGCGACTGGCCATGTCGGCGTTGTAGGCGGCCTTGGCCTTGTACATCAGCATCTGAGCACGCAACTTCGCGTGCTCCTCATCCCAGCGGCGGCGCAGTTCGTCGAGTCGATCGAACCGCGCCGCACGGGCCTCGTGGTACGTCGAGAAGCCGCCCGCGTGCACCCAGACCGTGTTGCCGGCCGAGCCGAGTTCCACGGTCACGACCCTGGTGGCGACCCGGTTGAGCAGTTCGCGGTCGTGGCTGATCAGCAGGATCGTCTTGGCTGAGTTCACCAACCGGTCCTCCAGCCAGATCTTGCCGGGTACGTCGAGATAGTTGTCCGGCTCGTCCAGCAGCAGCACCTCGTCGGGGCCGGCGAGGAGGTACTCCAGCACCAGCCGTTTCTGCTCTCCGCCCGAGAGGGTGCGCAGACTGCGGTACTTCACCTTGTCGTAGCCGACGCCGAGTGCCGCCATGCAGACGACATCCCAGGTGACCTCGAGGTCGTAGCCGCCGGCGTCGGCGTACTCGGCCAGGGCGCTGGCATAGCGAAGTTGGGTCTTCTCGGTCTCGGTCTCCATGAGCGCCTGCTCGAGTCGATCGATCTCCGCAGCGGCAGCATGGACCCGAGCGGGGGCCAGCGCCATCAACAGATCGGCCACGCTTGGGTCCTCACCACCGACCATCTGCCCCACGGCCTGTCGCATCACCGCCAGTCCGCCACCGCGGGTGATGGCGCCGCCGTGCGGGGAGAGATCCCCACAGATCAGGCGTAGCAACGTCGTCTTGCCGGCCCCGTTGGCACCGACGAGGGCGACCTTGGCTCCGTCGCCCACTCGGAAGGAGACCTCATCGAGCAACATCCGGCCATCGGGGAGCGCGAAACTGACTGCCGCGACATCCACGTAACCCACCGGGTCATTGTGCTCTGCGGGCGCGGGCCTGACGAACCAATTACATATGCGACGACCAGAGGGCTCACAGGAACCTCACAAGTTCGACCAGCACTGTCTGTGGCATGCACTCACGAACCCGACTTGAACGCCGCACCGCGGCCGCTTCGCGCGCCGTGATCATCTTCGGGGCGGCCGGAGCCGTCGGCGCTGCCGGAGCAATCGGTGCCTCGACCTTGGCCAAGCAGCACGAGACCCTCAACCAGGCTCCCCAAGCAGACCACGCCCGCCCGAACTCCGAGCACCGCGAGCACGACGACGACCACCAACGGCCGCGGCGTTTCAAGGTCGCTGCGGCTCCCCTCCCGGCCGGCCAGTCCGGTAGCAACGCCCAGTCCGGAGGGTCATGATGACCCCGGATCTGCAGTCCGTCCCACCCCGGAGTCCCTCGTTGACCCCCGCGGACCGGGACCGCGCGCAGCGTCGGAGCATGCGCACTCGCGCGAGCGTGCTTGCCGGCGCCACGCTGAGCGCAGCCGTTCTCTCCGGCGGCTTGGTGGCAGCCGGCACGAGCGCGACCACCTCGTCGGTCACCAGCGCCTCGGCGACGGCGTCATCGCAGCAATCCTCGTCGCTGGTCTCCAGCGGATCTAGCTCCACCAGCCACGCGTCCAGCATCGGGTCGTGACGTCGATGGTTGACCTATCTGCCCCGGCCGGTGAGGACTGGGATCTGTGGAGCACCCAGTGCCGCCTCGTGGTCACCGACCCGGCCGCCCTTCGCCCATCACGTGACCTTGTCGATGCCGAACTGGCCGGGATCGAGCGAGCCGGGAGCCGGTTCCACGAATCCGAACTGCGCCGCCTCGGCCCGGGCACGCATGTGGTCAGCGACGTCTTGCGAGACCTCGTCCAGGTCGCGCTGGAGGCGGCCGCGAACACCGACGGTGCGGTCGACCCCACCGTCGGCTCGAGTCTGGTGGGCTTGGGCTACGGCGCCGACATCGCCGTCGTACGTCTCGCGGAGACGACTGTTCGGGTCAAGCCCGCGGTCGGCTGGCGCCACCTCACCCTCGACGGAAACACCCTCACGTTGCCACCGGGTGTGCTGCTCGACCTGGGCGCCACCGCCAAGGCGTACGCCGCCGACCGGTGCGCGCGCCTCGTCCACGAGCGGCTGGACACCGGGGTGCTGGTCAGCCTCGGAGGGGATATCGCAACCGCAGGCCCCGCCCCCGACGGCGGCTGGCAGGTTGTCGTGCAGGACCTCCCAGCCGATCCAGCCCAGCAGATCACCTTGGCCGCCGGCACAGCGATCGCGACGTCAAGCACCGCTAAGCGCACCTGGGCCAAGGGCTCCATCCACCACCTGATCGACCCGGTGACCGGGACCAGCGCACCCTCTCCTTGGCGCACCGTCTCGGTCGTAGCCACGGACGCACTCACCGCCAACACCGCGTCGACAGCGACCATCGTCAAGGGCGACACCGGCCTGGCGTGGCTGCGTGCGACCGGACTTCCGGCCCGATTGGTCTCCCACGATCTGACCATCCACCACCTCAACGGGTGGCCACGAGAGGAGCAAGCAGCATGACCGAGGCCTTGTGGGCCCTTGGCAGAGGCACCGGCGTGGTGGCGTTGGTGATGTTCAGCCTGTCCATCGCGCTGGGCATCATGGCGCGATCCGGACGCTCCTTCGGATTGGGCCGCTTCGGCGTCCAGGACGTCCACCGCGTCACCGCGCTCACCGGGACCGGGCTGGTGCTGCTCCATGTGGTCAGCCTCTTCTTCGACCCCTACGCACAACTGACGCTGATCGACTCGGTCGTCCCCTTCCTGGGTGCCTACCGTCCGCTCTGGCTCGGTCTCGGCACGCTCGCGGTCGACCTCCTCATCGTGATCACCGGCGTGAGCCTGCTGCGTCATCGCGTCGGGCCGCGGATCTTCCGCACGGTCCACTGGGCCACCTACCTCCTGTGGCCGGTGGCGATCATTCACGCCGTGGGCACCGGGACGGATGCGGCAAGTTCGTGGATGCTGGGCCTGGTTGCCGCGTGTGTGGCGACGGTCGGCGGCGCGGTCGCATGGCGGTTGATGCCGTCGTACGCCGAGCGCGGACAGCGCCGCATCCCACGATCGGTGGCTCGAGGATGACCGTGACCGCCACCGGGACCTCGCGGCTGTTGGGCCCCAGCCCCAGCACACCCTTGCCCAGCTTGGGGTACGGCGACCTGCTCACCATCTTGGAGGATGCCGGCCTCACCGGGCGCGGGGGCGCGGGCTTCCCGACCTATCGCAAGCTGGCTGCGGTCAGTGGCGCTGCCCGGCGGGCCACCCGCCCCGTGGTCGTGGGCAATGCCATGGAGGGAGAGTTCCTCTCCCATAAGGACAAGGTGCTCCTGGGGCGCAACCCGGGCCTGGTGATCGACGGGTTGGAGGTCCTCGGGAGAGCCCTGGGCGCCAAACGGCTGATCCTGGCCGTCGGACCCGACATCGACCCCGGCCCGGCCCGATCGGCGGCACACGGCCGCCGCGTCGAGGTCGAGCACCTCGACGGAGGATTCGTAGCCGGCCAGGAATCCGCTCTGGTCAATCGCCTCGACGGGGGCCCGGGGATCCCCAGCGACCCGCTGGTCCCGGTGTGGCGTCGCGGCGTCGACGGGCGCCCCACGATGGTCAGCAACGCCGAGACGCTGGCGCAGGTGGCCCTGGTCGCCAGGTACGGCGCGGCGTGGTTCCGCTCCCAGGGGACCGAGGCCGACCCGGGCACCTTCCTGGCCACGGTCACCGGATCCTCCACGCAGGTAGTCGGCACCCCCGGGGTGATCGAGATCGCTCGCGGCACGCCGTTGCGCGCCGCCCTCGAACGGACCGACACCGACCTGGCCGGCACCCGCGCCGTGCTGGTCGGCGG
>CALMLL010000112.1 GCA_937868075.1 uncultured Marmoricola sp. | reverse complement strand
GCATCTCCGATGAGAGCGAGGTCGGCCCCGACCGCCACGGTCTCGTCTTCGGAGACCTTGATCGCCAGGAGGGTGCCGGCCACGGGGGAGGGGATCTCGGTGTCGACCTTGTCGGTGGAGACCTCGAGGAGGGGCTCGTCGACGGCGACGTGGTCGCCGACCTGCTTGAGCCAGCGGGTGACCGTTCCTTCGGTCACCGATTCGCCGAGGGCGGGAAGGGTGACTGCGGTCGCCGCCCCCGAGGATTCACCGGATGTGGCGGCCGCCGGGGCGGTCGGCTCGGGGGTGGCTTCGGGTTCGGTGTCAGTGGCCGCGGGCACCTCCGGAGCAGGCTCCGGCCGCGATTCGGGTTCGGGCTGGGGCTCGGGAGCCGCCTCAACCTCGGGTTCGGCAGCAGGCGCAACGTCAGCCGGTGCCTCGAGGTCCGAAGCGCCGGCGTCGCCGATCACGCACAACTGGGCTCCCACCGCGACGGTCTCGTCCTCGGCGGCGTTGATGGCCAGGAGAGTGCCGGCCACCGGGGAGGGGATCTCGGTGTCCACCTTGTCGGTGGAGACCTCCAGCAGGGGCTCGTCCACGGCCACCTGGTCGCCGACCTGCTTGAGCCAGCGGGTCACGGTGCCTTCGGTCACGGACTCGCCGAGCGCGGGGAGATTCACAGGGGTCGACATGTCGGGCCTTTCGGATTCAGGAGTGTGCGTGCAGTGGTTGTCCGGCGAGAGCCATGTGGGCCTCCCCGAGCGCTTCGTTCTGGGTGGGGTGTGCATGGATCAGGCGGGCTACGTCGTCGGCGTACCCCTCCCAGTTGTAGATGAGTTGGGCTTCGCCGACCAGTTCGCCGACACGGGCGCCCACCATGTGAACACCCAAGATCGGCCCGTCGCTGGTCCGCACCAGTTTGACTGCGCCTTGGGTGCGCAGGATCTGGCTCTTGCCGTTGCCGCCGAGGTCGTAGGTGAGCACCTCGACGAGGTCGCCGTGGAGTTCGCGGGCTTGGGCTTCGGTGAGTCCCACGCTGGCCAACTCCGGTTCGCAGTAGGTCACCCGGGGGATGCCCGCATCGAGCACCGGAGAAGGGTTGAGGCCTGCGAGGGTCTCGGCCACGAAGATGCCGTGGGCGAACCCTCGGTGTGCCAGTTGCAGGCCGGGTACGACGTCGCCGACGGCGAACACTCCGGGAACATTGGTCCGCAGGCGATCGTCGACGACGACGTACCCCCGGTCGGTGGCGACCCCGACGTCGTCGAGTCCGATCCCATCGGTGACCGGGCCCCGACCGACGGCGACCAGGAGGACCTGCGCAGTGAGCACCTCGCCGTTGTCGAGAGTGAGGTGGACCCCGTTGTCGTCGGTGTCGAGTGCTGCGAAGCGGGAGTTGGTGCGCACCTTGATGCCACGCTTGCGGAAGGCCCGCTCGAGCACTTTGGTGGAGCTTTCGTCCTCGGAGGCGACCAAGCGGGGCAGCGCTTCGACGACGGTGACCTCGGCACCGAAGGAGCGCCAGACGCTGGCGAACTCACACCCGATCACGCCGCCGCCGAGCACGATCGCCGAGGACGGCACATGCGGTAGGCGCAGCGCGTGCTCGGAGGTGAGCACGCGCTCTTCGTCGATGTCGATGCCGGGCAGCGACCGCGAGGTGGATCCTGTTGCGATCACCACCGCGCGACCGGTGTAGCTGATGTCCCCGACGACCACGGTGGTCGGGGAGGTGAGCCTGCCGGTCCCTTCGACCACGGTGATGCCACGACCCGCGACCAGTCCGGTGAGCCCTTTGTACAGGCGCTGGACCACGGAGTCCTTGTAGGCGTGGACCGCCCCCATGTCGATCCCGTCGAGGGTGGCCTGAACACCGAAGGAAGCAGCGGTACGCGCCGACTCAGCGACTTCGGCAGCGTGGAGCAGAGCCTTCGTGGGGATGCAACCCTCGTGCAGACAGGTGCCTCCGACCTTGGCCTTCTCGATCAAGATCACCGACAGGCCGAGTTGGGCCGCGCGCAACGCGCAGGCGTAGCCACCGGATCCGGCACCGAGCACGACCAGATCGGCAGGCGAGGCCGTCGGGGCCCCGGTCTGCGGCTCAGAGTCGCTCATGAGGTCGCCTTTCGAGGGGCCGCGGATGGGCAGGTGGTACGTCGACGTGGGGTGTCTGGCACATCCTTCCACTCCAGACCCAGCAGGTCACTGCGTGTCCGCCTCATCTCCCTCGTCGAGGCGCCCCCGCACCCAGTTCACGATCGTGCGTACCCCGAATCCGGTGCCGCCGGAGGGCACCTCCCCCCATGGGGCCGAGGAGTTGTAGCCGGGTCCGGCGATGTCGAGGTGGATGAAGGGGATCGCACCGGCGAATTCGTGCAGGAAAGCGGCCGCGAACGAGGCTGAGCCCCACCGCACCCAGTTGTGTTGATGCAGGTCGGCCACCGAGGATCCTTCGCGGACTGCGCTGGTCATCTGCGCCGGGATGGGCAACCGCCACATCAACTCACCGCTGGTGGCGGCAGCGGCCAGCACCTCCTCGACCGGTTCGTCGTCTCCGAACAGGCCGGCGATGCGATCACCCAGGGCCACGACGCAGGCGCCGGTGAGGGTAGCCAGGTTGAGGATGGCAGCAGGGCTCTCCTCAACGGCCAGGGCCAGCGCGTCAGCCAAGATGAGGCGGCCTTCGGCGTCGGTGTTGGTGACTTCGACGGTGCGCCCGTTGCGCATGGTCAGCACATCGCCGGGGCGGTAGGCCTGACCGGAGATGAGGTTCTCGGCCATAGGCGCGAAGGCGGTCACGCGCACCGGCAGCGCCAGCCTGGCGATGGCGAGAACAGCCGCGACGACACTGGCGGCCCCGGCCATGTCGAGTTTCATGGTCGCCATGCTCTGGCCGGGCTTGATCGTGAGACCACCGGAGTCGAAGGTGATCCCTTTGCCGACGAGAGCCACGTGGGTGGTCGCAGTGGGTGGTGCGTAACTGATCTTCACCAGGCGTGGCGGTGCGCTCGAACCCCGACCCACCGCCAGGATGCCGCCACAGCCGAGTTCGCCCAGCGCGATCTCGTCGAAGACCTCGTAGGTCACATGGGCCGGGGTGTCGTCGTCGATGAAGGCGGTGACCGCCGTGGCGAAGTCGGGCGGGCGCAACAGGTTGGGGGGAGTGTTGATCCAGTCCCGGACCTGGTTGACGAGGTCGGCCACCACACGGACTTCTGCCACGCGCTGCTTGGCAACGCTTTGACGCCCAAGCGGGGTGAGCAGGGCGACTTCAGAGACCGCGTCACCACTCTTCTTGTATCGATAGCCACCGGAGAGGAATCCCTCGGCCGCCGCCGAGACCAGGTCGATCGAGGTGGCGGGAAGAGCCAGTGCCACCGAGGCGGCGTTGCCGATGTTGCGGGCCGCGACCCCGGCCGCACGGCGTACGCCGTCCGGGGTGACCTCGTCGCCGAGACCCACCAACTGGAGCATGGGTGAGGAGATCGTGCCTGCGCTCGGCAACCGGACCGACTCACCGGGCTTGCCCGTCATGCCCATGGAGGCCAGCAACGAGGTGCTCTTGCGGCCCCATGCGGCGCCGATCGTCTCGGCTCCGGGTGCCAACATGGGACCTTGTGACGCGCTCAGCACGCCCACGACCACCACGTCGGCACGTGACGTGGCCGGGTTGCCCTGGCGAACGGTGAAGGTGGTCACGGGGCACCACTGTAATTGGCTGCGCCGAAGACCGCTGTGTGTCGGCGGAGAACCGCAACCGGTAGGTTGCGCACATGGCTTTGCAGCATTCACCACTTCACGATCGACACGTCGCTTTGGGAGCCAAGTTCGCCGAATTCGGCGGGTGGGAGATGCCCCTCGAGTACCCCACCGGCGTCGTCAAGGAACACACTGCGGTGCGCAGCAGCGTCGGTGTCTTCGATGTCTCCCACCTGGGCAAAGTGGTGGTTCGCGGCGATGGTGCCTATGAGTACATCAATGCCTGCTTGACCAACGACTTGGGCAAGGTCGGCAATGGGAAAGCGCAGTACACCCTGTGCTGCGACCCTGAGACCGGCGGGATCATCGATGACCTGATCGTCTACCTCCTCGACGATGATCACCTGCTGCTCGTACCCAACGCCGCCAACACCGCCGAGGTCGTACGCCGACTGAGTGCAGGCAAGCCGGATTCGGTCACCATGACCGACCACCACACCACGCATGCGGTGATCGCGGTGCAGGGAACGAAATCCGATGAGGTCCTGGCGGCTCTTGGCTTCCCGGTGGGCCACGACTACATGTCGTTCGTCCAGCACCCCTTCGACAACGAGTTGGCCGTGGTGTGCCGCACCGGTTACACCGGCGAACGCGGCTACGAGATCATCATCGCCAACGCGGCTGCGGGGACGCTGTGGGATGCCCTCATGAAGGCGGGGGAGCCGTTCGGGATCGTGCCGGTGGGACTGGGTGCTCGCGATACCTTGCGCACCGAGATGGGCTATCCACTGCACGGTCAGGACATCTCCCCGACGGTGACCCCGGTCCAGGCCCGCCTGGGTTGGGCGGTCGGATGGGCCAAGCCGACGTTCTGGGGCAAGGAGCCGCTGGAGAAGGAGAAGGCTGCCGGCCCGATGGTCGTGCTCCGTGGACTGGTGGCCACGGGGCGTGGCATTCCGCGTCCGCACATGCGGGTGATGCTGACCCGCGATTTCGCGGCCGGGGAGGTCACGAGTGGGACGTTCTCGCCGACCCTCAAGAAGGGCGTCGCGATGGCGTTGATCAATCACCAGATCCAGGAGGGTGCCGAAGTGATCGTCGACGTGCGCGGTCGCCCGGAGATCTTCCTGGTCACCCGTCCGCCGTTCGTGAAGCCGGACGTCAAGGAAGCCTGATGTCTGCCTGGTGGTGGGAACACGAGTTCGCCGCTGGCTCGGCCCCGGCCGATTCGCAGCGCCAGGAGTTCCCCACGCGCGCTGATGCGGAGTCCTGGCTAGGGGAGTTCTGGTCCGACCTCGCCGAGCGGGGAGTCACCGCGGTGACGCTGTTCGAGGACGAACGCCTCGTCTATGGACCGATGTCCTTGGCGGCCGGCTAGAGGATCCCGGTCAGTGCCGCACCGCCCTCAGCGGTAGGTGTCGGGAAGCGACTGGAACAGCTTGACCTGGGGCTTGGGGATGCGCAGCGGTCGCAACTGCATGCACCGCATCAGGCTGTAGAACCGCCATCCCCGGGTGTCGTGCTCGGGGAAGCGACGCTTGAGTTCGCCACTGAGGCGCAAGAACATCCAGGCGACGTCGATGATGACCAGCAGCCACAGGATCGAGTAGAGGGTGTTGCCGACCGTCTGGATGCTGCGGGTGCTGCTCAGCGAGAGCACCATCACCAGGATCAGCGCCGGCAACAAGAACTCCAAGAAACTCAACCGCGAGTCGAGCCAGTCGCGGATGAAGCGGCGCACCGGACCCTTGTCGCGCTCGGGGAGGTACTTCTCCTCCCCGTTGCGCATGCCCTGACGGGCACGGGCACCCATCGCGGCGCGCTGTGCTCGCTGTTGCTTGCTGGTCCCCGAAGCGGTGCCGCGGGCGCGTGCCTTGGCCGCGGCCTCGGCCTCCTTGCGAGTGGGCGTCGGACGCCCCTTACCGCCGCCGGTCGCGGTCGTGGAGGCTACGGTGCCCTCGCTCTTGGGCTTGCGCCACAACATGGTCGGTTCCTTCGGGTGGTGTCGGTGCTAGTCGCGGTGCGACTTGCCGGGCAGATCGAGCATGCGCTGCAGGGCGACCTTCGCCCAGTGTTCGGTGTCCGGGTCGACTCGGATCACGTTGACGACGTTGCCCTGGACGAGATTCTCCAAGGCCCAGACGAAATGGGGAAGGTCGATGCGGTTCATCGTCGCGCAATAGCAGACGGTCTTGTCCAGGAAGACGATCTTCTTGTCCGGGTGTTGGCGGGCCAGGCGCTGGACCAGGTTGAGTTCGGTGCCGATGGCCCACGAGGTGCCCGAGGGGGCTGCCTCGATGGTCTTGATGATGAACTCGGTCGATCCGACCAGGTCAGCCTTGAGCACGACCTCATGGCGACACTCGGGGTGCACCAGGATCTTGATGTCGGGGTCTGCGGCGCGCAGTTCGTCGACCACGTGTTCGGAGAACCGCCCGTGCACCGAGCAGTGGCCCTGCCACAGGATCATCTTCGCGGCGCGCAGTTGCGCCACGGTGAGCCCGCCCATGGGCTTCAGCGGGTTCCACACGACGCAGTCCTCCAGCGACAGACCCAACTGAAGGACCGCGGTGTTGCGGCCAAGATGCTGGTCGGGCAGGAAGAGGATCTTGGCGTCGGGCTTCTGCTCGAAGGCCCACTCGAGCGTCGCTTGGGCGTTGCTCGACGTACACACCACGCCCTCGCGCTTGCCGCAGAAGGCTTTGATGTCGGCCGAGGAGTTCATGTAGGTGACTGGTACGACGCTGGCGGCGATCTCGGCCTCCTCCAACGCCTCCCAGCAGTCCTCGACCTGGGCCAGGCGGGCCATGTCCGCCATGGAGCACCCTGCGGCCAGATCGGGCAGGATCACCTGTTGGTCCGCGGAGGTGAGGATGTCCGCGGACTCGGCCATGAAGTGGACCCCGCAGAACACGATGAACTCGGCGTCGGGGCGCCCGGCAGCGTCGCGGGCCAACTTGAAGGAGTCCCCGGTGACGTCGGCGAACTGGATCACTTCGTCACGCTGGTAGTGGTGACCCAGCACGAACAACCGCTCGCCCAGCGCGTTCTTGGCTGCCCAGGCGCGGGCTACGAGGTCGGGGTCGGAGACCGGTGGAAGGTCCCCAGGGCAGTCGACACCGCGCTCGGAGGCGGGGTCGATGCCCCGCCCCAACGGCAGCAACCGCAGGTCCACAGATGTCATGGCGGCCATCCTAGGAGCAGGGTGCGAGTGAGCCGCGCCGTGGGAGGCGGCAGGATGCCTCCATGCGGATCCTGATCGCTCCGGACAAGTTCGCGGGGACTCTGAGTGCAGTCCAGGCAGCGGAGGCGATCGCCGGCGGGTGGCAACGGACCTGCCCTGAGGATGAGGTCGACCTGATTCCGATGGCAGACGGGGGTCCGGGCTTCGTCGATGTCCTGAGGGCCACCCTCGGGGGCGACCTGGTGGTGGCGGACGTGGACGATCCCTATGGGGCCTCCACAGCGGCGACGATGCTGCGAGTCGGGGACACCATCTATCTCGAATCTGCCGAGGCGGTCGGGCTGCATCTGACCGGGCCGGATCACCGCGATCCCGAGCACGGTTCGAGTCGCGGGGTCGGCCAACTCCTCCTGCTGGCGGCCACCACGGGAGTACGTCGGATCGTGGTCGGTCTGGGTGGCACGGCGGTCAACGACGGTGGGGCCGGCATGCTCCACGCCCTGGGGGCCACCAGCACCACTGCCGACCTGGCCGGCGGTCCGGCAGGCCTGGCCGGGATCGCCGATCTGGACCTGGCCATGGCCCGCCAAGCGCTGGCCGGGGTCGAACTGATCGCTGCCTGCGACGTGGACTCCCCGCTGACCGGGCTGTTCGGAGCGACGAAGGCGTTCGGTCCGCAAAAGGGGATCCAGGAGGATCGCCTGATCGTGGTCGACGGGTGGCTGGGCGAATTCGCAGCGGTGGCTGACCGGAAACTGGCCGCAGCCAAAGGGGCCGGAGCCGCGGGGGGACTCGGCTACGCGCTGATGGTGCTCGGGGCGACCCGACAGTCGGGGATCGGCCTGGTGGCCGCGGTGACTGGTTTGGCGGATGCGGCGGCGGCTGCCGACGTCGTGGTCACCGGGGAGGGTGCCTTCGACTTCTCCTCGCGCGCGGGCAAGGTGCCCTACGGCGTGGCGGAGATCGCCAATGCCGCGCTGCGCCCCTGCATCGCGTTGGCCGGCAGAGTGCTCGTCGGCTCACGGGAGATGCGAGCGCTGGGGATCGAGTCGGCGTACTCCCTGGTCGATCTGGTGGGGGAGGAGCGCGCCCTGACCGAACCCGCTGATGCCTTGGCGGAGCTGGCCGCACGAGTGGCTCGCACCTGGGGTGGCCGCGCGATGAGGGAATAACCACCGATGTGCGACCATTGAGCACCTCAAGACCCCCTTACGCACACCCCGGGAGCACCATGACCGAGCAGGTCGAGACCAGCGCCACCACCCGCACCGACGGCATCAACCTGAGTCCGGTTGCGGCCGCCAAGGTGAAGAGCCTCCTCGAGCAGGAGGGCCGCGACGACCTCCAGTTGCGCATCGCGGTCCAGCCGGGCGGCTGCTCGGGCCTGCGCTACCAACTCTTCTTCGACGAGCGCACCCTCGACGGTGACCAGGTGACCGACTTCGATGGCGTGGCCGTCGTGGTCGACCGGATGAGCGTCCCCTACCTCAACGGGGCCACCATCGACTTCGCCGACACCATCGACAAGCAGGGGTTCACCATCGACAACCCCAATGCCACCGGGTCCTGCGCCTGTGGAGACAGCTTCCACTAAGCACTCGGTCGGCCCCAACGACAGCGATGGCCCGGTTTCCGCGAAAGCAGGAACCGGGCCATCGGTGTGACTGACCGGGGGATCGGAGGGGGGGACCGGTCAGTCCAGGTGAAGATGCAGGGCACTGGCCAGCCGTGCGGCCGCATCCGAGACGCTCAATTGCGGTTTGGCACGGTCTTGGGGGTAGTCCTCGAAACGAATGCTTGCTGAGGGGGCGACGGGCCACTGCAGATGGCTGGCCGCGGCAATGGCGTCGGCGCGCATCGTCGTCGTGGAGTCGAGATCGTCGTACGCGGAACGAGTCATGAGTCGACGGTAAGGATTACTGCTGGGTACTCCCAGGAGTACCTACCGGTAGTGTTTTCGCTGGCCCGCACCCGAGACGGAAGTAGCCATATGTCGCTGTTGATTGCCGGATCGGTCGCCACCGACCACTTGATGTCCTTCGGTGGGAAGTTCGCCGACTCACTCGTGCTCGAGCAACTCGACAAACTCTCGGTCAGCTTCCTCGTCGACGACCTCGATATCCGGCGCGGCGGTTGTGCGGCCAACATCAGTTTCGGCCTGGCCCGCATGGGGTTGCGGCCGGTCTTGGTCGCAGCCGTGGGGGAGGACTTCGCCGAGTACCGCTCCTGGTTGGAGCGCCATGGCGTGGACTGCGGATCGGTCCACGTCTCCCAGACCCGCCACACCGCCCGCTTCGTCTGCACGACCGACACCACCATGGCCCAGTTCGCCAGCTTCTATCCCGGTGCCATGACCGAAGCACAGATGATCGAGTTGGCGCCTATCGCGGCTCGCGTCGGCGAACCCGACTACGTGCTGATCGGTCCCGACGACCCCACGGCGATGTCCCGGCACACCCAGGAGTGCCGCCAGCGCGGATACCGTTTCATCGCCGACCCCAGCCAACAGCTCGCCTTCGGTGATGGTCACCTGATCCGCGGCTTGGTCGACGGCGCCCACGTGTTGTTCAGCAACGAGTACGAGTCGCATCTGATCGAGCAGAAGACCGGCTGGAGCCATGAGGAGGTCGGTTCGCGAGTGGCCACCCACGTGGTCACCATGGGGGCCGCGGGGGTCCGCATCGAGCAGGCTGGTCGCGAACCCGTCGTGGTGCGCGCGTGTGAGGTCGAGGCCCTCGAGCCCACGGGTGTGGGGGACGCCTTCCGGGCAGGCTTCCTCGCCGCCTTGGAGTGGGGCTCCTCGCTGGAGCGTGCCGGGCAGGTCGGCTGCACCCTTGCGGCCTACGTTGTGGAGAGCGTCGGCACCCAGGAGTACTCCTTCACCAATGCCCAGTTCGTCGGCCGCGTCCGCAAGACCTACGGCGACGAGGCCGCCGACGAGGTGGCCCAGCACCTGCGCTGAGCCGCAGCGGTCGCCATCAACTCAGTCGGCGTACCTCGTAGGCCGGACGGCCGTCGATCTCGGTGCATCCAACGAACTCCTGCCCGCGCATGCGGCACCAGGCAGGGATGTCATAGGCGGCAGCCGGATCATCTGCCAGCACCACGAGGCTGGCGCCCACCTCACACGTTCCGATGGCCCTAGCCAGTTCGATCACGGGGGCCGGGCAGGGTTTGCCCAGGCAGTCCAGGACGGTGTTCACAACCCCACCCGAGCACGCAGGCGGGGGACCAGGTCGGTGATCGCGTCGGCGAGGCCGATGACGTCGGCCTCGGTGGTGTCCCTGGTGAGTGATACCCGGATATTGCCGTGGGTCAGGGCTCCCATGGCGGCCAGCACCGCACTCGGTTCGAGGGTCGAGGCCGCGCAGGCCGAGCCGCTGGCGACCGCGAACCCGGCGCGGTCCAACTCGACCACGAGGGCCTCTCCGTCGACGTACAAGAACGAGGCTGTGACCAGGTGGGGTAGCCGCTGGATGGGGTGGCCGACGACGTCGGTGTCGGGGATCTGGGCGAGGCGGCCGCGCAGGAGGTCAGTGAGGTGTCGTTGGCGGCGATCGGTGTCGGCGGCGTCGGCCCAGACGGCTTGGAGGGCTGCTGCCGCACCAAAGATCGCCGGAACGTTCTCGAACCCGACGCTACGCGGGTCGGCGCGGTCGTCGCCGGGCAGTGCGGCGCGCCATCGGGCGCCTTTGCGCACCACCATGACGCCGACCCCGGCGGGCCCACCCCACTTGTGGGCAGATCCGGCGGCAACCGCCCACCCGGAGGGCAGCGGCAGACGTCCCATGGAGGCGCAGGCATCGACGAAGAGCGGAAGCCCGGTCGCGTCCGCGATCTCGGCCACGGGTTGAACCGTGCCCACTTCGTGGTTGGCCGCCTGCACGGCGATGACCCCTACCTGCCCGGGGCATCGCGCCACTGCCTCGAGCGCGCTGTCCACGGTGAGTACGCCGTCGCTGTCGACACGTGCTTCGGCCTGCGGGGCTGCGGACCAGGCGACCGCGTGACGGACGCTGGCGTGCTCGGCGGCGCCAAGCACGAGTCCGGGTCGGTGACGTCGGGTGCCGGCGTGCAGTCCCAGCAGGCCACGGTGCACGGCATCGGTGCCCGAGGAGGTGAATGTGACCTCGTCGGCACGCACTCCCAGGGTGTCGGCGACCACGTCTCGGGCGTTGTCGAGGACCATCCGAGCCTGTCGAGCCGAGTGGTGGATCCGGCGTACATCACCGAGGAGGTCGAGGGCACTCTCCATTGCACGACGGCCCGCTGGATGCAGCGGTTCTGTGCTGGCGGTGTCGAGATATGCCACAGCGGGAACCTACCCGCGGCTCGGGCCGTTGTAACGACTTGAAGACATGGGATTGGTTGCCCGCCCTGCACCACCCACGACCCCGTGAGAGTAGTAGTGTTCGCCACACACGGTCAGGTCGATGAGAGAGGTCTCCTTCGTGGG
>CALMLL010000111.1 GCA_937868075.1 uncultured Marmoricola sp. | reverse complement strand
CGGCAGGATCTCCGGGTTGCCGCCCACCGGGGAGGCGACCACGCCCACCCCGTGCACGACGGCATCGAGCAGCGAGTACGAGCAGTTCTCGAAGACGGATAGTTGGGCCAGGACATGTGCTCGCTGCAGGAGTTCGGCGGCGTCGACGTACCCCGGGAAGGAGACGCGGCCGGACAGGCCGAGTGCCGCGACCTGTGACTCGGTCTGCTCGCGCAAGGGGCCTATCCCGGCCAAGGTGAGAGTTGCTTCCGGGTGCGTCCGACTCAACGTGGCGAACCCACGGACGAGGCTGTCGAGCCGTTTCTCCGGGGCGAACCGCGCCAACGACACCACGTGCAGACCGGCCTCGGGTTCGACGGTCGCCGGCCGGTCGATGCCGTTGTAGATCACCCGGGCCGGCAGCCCAGGCCGCAGCGCCCACTTGCGTCGGGCCACCTCGAGCGTGGCCTCGGCTACGGCGATGAAAGAGTCGACACGCTGCAGACGGAGCCGGTGCATGCGAGCGCTGACCGCCGACTTGGCACTGGAGCGGTGATAGATCAGATCATCGTCGGCGATGCCGTGTTCAGTAGTCACCAAGGCCGTTCCACAAGTCGGTTTGGTGATCGCACCCAACAGGTCGGCGTAGGCCAGATGCGTGTGGACCACGGCGGGCTGCCAGCGTTTCAGGGCCTGACGCATCGCGCGCAGGGAGGTCTTCACGCCGACCTTCGGACCGATGGCGGCGACATCCACAGTCGCGCCCAGGGCCAGGAGGGCCGTAGCGATGGTGCCATCTGGGACCAGGAAGACAATGTCCCAGCCGGGGATGGACTCGCGGGCGACGTCGAGGGCATGGCGGGCCACGCCGCCGAGGTCACCGACGGGGATCACCCAGAGCACCACCCGGCGGCTCACAACCACTGCTCCAAACGCTCAAGGGCCGTCCAGAAGCCTTCGCCGTTGTTGACGTGACCCTGCCAGATCTCGGGGATGAAGCCGACGCCGGGCGCCAGGAGATCGAGTTGATGGGCCAAGGTGGGCCAGTCGATCTCTCCGTCGCCGACCTGCACACCTTCGCCGTCGACACCAGTCGCATCGACCAGGTGCAGGTGCTCGGTGTGGGGCGCGAGCAGGGCCGTCGCGCCCTCGAAAGGCATGCCCAAGAACGTGGCAGAGAGTTTGGAGTGGGACACGTCGAAGACCAGTCGTCGGTCATACGTAGCCGCGAACTCGGCGGTGTCGACCGGGTTGACGAAGAGGTTGCAGTACAACTGCCCACCCATGTACCACGGGAAGGGAGGCAGCGTCTGCGCGCAGAGGCGTACGCCGGAGTCGTCGATCTGCTTGAGCCCCTCGGCGACCCGTTCATAGAGCGCGGTCAAGTCATCCTTGTGCAGGTGTCGATCGGTCGTGAAACCACCCAACGAGGCGATCACGACCGGTGCCTGATCACTGGCGAAGTACTGGCGCATCGAGCGCGTGGTGTCCACGACCCGCTGCAGTTCCCGCACCGAGCGCTCCCAGTGAGCCTGGTTGTCCGAGGCGAGGTTGAGCAGGAAGTCGCCGGCGAACAGATCGGGGGAGTGGCAGGCGAAACTCATCGGCAGCGGTTCGTCGAGGTCGGCGAAGACCTGTGCCGGATCGAGGTCGAGGTCCTTGTAGGAGAAATGGAACTCCAAGAAGTCCGGGTTGGTGCCGCTGAGCAACTCCGCGTAGTCGTGATAGCGGACCGGGAGACCCCACGGGCGGCGGAAACGGTAGTGGCGACCTTGGGCGACGTCGTCGCTGAGGTCGGTGGCGTAGAAGAAGTCACCGGTGGACAAGGCTCGCCGCGAGGTGCGCCCGATCAGAGTGGCGTAGGCGTTGGGCTGGAGGCCGCGCCCGGGGGACTTGATGTCCACAGCATCGGCGGTGATGGTGTCGCCGACCGCGATGGGCAAGGCCGCTACCAGCGACTTGGCGAGGTTGACGCGGTTCATCATCTCCCCGGTGGAGACCCCGCGTGGCTCAGCACTGCCCAGTGAATCCTCGACCTCACGGATGCGCACCACCATCTCGGCGAACTCGTCGGGCAGGAGGCTGACCTTGTGGTCGTTGCCTTCCAGTCCGCGGTCGGTGGTGAAGTGCTTCTCGACGATCTTGGCGCCCATGGCCACGGCCGCGACCGGGATGTGGAAACCGCGCTCGTGGCCGGAGTAACCCACTGGACAGCGCCCGATTTCGGCGAGGCGAGTGAGGTAACGAAGGTTGATGTCCTTGAAGGGGGCCGGGTAGGTCGACTGACAGTGCAACAGCGCGAACGCGGTCCCGAGCGAGCCCAGCAAGCCGACAGTCTCCACGATCTCGGTCTCTGTCGACATACCCGTGGAGACGAGCATTGGGATGCCGTGGCCCGCCATGTGAGTCAGCAGGGCGTGGTTGGTCATGTCGGCGGAGGCGACCTTGAAGGCTCCGATGCCGTATTCGGCGAGTTTGTCGACGCTCGGCGGGTCCCACGGGGTGCACATGACCTCGACACCGACATCACGACAGTGATCGAAGACGTCGAACAACTGGTCGGCGGTGAGGTTGTATTTGGCGAGGAGATCCAGGACATACTGCGGGCCGAGGTCCTCCCCGGCACTGCCCGAGGAACCCTGCCGATACAACGCGTCCATGTCGCGCAGTTGGAACTTCACCACGTCGGCACCAGCTGCGACCGAGCGGTCCACCAACTCCTTGGCGAAGTCGACCGAGCCCTGATGGTTGATCCCGATCTCGCTGATGATCACAACAGGGGCATCGCTGGCGACCACGTGTCGGCCGACCGCCACCCGGTCCCGGCGATTGACGGCCATGGCTCGCAGGTGACCGTGCTCGTCCACGAGCGGGATGTGGTCGATTCCCCCGGCGAACAGTCGCTGGATCTCCACCGGTGCGGTGCCTTCACGAGCACTGCGGTAGTTGCGGTTCGCGACGGTGAGTGTCGATACGTCGAGGGCGGCGTTGGGGTGGGTGCTGACCCAACGACGGAAATCACCGTCGGTGAGAACGCCTTGGAGATGGCCGTGCTCGGAGACCACGAAGACGAAGCGGGATTGGTTGGCGGTGATCTTGTCGAGTGCACGAGCGATGGGGTCCTCGCCATAAATGACGTAGGGCGCCAACTCCCGCTCGATGTGCA
>CALMLL010000110.1 GCA_937868075.1 uncultured Marmoricola sp. | reverse complement strand
GGGTGCAGGTCGACCCGATCCGGATCACCTAACGCGTCCTAGACTTGACCACCCGCCCGCTACCAGGAGCCCGTCTGTGCCCGTGCAACCGATCCGACTCTTCGGTGACCCGGTCCTGCGCACCCGCGCCGACGAGGTCACCGTCTTCGACAAGGAGTTGCGGACCCTGGTCGCCGACCTGACCGACACCATGCTGGAGGCGCCCGGGGCCGGCTTGGCCGCACCTCAGATCGGCGTGGGACTGCGCGTCTTCACCTGGTACGTCGACGGCAAACTCGGCCACTTGATCAACCCGGTGTTGGACCTCTCCGAGGAGGAGCAAGAGGGGCCGGAGGGCTGCCTGTCCCTCCCCGGGATCACCGCCGACACCAAACGGGCCTTCGGTGTGGTGGCCAAGGGTTTCACGATGCACGGCGAACCGGTGGCCATCGAGGGCACCGAATTGTTGGCCCGAGCCATTCAGCACGAGACCGACCACCTCGACGGGGTGTTGTTCATCGATCGTCTCGACCGCGAAGCGCGCCGCGAGGCGATGCGGATGATCAGGGCGGCGGAGTGGTTCGGGGAGCCGACGCCGGCGGTGCGCATCAGCCCCCACGCGACCCGAGGGCTGGGCCTCTAGTGCGGCTCGTCTTCGCAGGCACCCCCGAGGTCGCCCTTCCCTCCCTCGAGGCGATCCTCGACAGCGACCACGATGTGCTGGCCGTGATCACCCGGCCGGACGCTCCCAGTGGCCGCGGACGTCGGTTGACCCCCTCACCGGTGGCCTCTCGGGCTGCGGAGTTGGGGATCGAGGTCTTGAAGCCGGCTCATCCGCGTGACGAGGACTTCCAGCAACGTCTGCGCGACCTGGCGCCCGATTGCGCTCCCGTGGTGGCCTACGGCGCGCTAGTGCCGACCAGCGCGCTTCGGATCCCGCGATACGGGTGGGTCAACCTGCACTTCTCCCTGTTGCCGGCCTGGCGCGGTGCGGCCCCGGTCCAGCGGGCGCTGTGGGCCGGGGACGACGTCACCGGAGCCACCACATTCGCACTCGTGGAGGAACTCGACGCCGGGCCGATGTACGCGGTCATGACCGAGTCGATCCGGCCCACCGATACCGCCGGAGATCTGTTCGAACGCCTTGCCCAGGGCAGTGCGGGGCTGTTGGTGAGCACCCTCGACGGCATCGAGAGCGGCACCTTGCACGGCCTGCCACAAGCCGAGAACGGGGTCAGCCTGGCGCCCAAGATCGGGGTCGCAGACGCCCGGGTCAGCTGGCGCGTGCCCGCCTTCGCCATCGATCGCCAGATCCGCGCCTGCACCCCCGAACCAGGCGCGTGGTGTGAGTTCCGGGGTGAGCGGTTCAAGCTGGGCCCGGTCACGGCTGTCGCGGATGAAGCGCTGGCTCCGGGTGAGATCCGTGCCGACAAACGAGCGGTCGTGGTGGGCACGGCCACTCATGCGGTGGCGCTGGGCCAGGTCAAAGCGTTCGGCAAACCGATGATGGCGGCAGCTGACTGGGCTCGTGGTGTGCGCCTCGACACCGGCGAGGCGTTCTCATGACCGGTGACCTCCCAACCACCAGGAACCACTTCTGTGAGTGATCGGGCCCGGCTCGCGGCGTACGACGTGATCCGCGACTGCACCGACAAGGGTGCCTATGCCAACTTGGCTCTGGCCCGCACGCTGCGCGCCCGCAGGCTGGGTGGTCGGGACGCGGCCCTGGCCACCGCTGTGGTCGCCGGCACCTTGCGCGGCCTCGGCACCTATGACGCCATCATCGACGCGACGGTGAGCCGCGATCTCGATCCGCCCGTGCGCGATGCATTGCGGATGGGGGCTCACCAACTGCTGGCGATGCGGGTTCCGGCCCACGCGGCACTGTCGACCACCGTGGACATCACCCGCAAGCGCATCGGGCATCGCCCGGCTGGTTTCGTCAACGCCGTGCTGCGCACTGTCGCCGCGGACTCCTTGGAGGAGTGGGTGCGGCGCGTCGCCCCTGACCGCGCCGAGGACCCGATCGGGCACCTTTGCGTGGTCCACTCGCATCCTCGCTGGGTGGTGGAATCGCTGGCCGAGGCGTTAGGTGACCGGCGCGACGAACTGGCCGACCTGCTGGCTGCCGACAACCAGAGTCCACGGGTCACGCTGGTGGCTCGACCAGGGTTGAGCACCGTCGGCGAACTAGGCGGGGAGCCCACCATCAGCCCGCTCGGGGTGACCTTGGCCCAAGGCGACCCTGCAGCGGTCCCGGCGGTCGCCCAAGGGCGCGCCGGGGTCCAAGATGCCGGCTCTCAAGTGGTGGCCTTGGCGCTGGCAGAGGCGAGCCTGGACGGAGTCGACCAGCGGTGGCTGGATCTATGCGCTGGTCCGGGCGGCAAGGCGGCGCTTCTGGCGGCGATCGCTGCTCAGCGCGGCGTCACCCTGGTTGCCGCCGAACTCGCCCCGCACCGGGCGCACCTGGTCTCCGGCGCCCTGGGCCGCCTTCCCGGCCATGTCATCTGCGCCGACGGCACTCAGCCTCCCTTCGCCGAGGGATCGTTCGACCGAGTGCTTCTCGACGCGCCGTGCACCGGTCTCGGCGCGCTGCGCCGCCGCCCCGAGGCCCGCTGGCGGCGCACGCCTGAGGATCTGGAGATCCTGACCGACCTCCAACGCCGATTGCTCGACAGCGGCCTCGACCTTCTCAGACCCGGCGGTCTGTTGGTCTATGCGACCTGCTCACCGGTGCTGGCCGAGACCAGCGGGGTTGTCTCCTCGGTCCTGGCCGGTCGCGACGACGTAGGCCTAGTGCCGATCCAGGGGCCACCCGATTCCGAAGCATCGATGTCTGGGGCCGTGCAACTGTGGCCGCACCGCCATCAGAGCGACGCGATGTTCTACGCCCTGCTTCAACGCCGCTAGGCACCGAGTTGCCTAGGATGGCCCCACCATGGGCATCCAGATCACCCCCAGCATCCTCAATGCCGACTTCGCCAATCTGGGCGAAGAAGTCGCCCGCATCCCCAGCGCCGACATGGTGCATCTGGACGTGATGGACAACCACTTCGTGCCCAACCTCACCTTCGGTCTGTCCATGGTCGAGGCGATCGGCAAGATCACCGACCAACCCCTGGACTGTCACCTGATGATCGACGACGCCGACCGCCATGCGCCGGCGTACGCCGAGGTGGGAGCCGCCAGCGTCACCTTCCACGTCGAAGCCGCCCAGGCCCCGATCCGCCTGGCCCGCCAGATCCGTGCGCTCGGCGCCCGGGCCAGCATGGCGCTGAAGCCGGCGACCCCGATCGAGCCCTACGAGGACCTTCTGAGCGAACTCGACATGGTGCTGATCATGACCGTCGAGCCCGGCTTCGGCGGCCAGAAGTTCCTCGACGTGTGTCTCCCCAAAGTGCGTCGCGCCCGGCAGATGGCCGACCGTCACGGCCTCGACATCTGGATCCAGGTCGACGGTGGCGTCTCGGCGGACAACATCGCCCGCTGCGCCGAAGCCGGCGCCGATGTCTTCGTGGCCGGGAGCGCGGTGTTCGCGGCCCCGGACCCCGACCTCATGGTGACGTCGTTGCGCGACATGGCCCAAGTCGCCACCGCTTCGCACCTGAACTGCTAGCGGCGTCCGTGGTGACTCGTTGCGCCTGACGTGGCTCAGGTCACGGGGCATGCGCGAGACGCATCCTGGCCGGATGTGGCACCCTTACCTGCGACGAGTAACAACTCGCGTGCTCTGGGGGCGGTGAAATTCCGCACCGGCGGTAAAGTCCGCGACCCGGTCACAGCCAGTGACCGGTTGATCAGGTGAGATTCCTGGACCGACGGTCAAAGTCCGGATGGGAAGTGCACGCAGGGTCTGTGATGCCCGGCTATGCCGTGCATCGTGACCCGTCATGGTCCCCCGGAGTGTGCCGACGACCCGGCCCCGGGGTGGATCTCACTTCGCTGCCAAGTCACGGCTCACTCCGAGAATCCCCCGACTCGGCTCGCGCCTCCACGGCACGGGCCGCAAAAATCCACAACTCGGCGGAAGGTCGGAGAAATGCTTGATTGGTTGTTGCACGGTGTCATCCCTGTTGGGAGCACCGGGCTTCGTGTTCCCGAAGTGATCGGGAACCTGTTCGGATTGGCGAGCGCCATCCTCGGGATGCGTCGCCTCGTGTGGGCTTGGCCGGTCGGCCTGGTCGGCAATGTCTTGTTGTTCACGGTGTTCGCCTCGGGCCAGTTGTCCGGCGTGGCCACCGAACCCTTGTGGGGTCAGGCGGGGCGCCAGATCTTCTTCGCCGCCCTGGCGGTCTACGGCTGGTGGAAGTGGAGCCAGGCCCGCAAGGCCGGTGGAGCCGCGGACGGTGGCGCCATCACTCCGCGTTGGGCCAACACCAAGGAACGGATCCAACTGCTGGTGATGGCCGTGGTCGGCTACGGCCTGGCCTACTGGATCGTGACCGCGCTCGGCTCCTGGGGGCCGGCCACCGAGGCCTGGATCCTGATCGGATCGATCCTGGCGACGTACGGCATGGCCCGCGGCTGGGTGGAGTTCTGGCTGATCTGGATCCTGGTCGATGTCGTCGGCGTGACCAGTCTGATCAAGGCCGGCTACTACCCGACCGCGACGATGTACCTCTTCTACGCCGGCTTCGTGATCTGGGGCTTCGTGGTCTGGCTGCGGGCAGCGAAGGCATCTCAGGAAGCTCCTGTCCCCGAGACCGTCTGAGGGTGCGTTCTGGTCGGGCGGCGGTGTGGTCTTGCCGCCCGACCAGTTCGGTTGGGTGTCCACATGTCGCCGCCCGACCGGGTCGTGTCCGGTGGGGCCTAGGCTTGACCCCCGTGAAGACGTTCGAGGAGTTGTGGCTGGAGTTGTCGCACAAGGCGACGGCTCGCCCCGATGGGTCCGGCACCGTGGCCGCGCTCGACGCCGGCGTGCACGCCATCGGCAAGAAGCTGGTCGAAGAGGCGGCCGAAGCCTGGATGGCCGCCGAGCATGAGGGCCACGACCGCGCCGCCGAGGAGATCAGCCAACTGCTCTACCACGCCCAGGTGCTGATGCTGGCGGCCGGGATCTCCCTCGAAGACGTCTACCAACACCTCTAGGACAGGCATGAGCCCCGTGGAAACCCCCGAAGAAGACACCGTTCAACCGGCAGCGGTTCAACAAGCAGATCCGCGCCCGCTGCGGATCGCTCTGCCCAACAAGGGCGCGCTGGCCCAATCGGCCTCCGACATGCTCCGTGAGGCCGGCTACCGCCAACGACACGACCCCAAGGATCTCACCCACAGCGACCCCGACAACGGGGTGGAGTTCTTCTATCTGCGCCCTCGAGACATCGCGGTCTATGTGGGCCAAGGCCAACTCGACGTCGGAATCACCGGACGCGACCTGCTCTTGGACTCCGGCGCCAAGGCCGACGAGGTACTGCCGCTGGGCTTCGGTCGCTCGCGGTTCCGCTTCGCCGCCCGCCCCGGGACCGCATCCTCGATTGCCGATCTCCAGGGGCGTCGCATCGCCACGTCGTACGCCGGCGTGGTGGCCGACTACCTGGAGCGCCACGGCGTCGAAGCCAGCGTCACCCGACTCGACGGCGCGGTGGAGACCTCGGTCCAGTTGGGGGTGGCCGATGTGATCGCCGACGTGGTCGAGACCGGGAGCACCCTTCGACAGGCCGGATTGGCGGTCTTCGGTGAGGTGATCCTGGAATCAGAAGCGGTGCTGATCACCCGTTCGGGGTCGCCCCAGCCGGAAGGCTTCGAGGTGTTTCGTCGACGCCTCGACGGAGTCCTGGTCGCGCGCGGCTACCTGATGATGGACTACGACATCCGCCTGGAGGCTGTGGAGGCCGCCGTCGCCCTCACCCCGGGGATCGAGTCGCCCACGGTCTCACCCCTGCATCGCGAAGGCTGGGTGGCGGTCCGCTCGATGGTGCCCCGCGAAGGCGCCCAACGCCTCATGGATCAACTCTTCGATCTGGGTGCCCGCGGCATCCTGCTCACCGATATCCATGCCTGCCGACTCTGAGACCCGCACGTGGCGCCCGGTCGGGGCGCGCATTGCCGGGCTGATCGCGATCGGTGTGTTGATCGTGATGGTCGCGGTGGCCTGGATCGCCTGGGGACCGCACATCCGAGCGAACTTCTCCACCTCTCAACGGCTGACCATCGTGGGCATGTTCGTCATGTTGTTCCTCGCCTGGTGGGCGATGGCACGATCGCGTCTGACCGCGGCGCCAGACCACGTCACCGTGGTCAACGGCTATCGCACCCGCACCTTCGAGTGGGCTCAGGTGGTCAATTTCCGATTGCGCCACGGCGCTCCGTGGGCCGAGTTGGACCTCTCCGACGGCACCACGCTGGCCGTCTTCGGGGTGCAGGGTTCCGATGGCCGGACCGCGACCTCCGCCGTACGCGAGTTCAGGGCGCTCCTGGAAGCTCACTCGCCGCCCGAGCCACCGCTCACCCCAGCGCCCTGATTCCCCACTGACAGGCGTGACGCTGCCCTGGCTGCAACACGACCAGATCGGTGCCGGAGTTGAAGGCGTCCGGGGGAGCGGTCATGGGTTCCACGGCTAGGCCGCTGCGCTGGATAGGCGGGCTGTCGGCGGTGTAGATCTGCAACCAGCCCATCGATGCATCCCCCCACAACTCCACACCGACACCTGAGTCATCGCGCAGGGTCACCCGTGCCGGCGAATCGAGCCCGAAGGCGGTGTCGAGGCGCTGGTCACCGATTCGGCGGGCGGTGGCGAAGTCGGCCTCGGTGCCCGCAACCGGGCGGGTACCGGTCGGCAGCATCCGCTCGGGATCGACCAGCTGCTCCTCGCGGGCGGCGAAACACAGCCACGCGTCATCGATCAGTTCGGTGCCCGCGGTGAGGTAGGGGTGCGCTCCGTAGGCGAATGGCGCAGGCGTGTCGGAGACGTTGTGGGCCTGCACCACCACCGCCAGGCCGTCCTCATCGACCTGGTAGCTGACCGCTAGGTCCAGCGCCCAGGGGTATCCGGGCTGGGCCATCATCGGATAGAGCATCCGCACGCAGTCGGAGGACTCTTGCACCCCCACCCAGGCTGCCCATCGGGTCAGGCCATGGCTGGCGTTGGTGCGAGCTGGTTCGGAGATCGGTAGTTGGTAGGAGCGTCCGGCGAACGTGTAGCGACCGTCTCGGATCCGGTTGGGCCAAGGGATCAGGTGCTGGCCGCGCCCCGCAGTGGCCATCTCGCCGGCCCCGTGCCCCACGATGAGATCTCGCCCAGCGTGCTGCAGGAGCCGCAAGGTGGCCCCGGCTTCGGTGATCACGGCGCGATATCCGTGGGATTCGATGGTGAACTCTTCGCCGCTCAAGCTCATGGCGCCACCTTGCCATGAACCAAGCCGCTCCGGGGGCTGACCAGGAACCCCCAGGGCGGGTGCCGTGGCAGCATGGCGCGGTGCGGATCTCGATGCTGGCGGCCGGCTCGCGCGGCGACGTGGTGCCGATCGTGGCGCTCGGTGCCGGTCTCGCTGCCGACCACGACGTCACCGTGATCGCCGGCGACGACTTCGAGCCGCTGATCACCGCGGCCGGTCTGAGGTTCAGCTCGGTCGCGGTCACGTCGGCCGAGTTGATCTCCTCGGAGTTGGGCGTGCGCTGGCTGGCAGAGTCCAGCCACAACCCGGTGACAGAGTTGCGGCGGCTCACCGCTTTGATGAAGTCGGGTGCCTCGACGTACGCCCGCGCGATGGCGCCGTTGGAGGGAACCGCCGACCTGTTCGTCAGCGGCATCCTGACCGTGGAATGCGCGGCGATGCTGGCCAGACGCAGCGGAGCGCGCCACGTGTGCGCACAGATGTCGCCGATTCGGCCATCCGCCTCGCCGGCGGCCACGCTGCAGCCATGGGTGCGGTCAAGGTCAAGTCGGCTCAACCTGGGTTCGTCCCGACTGCTGCTCGCGATGACCGCGGGGGCGTTCACATTCGCTGGTGACGAGTTGGCCAGGGCCTGGGGGGAGGCGCCGCCTGGTCGCAAGGGGTTCGTTCGTGCGGTGTTGGAGACGCCCACTCTGCTGGGGGCCAGCCCGGTGGTGGTGCCGCCTCCCGACGACTGGCCGCCCACCCAGGTCGTCACCGGGTATTGGACTCCTTCCTCCATCGTGGGGGAGTGGTCCGCACCCAGTGAGGTCGAGGACTGGCTGGCAGCGGGCCCACCTCCTGTGTACGTGGGCTTCGGCAGCATGCCGAGCCGAACTCCGGAGGCCGATCTCCAGGTCATCGCCGAGGCGGGAAGGCGGACCCGAACGAGGCTAGTCGTGCACTCGGGCATGGCGGGGTTGTCCGCGGCCTCGACCGATGATGTGTTGTTCGTGGATCACCTCCCGCACGAGTGGCTGTTTCCCCGGATGGCCGGGGTTGTTCACCACGGCGGCGCCGGCACCACCGGTGCCGCACTACGTTCGGGGATTCCCTCGGTGGCGGTCGCCCACATCGGCGACCAGCCCTATTGGGCCCGTCGCCTCCACGAGTTGGGTGTGGGGCCTCGAGGGATCCGCCGCCATCAGTTGTCCGTCGAGCGACTCGGTGTGCTGATCGACGAACTGAGGAGTGGGCGGTTCTCGGAGAATGCCCGGCGGATCGCTGACCTGGCCAGGGCCGAGGACGGTGTCTCAAGCGCGGTCTCACGGATCAACGATTGGTCACGATGAGGTCTGCCCGTGCCCGTGTGCGCTCTCGCACATGGATCACATCCTCCTGAATCGACCAGCGCCGCCAGTTCTCGACGTTCTCGCTCCCGGCCCGCACCCGACCTCGCTCCCACCGCACCGAACGCGGTGCTTCGACCCACACCAGGGTGGTGGTCAACGCGGCAAGACGTCCCAGCCCGGCCCCGCAGCCTTCCACGACCAGCAACCGCCGGGGGGGTACGACGACGGAGTGGGTCGCCTTGCCGGCGTACCAGTCGTAGTGGCGGTAGTGACCGGGCTGACCTGCCGCCATCGGGAGCAGCAATTGCGGCAGTAGGTGGTAGACCGCGGGCAACCCGGCCCAGCCGGGGTAGAGGTCATCGAGGTTGACCACCGCTGCATCGGGGCGACGGGTGACGAGGGCGCTGGCCAGGGTTGACTTGCCTGACCCGGCCGGGCCGTCGATGAGGATCAGGCGAGTGTTGCGAAGCCGCGGGAGGTGGCCCTCGGCGTGCGCGATCACCCGGAACGCATCGTGATAGGCAACGTCGATCATCGGTGATTGCCCCTTCTGCGGGCCGTGTGCGGGCAGTCTGACACCATCGGGCTGTGCGCAGCATCGACGGTCACACCCAAGGTTACGAAGACGACCACGGGGACACCCCGCCCCTGGTCGCTCGCGCTTTCGAGGCGTTCGCCGCCGACCCGACGGCCGAGTCCGCTGTGCTGGCTGCCCTGATCGGCTCCCGCCTGTTGGTTCCGGTCGTGGCTGTCCTCGGGGAGGTGGAGTACGACGAGCACGGCCGCGCTCGAGACAAGTCCTCGGAGATGGCAGCGGTGCTGATTCAACGGCCCGATGGTCAAAAGGCGCTACTGGCGTTCACGTCGATGGCGGCCATGGCGGCCTGGGATCCCGCGGCCCGGCCGGTCCCGGTCTCCTGCGCCCAGGCGTGTGAGTCCGCGATCCAGGAATCCGCCGTCGCGGTCGTCGTCGACATCGCCGGGCCGCAGCGCTTCGTCATTGCCGGGGAGGACCTGAGAGCCGCGGCTGCCGGACATCGACTGGTCGGGCTGGAGGACGGTCGCTGGGGATGGCTCACCGTGGCCCCCGATGTGGAGTGACCCCGCCTCGCGCCTCCAGGTGGGGAGCGCGCGGGCATGCCGGCTGATTAGGAGAACCTCGGCGGCCCCGGGTACTCTTGGCGCGACCGATTGAGCACCCTGTGCTCGATCCACAAGCGGAGACCCTAGGTCTCCCACCCGCATCGACCGTCGAGGTCGTCGGGTCGGGTCTGGCGAAGTCGCAGACTTCCGGCGTAGCCGGAGTCGGCGGCTGACGAAGGCTTCCGCTTGTGGGCGGGAGCCTTCTTGAGGTTTTCGGCCAGGTCGCCCACGTTCAATCCAGGAGGACACATCAGCACCGAGCTGCGCATCAACGACCGGATCCGGGTTCCCGAGGTCCGTCTCGTTGGACCCAATGGCGAGACGGTCGGCATCGTGCCGACCGACCAGGCCCTCAAGCTGGCCGTGGAAGCCGACCTCGATCTGGTCGAGATCGCTCCGCAAGGCCGCCCTCCGGTCTGCAAGCTCATGGACTACGGGAAGTTCAAGTACGAGAACGCCCAGAAGGCCCGTGAAGCGCGTCGCAACCAGACCAACACGGTCATCAAGGAAATGAAGCTTCGCCCCAAGATCGACCAGCACGACTATGAGACCAAGAAGGGCCACGTCGTGCGGTTCCTGCGGCAGGGCGACAAGGTCAAGATCACGATCATGTTCCGCGGTCGTGAGCAGCACCGCCCCGAGCTGGGTTTCCGGCTGTTGCAGCGGTTGGCCGAGGACGTCACCGAACTCGGGTTCGTGGAGTCGTCGCCCAAGCAAGACGGCCGCAACATGATCATGGTTCTGGGTCCGCACAAGAAGAAGGCTGAAGCCAAGGCCGAAGTGAAGGCCGAGAAGGTCACCCGGGCCGCCGAGCGCGCTGCCGTGGAGGCCGAGGAGCACGCCGAGCGGGCTTCTGCCCAGGCCGCGCGCGCCAACCAGCCGAAGAAGAAGGAGCGCCGTCGCTCCGAGAACCTCGACCCCGACATCGACCTGTAAACCAGACCTGCAAGAAAGAGAGATAGACATGCCGAAGAACAAGACGCACTCCGGTGCGAGCAAGCGCTTCCGCGTCACCGGCACGGGCAAGATCCGTCGCGAGAAGACCGGCCTTCGCCACAAGTTGGAGAAGAAGTCCTCGCGGATGACCCGCCGGATGTCCGGCACGACCGAGGTCGCCGCCGTCGACGTACCGCGCGCCAAGAAGATGCTCGGTCTCTGACCTCCCCCGATCACACGAACTAACAAGGAGTTACACACATGGCACGCGTGAAGCGGGCAGTCAACGCCCAGAAGAAGCGCCGGGTCACCCTGGAGCGCGCCTCCGGTTACCGCGGTCAGCGCTCGCGGCTCTACCGCAAGGCCAAGGAGCAGGTCACCCACTCGTTGGTCTACAGCTACAACGACCGTCGCAAGAAGAAGGGCGATTTCCGCAAGCTGTGGATCCAGCGGATCAACGCCGCAGCCCGCGCCAACGGGATGACCTACAACCGGTTCATCCAGGGGCTCAAGGCTGCCGAGATCGAGGTCGACCGCAAGATCCTGGCCGACCTGGCCGTGCACGACGCTCCGGCCTTCGCGGTCCTGGTGGAGGCCGCCAAGGCTGCCCTGCCCGAGGACGTCAACGCGCCGGTCAGCGCCTGATATCAGCCCCACCCACGACATGGCGAGCATCCGCGCCTCCGTCCTGACTGCGTCCAGCGGCAGGGTCAAGGAGGCTCGGAAGCTCGCCCGTCGTGCTATTCGGGTTCAGCGAGGGCAGTTCCTCGCTGAGGGCTGGAAGTCGGTGGAGGCGGCCCTGGAGGCCGAGTGCGTCGAAGAGGTGTTCGCCACTGCCGAGGCCGCCGGCACCTATGAGACCGCACTGGCCGACACGGTGGTCCACCTCGTGGATGAGCGGGGACTGGCGAGCCTCACCGACACCGTCACTCCACAGGGGATCGTGGCCGTCTGTCGGTGGCTGGATGCAGCGACGTGGCCGCCAGCCGCCTCGGTCGTGGTCGTGTGCGCCGACGTACGCGACCCAGGCAACGCGGGCACCATCATTCGAACCGCGGATGCCCTGGGGGCAGATGCCGTCGTGCTGGCCGGGCACAGCGTCGACCCTTACAACCCCAAGACGATCCGAGCCACCGTCGGCAGTCTGTTCCACATCCCGGTCGTCATGGCACCGGACCCGGCTGCCGTCATCGCACGACTGCGAGCTGACGGCCTCGTGGTGCTCGCCGCTGAGGGCACCGGGGAATCCTCGCTGGAAGACCCGGCGGTGTCGGCGATCCTGCGCGAGCCTCATGCCTGGGTCTTCGGCAACGAGGCATGGGGGCTGCCTCCGGCAGTGGCCGAGGCCGCCGATCTACGAGTCTCGATCCCCATGGCAGGCCGGGCCGAGAGCCTCAACCTGTCCACCGCCGCGGCGATCTGCCTCTACGCCTCATCCCGGGCGGGCTAGCCAGCAATCTGCACGCAACCTGCACGTCTAGTGACACAAGAGTGCACAGGCGACGCCATAGCCTGCTGAGCATGGCCAAGATTTCGGTGCTGGTGGTCGAGGACGACCATGTCATCAGCCAGGCGTTGGCGGATCGGTTCGAGGCTGAGGGGTTCTCGGTCTCGCTCGCCTTCGATGGGCCGGGGGCCGTGGCGGCGTACTCCGAGAGCCCGGCCGACGTCGTCGTGCTCGACCTCATGCTGCCGGGTTTCGACGGTCTTGAGGTCTGTCGACGGATCCAGGCCGAGCGTCCGGTGCCCGTGCTGATGTTGACTGCCCGCGACGATGAAGCCGACATCCTGACCGGTCTGGCGGTGGGAGCCGACGACTACCTCACCAAACCGTTCCGGATGCGCGAAGTCGTCGCCAGGGTTCGCGCTCTGCTTCGCCGCGTCGAGCGTGCCGCCGTGTTGGCCGCGGCGCCCGGTCTGGTCAGCGAGGTAGGCGACCTCCGCATCGACGGTGCCGCGCGTCGGGTGTACGTCGGGGGGCAGGAGCCTCACCTCACTCCCACCGAGTTCGACATCCTCGCCCGCCTTGCCCGAGAGCCGGGAACAGTGGTCACTCGGGAACGGCTCATGCGTGATGTCTGGGGCTGGGCCGACTCCGGCGGCACTCGCACGGTCGACTCCCACGTGCGTGGCCTGCGCGCCAAGATCGGCGCGGAGCGAATCAGGACCGTGCACTCGGTGGGGTACTCCCTGGAGCCGATCGAGCGTGGTGAGTCGGCATGAGCGAGATCCGTCCCTTGGACCCGGTGACCAGCATCAAGATGAAACTGGGCCTGCTGGTCGGGGTGAGCGTGCTGGTCAGTGCCCTCATCGTCGCCCTCGGCCTTCTCAGTGGCGTGCCCTGGTGGCTGTTCGTGCCGATCGCCGTTGCTCTGGCGCTCGCGGTGACGCAGTTGCTGGCCGTCGGCATGACATCGCCGCTGCGGGAGATGACCGCCGCCGCGGCGAAGATGGCGACCGGCGACTACGGGGTCCGGGTGCGAGCCACCAGCAACGACGAGGTCGGCCAATTGGCCAGGGCCTTCAACGCGATGGCCGAGGACCTGGCCACGGTCGATCAGCAACGCCGCGACCTCGTGGCCACGGTGGCGCACGAGATCCGTACCCCGCTGACGGCCTTGAAGGCACATCTGGAGAATCTCGCCGACGGCGTACGTGTCGCCGACGAGGACGCACTCGGGGTCGCTGTGACCCAGGTCGAGCGGCTCCACAACCTTGTCAGAGACCTGCTGGAACTCTCCAAGATCGACGCCGGCGTCGCCAAGCTGCGACTGCGTGACATCGACGTCTCGGCCTTGCTGGCCGAGAGCATCCAAGAATCCGGCGCTGCCAGAGTCGAGGTCCTGATCGACCCCGTGGACCTCCATGTGATGGGAGACCCCGACCGACTGCGGCAACTGTTCACCAATGTTCTCGACAACGCGGTGCGCCACTCACCCGAGCATGGCATCGTCCGAGTCACTGGCCACAGAGACGGCCCGCTGGTCAGGCTCGAGGTGGCAGACCAAGGCGCCGGGATCCCGGTTGCGGATCGAGAGCGGGTCTTCGAGCGATTCGGAACCTCCGATCCGGCCACCGGCAGCACCGGCCTCGGCTTGGCGATCGCGCGCTGGGTAGCCACGCTTCATGGTGGGTCCGTCGCTGCGGTCGACCCGGTCGAGGGGGAGTCTGGTGCCCGCTTGCGGATCGAGTTGCCCATGTCGGGCCCGGTCGCGAAGGAGTCCGCCGAGCCCGTGAACGTCCCGCCAACGTCCGGGCCAGTGTCGGTGCCAACCCGCGCCCCGTCCTGGCCGGATGTGGCCCCGCCGCGCCGGGGGCTCATCGTGGCTGCTGCCCTCCTGGCCGCCCTGGGGGCCGGCTACGTCGTGGACCGATCCTTGGGCCTGGCGTTCACGCTGATCCTGTTGGGCGGGGGCTGGCTGGTCTGGTTGTCGACGAAAGGGCGGCGCGAGCGGTACCTGGTGTCGAGTGCAGTCCTCTGCATGTCCATGGCCCTGGTGCCCACGCTTCGCGATGCCTGGTGGTTGACGGCGCTGAGTCTTGTGGCGGCCGGCGCGGTCATGACTGCGGCGGTCACGTCCGCGACGAACCTTTCCGGCTTCATCGTGGCGGCGCTGTCATGGCCGGCGGCCGCCCTGCGCGGGTTGCCCTGGTTGATGCGCCTCACGTCACGGACCGGCACATCGGGGGTGCGTGTGGCCCGGACCGTGTCGCTGACGGTGCTGCTGGTGTTGGTGTTCGGCTTCCTCCTCGGACGCGGAGACGCGTTGATGGGCCACTGGTTCGAGGTCGTGTTGCCCGACCTCAGGTGGGATGGGAACACGCTGTTCAGGGTCTTCGTCGGTGTTGCTCTCTTCGGTGCCATCGGCTCGGCGATCTACCTCACCTTGAGCCCACCCAGGTTGATCGGCTCCGGCCCAGCGACACCCACACAGCGCCGCTTCGAATGGCTGGTTCCGGTAGTCGCGGTCGATACCGTCTTCGCCATCTTCCTGCTGGCCCAGATCACTGCCTTCTTCGGCGGGCACGACTATCTGCGGCGAACCACCGGGCTGACGTACGCCGAGTACGTCCACCAGGGTTTCGGTCAGTTGTTGGTCGCCACGATGCTGACCTTCGTCGTCCTCAGGTTCGGGCTCAGCAAGGCCGCCCAGGACACCGCGTACGACCGAGCGCTGGTGCGCTCCGTGTTCGGGGTGCTGTCTGCTCTGGCGCTGGTTGTGGTGGCCTCGGCGCTGTATCGCATGGAGTTGTACCAGGAGGCCTACGGCTTCACCCCGTTGCGCGTGGTCGTCGACGTGTTCGAGGGCTGGCTCGGGTTGGTGATTGCGATGGTGTTCGCCTCGGGCCTGCGCATGCGCGCTGGCTGGGTACCCCGAGCGGCCCTGCTCAGCGGTGCAGGGGCTGTCTTGTTGCTGGCCCTGGTCAACCCGGAGGCATGGATCGCCAAGCAGAACATCGCCCACGCGGCCACGCCCAAGACGCTCGATGTGGGGGCATTGCGCGGGCTCTCCGCAGACGCGGCTCCCGCGATCATGGAAGCGGTGGGTCCCGAGGCGGCGGTGTGCCTGATGCCGGACTCACTGCGGGAGCAACCTGGGGCGAACCCCGATTTCTCCGTGTGGACCGAGGACTGGCTGGCGTGGAACTGGGGGCGTGCCCGGGCTCGTGAGGTGCTGGGTTCGCCGGTCAGGTGGTCGATCCGCGGTCTCGAGGCCTGCCGCCCATACGACATCGACCCCGACCACTAATCTGAACCATGGCCTCAGCCCACCCTGACCCAGCCGCCTGGCTGGACGCTGTCGCTGACGGTGTGGTCATCGCCGACGGAGCGGGTCGGGTCGTCGCCATCAACGAGGTTGCCGCATCCCTGCTTCAGGTCACCGACGGGCTTGGGCGACCGTTGCGCGAGGTCCTCGATCTCCACGACCCGTCGGGGTGTTGCACCTGGTGGACCCAGGTGGACCCCTACGGGCGCTGGCATGCGGGCAGTGCCTTGGCCGAGAGCCTGTGGCTGCTCCCCGACGGCCGCGAGGTGCTGGCCACCACTCGCTTCCGGCGCACCCCTGGTGAAGGGATCACATCGGTCGGAGTGGTGTTGCGACGCGCTCGCGGGCGAGCGCGGATCGAGCGGGATCGCTCGGACTTGATCGCCACGGTGGCCCACGAACTACGCAATCCCCTCACCGGCATCCAGAACTTCATCAGCGTGCTGAGCGAACGTTCCAACGAACTCTCGGCCGAAGAGCAAGCGTTACTCCTGCGCAGCATCGACCACGACACGGCTCGGCTCGGACGCCTGATCAGCGAACTCCTGACGGTTTCCGGTATCGACGCCGGCCAGGTGCGCCTCCACCGGGACTGGGTCGATCTGGCGGCGATCCTGGCGGCCCTCGTCCCAGCCCTGAGTACGCCGCAACGCCCCATTGCCGTGCAGACCGAGCCAGTTCCCGACCTCTTCCTGGACCCGGACAAGACTCGCCAAGTGGTGGGCAACCTCGTGGAGAACGCGATCATCCACGGATCCGGCCCGATCGAGGTCAGCCTGTCGTCGGTTGACGACGAAGGATGGGTTCGCCTCCTCATCGACGACGCAGGGGAGGGCATCCCGGACGACGTTCGGGATCGAGTGTTCGCCAAGTTCTACGCCGGCGCCGCGTCGGCCGGTTCCGGGTTGGGTCTCTACATCGTCAAAGGGCTTGTGGAAGCAGAAGGCGGCCACATCATCGTCAGCCGATCACCTTCTGGAGGTGCCCGGTTCGACGTCCGTTGGCCGGTGGTTGAGATCGCGCCTTAACCGGTTCGCCCAGCACCGCACCGACTTCCTAGACTGTGCCCTCACACTGTCCCGTGCGAAAGGCCACCATGTCGGCGCCCAACTCCTCCTTCGACCCCGTTGAGGTCACCCCGCTACGCGAGGACGAGGTCATCCGGATGCGTGACGAGGCGCTGGCCGCCATTGCCGCAAGCACGGATCTCGACGGCCTGAAGCAGGCACGTCTGGAGCACACCGGTGACCGGTCCCCGTTGGCATTGGCCAACCGTGAGATCGGGGCGCTGCCACCTCAGGCACGCAAGGAGGCCGGTCAACGCGTCGGGATGGCTCGTGGTGCTGTGTCCGCCGCCCTGGCCGCCCGCCAAGCCGAACTCGACGCCGAGCGCGAAGCAGCGATGCTGGTTGAAGAAGCCGTCGACGTGACGCTGCCCTGGGATCGGCGTACCCCCGGAGCACGCCACCCGATCACCACGATGAGTGAGAAGATCGCCGACGTCTTCGTGGCCATGGGCTGGGAGGTTGCCGAGGGTCCGGTGATCGAGGCCGAGTGGCTCAACTTCGACGCGCTGAACCTCGGTCCGGACCACCCGGCACGCACCATGCAGGACACGTTCTGGACCGAGCCGGCCGATCATCACGTGGTGTTGCGCACCCACACCTCACCGGTCCAAGCGCGCACAATGCTCACCCGCACCCCGCCGATCTATGTCATCTGCCCGGGTCGGGTATTCCGCACCGACGAGTACGACGCCACGCACAGCCCGATGTTCCACCAGGTCGAGGGACTGGTCGTGGACCGAGGAATCACGATGGCTCACCTCAAAGGCACCCTGGATCACTTCGCGACCGCGATGTTCGGTGAGGGGATCGACACGAGGTTCCGTCCGTCGTACTTCCCGTTCACAGAGCCCTCAGCCGAGGTCGACATGCGCTGCTTCGTGTGCCGTGGGATCACCGGTTCGGTCGAGACCTGCCGGACCTGTCGTGGCGAGGGATGGATCGAGTGGGGCGGCTGCGGCGTCGTCAACCCTCGGGTGCTGACCGCCTGCGGCGTAGACCCGGATATCTACACCGGCTTCGCGTTCGGCATGGGCATCGACCGCGCGCTGATGTTCCGGCACGGCGCTGAGGACCTCCGGGACCTGTTCGAAGGCGACGTGCGGTTCACGACCGCGTTTGGAGTGGAACTGTGAAGGCCCCCGTTTCCTGGATCCGCGACCTCGTCGATCTTCCCGACGAGGCCACGACCCACGACCTGACCCATCGGCTCACCGCGCTGGGGCTCAAACTCGAAGGCATCGAGGGCTCGGGAGTCTCCGGACCGCTCGTCGTGGGGCGCGTGCTCACGATGACGCCCGAGCCGCAGAAGAACGGCAAGACGATCAACTGGTGCACCGTCGACGTCGGCCAAGCCAACGGCAGCGGCGAGCCACAAGGCATCGTTTGCGGTGCCCACAATTTCGCCCCCGGGGACCTGGTCGTGGTCATCCTGCCCGGAGGAGTGCTCCCGGGTGGGTTCGCCATCTCTGCCCGCAAGACCTATGGGCACGTCAGTGCCGGGATGATCTGCTCGGCGCGCGAACTCGGTCTCGGTGAGGACCACGACGGGATCATCGTGCTTCCTGCGGATGCTGGGGTGCCCGGGCAGGACGCGCTCGCGATGCTGGGCCTAGACGACGAGATCATCGAGTTCGAAATCAACCCCGACCGCGCCTATGCCCTCTCGTTGCGCGGGATCGCCCGGGAGGCTGCGCTTGCCTACGGCCGCCCCTTCACCGACCCCACTGAGCGGGCCGTTCCCGAGCCCGATGACCATGGCTACCCGATCGTCGTGGAAGACCCCTCAGGGTGCCCGGTGTTCGCGGCCCGCACCGTGAGCGGGTTCGACCCGACGGCACCGACGCCGACCTGGCTGGCCCGGCGCATCGAACAAGCCGGGATGCGCTCGATCAGCCTGGCCGTCGACGTCACCAACTACGTGATGTTGGAGTTCGGTCAGCCGATCCACGGTTTCGACCGCGACAAGCTGCGCGGCCCGATCGTGGTTCGCCGAGCCCGAGCGGGTGAGCAGCTGACCACCCTCGACGGCGTACGCCGAACGCTGCATCTAGAGGATCTGCTGATCACCGACGACTCCGGACCGATCGGGTTGGCCGCGGTCATGGGCGGTGAGACGACCGAACTGGGACCGACCACGACCAACATCGTGATCGAGGCCGCGCACTGGGACCCGGTGTCGATCGCTCGCACATCTCGACGCCACAAGTTGCCCAGCGAGGCCGCCAAGAGGTTCGAGCGCGGTGTGGACCCCACCCTTCCGCCTCGGGCTGCTGATCGTGTCGCCGAACTGCTCGTCGCCCACGGTGGCGGCACCATCGACCCCGGGTTCACGCTCGTGGGTCAGCCTGCCCCGATGCGCACGATCGTCATCGACGCGACCCTTCCGGGCAGCCTCACCGGCATGGAGATCACTCCCGAGACCACCGTCGCCCACCTCGCTGCCGTCGGCTGTTCGGTCGAGGGTTCAACGGGTCGGTTGAGCGTCACGGTGCCGCCCTGGCGACCCGACCTGAGTGACCCCTACGACCTCGTCGAAGAGGTCGCTCGGGTCGTCGGCTACGACCACGTCCCGAGTGTGCTGCCGGTCGCCCCACCTGGCTCGGGGCTCACCCCGACCCAGCGCCTGCGTCGGCGCGTGGGCCGGTCTCTTGCCGGTTGGGGCTACGTCGAAGCCTTGTCGTTCCCGTGGGTCGGGCCTGCCGACTTCGAGCGGCTGATGCTGGCGGCCGACGACCCGCGCCGCACGACGGTGCGCCTTGCGAACCTGCTCTCGACCGAGCAGCCGTGGTTCACCACGACACTGCTGCCAGGGATCCTCGGCAACCTCAGCCGCAACCTTGGCCGCGGACAGAGCGACGTGGCCCTCTTCGAGACCGCAACGGTGGCTCATCCCACAGGCCTGGCCACTCCGATCTTCCCTGTGGACGCCCGGCCGACCGCCGACCAGATCGCTGCGCTCGATGTCTGCGTGCCACGCCAACCTCTGCATCTGGCAATCGCCATCGCCGGACAGGTGGATCGCTCGGGCTGGTGGGGAGCAGGTCGTGAGGTCAGTTGGTCCGATGCCATCGAGACGATCCGGGCCTTGGCTGGGGTCCTGGGTGTGCACGTCGACGTACGTCGGGCGGCGCTGGCGCCATGGCACCCGGGTCGCTGCGCCGAGATCGTGCTGGATGATCAGGTGATCGGCCACGCCGGAGAACTCCACCCATCGGTCTGTGCTGCCCTAGATCTGCCCAAGCGCAGTGCGGCCGCCGAGATCGACCTCGATGCACTCATGGCCGCGGCCTCCGATGTGGTGGCTGCCCCCAGGTTGTCCGCCTTCCCGGTGGCCAAAGAGGACATCGCCCTGGTCGTCGACGCGGACCTGCCCGCCGAAACCGCGGCTGCCGTGCTGCGAGAAGGGGCCGGGGAGTTGTGCGAAGAGGTCCGCCTCTTCGACGTCTACACAGGTCCCCAGGTGGGCGAAGGTCGCAAGTCTTTGGCCTTCGCGCTGAGGTTCCGGGCACCCGATCGCACGTTGTCGACACAAGAGACCGGGGCGGCTCGTGACGCAGCCGTGGCGGCCGCGGTGGCCAGGCTCGGGGCGACTCAGCGCTGAGGTTCGGCTAGTCGAGCGGGGCGTGGATCAGTCGGCGGAACCGGTCGATGATCGCGTGGTCGCCAGCGATCCGGATGCGGTCCCCGTCGGCGCGCCGCCAGATGCGCAGCAGCAGGTCGACGGCGGTGCCCGACAGCACCGCGTCGGGCTCGACTCCGGGAGTCGGGACCACGGCGAAGTCCTCGTCGTCGACGTGCTCACCGTCGCGCTCGCCGCTGATCCGGCCCAGCTGGACCCACAGTGAGTGACCGGTGTCGGTGATGTCGACGCGAAGGTAGTGGGGGAGTCCGCTGAACGTCCCCCAAGCCGGCTTGCCGCCATAGAAGATGTCGAGAACCTCGTCGACCCCGTCGGCGGCCAGCGCCGGGTCGAGTGTGGAGGAGAGTCCGGCCGCCTGCTCGGCGTCGACTCGATGGACCAGGGCCTCGAGTGCCTGGCGGCGGTAGGTGAACCCGACCGACTGCTCGCCCGACCAGGACCAGGCGTGCTCGCCAGGATCAGCCTGCCCCAGTCGGTCGATGAAGGCCGCGCTGGTCTCTGCAAAGGCAGCCAGCAGGGCCGGGTATCCCTCGGGGCGGGTCGGGTCGGCGTAGTCCTTGGGCGGGCTCGGGCGGTTGTCGATCACATGTCGCCAGAAGTCTTGGACCTCGGTGAGATGCCACACCAGATCTGCTGCCTGCCAGGCCGGGCAGGACGGCACCAGGGCCCGGGGCTCGCACTGACTCAGAACGACGTGGAACCGCTCGGACTCGGTGCGGAGATGGGCCAGGTAGTCGCCGGGGGTGAGCCGTGTTGAGGTCATATGGGCACGCTAGCGGGGAGGTCGGACGACGGTCGACCACAATGTGGACCCCCGAGTGGGTATGAACTTGCGAGCGGGTGTATATTCATGCAAGTGAGCCAGATTCGGGTAGCTGTCGCCGGAGCCACCGGGTACGCCGGGGGAGAGGCACTGCGGCTCCTCCTCGGTCACCCCCAGGTCGTGATCGGTGCGGTCACCGGCGCAAGCAGCGTCGGTCAACGACTCGGCATGCTTCAGCCCCACCTTGCCCCCCTGGCGCAGCGGATCGTTGAGGCGACCAGCCCCGAGGTGCTCGCCGGGCACGACGCTGTGATCTTGGCGCTGCCCCATGGTGAGTCGGCGGCCATTGCCGCAGCCTTGCCCACAGACGTGGTGATCATCGACTGCGGCGCCGACTACCGCCTGGCCGACGCCGCGACCTGGGAACGTTTCTATGGCACCGCGCACGCCGGCACCTGGCCCTATGGACTGCCCGAGTTGCCCGGTCAACGGACCCGACTCGCCGGTGCGACACGGGTCGCGGTGCCGGGCTGCTATCCGACGGTGTCCAGCCTCGCGCTCGCCCCGGCCGTGTCGGCCGGCCTCATCGACCCCTCCGGCATCGTCGTTGTCGCGGCCAGCGGCACCTCGGGGGCAGGCAAGGCAGCCAAGACCCACCTTCTCGGCTCGGAGGTGATGGGCTCCATGTCGGCGTACTCCGTGGGCGGGGTGCATCGACACACCCCCGAGATCGTCCAGAACCTCGCTGCGCTGACCGAGCAGAAGGTCAAGGTGAGCTTCACCCCGCTCCTGGCCCCGATGTCTCGGGGGATCCTCGCCACCTGCTCGGCACCCACCACCGCATCACCGGGGGAGGTCCGTGAGGCGTACGAGAGGGCGTACGCCGACGAGGCCTTCGTCACGCTGCTACCGGAAGGGCAGTGGCCGACCACCAAAGCGGTGTCGGGCAGCAACGCGGTTCATCTGCAACTCGCAGTGGACGAATCGGCGGGTCGACTCGTCGTGGTCGGGGCCGTCGACAACCTCACCAAGGGCACTGCAGGCGCCGCGGTGCAGTGCCTCAACATCGCCTTCGATCTGCCCGAAACGACCGGTCTGACCAGCGTCGGCCTCGCCCCCTGAGCCTGAAAGGTCCACCCATGAGCCTCACCCATCCCCGCGGCTTCCGCGCCAGCGGCGTCACGGCCGGGCTGAAGACGTCGGGTGCGCCTGATCTGGCCCTTGTCGTCAACGACGGGCCCGGCGCGGCAGCGGCTGCGGTCTTCACCAGCAATCGGTGCAAGGCCAATCCCGTGCTGTGGAGCCAGGAGGTGGTCAAGGACGGGACCGTGCGGGCCGTCGTCCTCAACTCCGGTGGTGCCAACTGCTACACCGGAGCCGAGGGCTTCGGCACGACCCATGCGGTCGCCGAACGGGTCGCCTCCGGTGTGGGCATCGGGCCGATCGACGTCGTGGTCTGCAGCACCGGGTTGATCGGATTGCGCAACGACCGACGGGTCGTGCTCGCCGGTGTCGATGCGGCGCTTGCCGCGTTGAGCACCGACGGCGGCCCCGACGCGGCCACCGCCATCATGACCACCGATACCGTCGCCAAACAGGTCGTGGTCGAAGGCGAGGGCTGGAGCATCGGCGGCATGGCCAAGGGCGCAGGCATGTTGGCCCCGGCGCTGGCCACGATGCTGGTAGTCCTGACCACCGACGCCGATGTCGATGCGACCGTGTGCGATCGGGCCCTACGGGCAGCCACGTCGGTGAGTTTCGATCGTCTCGACTCCGATGGCTGCATGTCGACCAACGACACCGTTGTCCTGCTGGCCAGCGGTGCCTCCGGCATATGTCCCGACGAGGCGGAATTCGAGGCCGCACTGAGCGCCGCCTGCGTGTCGCTGGCCAAACAACTACTGGCCGACGCGGAGGGCGCCGATCACGAGATCTCGATCACGACGCTCAACGCAGCCACCGTCGACGATGCGGTGGAGGTCGGTCGTTCGGTGGCCCGCAGCAACCTCTTCAAAGCCGCCGTGTTCGGCAAAGATCCCAACTGGGGCCGGGTGCTGGCCAGCATCGGCACCACCCAGGCGGCCTTCGACCCAGCAGACCTCGACGTGGCCATCAACGACGTGTGGGTGTGCCGCAACTCCGAGCCGGCCGACGATCCGACGATGATCGACCTCGGGCCGCGGGCGGTCACGGTGACCATCGACCTCAAGTCGGGGTCTGAAACCGCCACCGTCTGGACCAACGACCTCACGCACGCCTACGTCCACGAGAACAGCGCGTACAGCTCATGAGCCACTTGAAGGAATCCCGTCAGAAAGCCGCCGTGCTGGCCCAAGCGCTCCCGTGGCTGGAGAAGTACCACGGCAAGATCATCGTGGTGAAGTACGGCGGCAACGCCATGATCGACGAGGGCCTCAAGAAGGCCTTCGCCGAGGACATCGTGTTCTTGCGCATGGCCGGGTTCAAACCCGTCGTCGTCCACGGCGGCGGCCCCCAGATCTCGACGATGCTCTCGCGCCTTGGCATCGCCTCGGAGTTCCGCGGCGGGCTCCGGGTGACCACCGACGAGGCCATGGACGTGGTCCGCATGGTCCTGGTCGGCCAGGTGCAACGCGAACTTGTGGGACTGATCAACGCCCATGGGCCGCTCGCGGTCGGGCTCTCGGGTGAGGATGCCGGCCTGTTCACCGCGAGGCGGACCGGCACCTTGGTCGACGGGGAAGAGGTCGACCTGGGCAACGTGGGCGAAGTCGCCGACGTCCGCCCCGAGGCGGTGCTGGACCTTGTCGAAGCCGGGCGCATCCCGGTGATCTCCAGCGTCGCACCCGACCCTGCCGGCGTGATCCACAACGTCAACGCCGACACCGCCGCGGCGGCGCTGGCGGTCGCGATCGGCGCAGAGAAGTTGCTGATCCTCACCGACGTGGAGGGGCTGTATCGCGACTTCGGCAACTCCGAGGACGTGATCTCGGAGATCAGCCCCGAAGCGCTGGCCGACCTGCTCCCCACGCTCGATGCCGGCATGGTGCCCAAGATGACGGCCTGTTATGAGGCGGTCGTGGGCGGTGTTCCGCGGGCGACCGTCGTCGACGGACGTGACGAGCACGCTGTGCTCCTGGAGATCTTCACCGAGGACGGGGTCGGGACCCAGGTGCTTCCCGGAGTGGCCACCAAGGTGCGCAACCATGGGTGATCTCGCGACCCGCTATGCCGGGGCCCTGATGAACACCTTCGGGCCTCCGCGGCTGGCGCTCGTGCGCGGTCAGGGGTCGAGGGTGTGGGACGAGGCCGGCAAGGAGTATCTCGATCTCTTCGCCGGGATCGCGGTCAATGCACTCGGCCATGCCCACCCAGCCGTGGTGGAGGCGGTCACCCGCCAGGTGCGCACCCTGGGTCACGTGTCCAACTTCTTCGCCACCGCGCCACAGGTCGAACTCGCCGAACGGCTGCTCACCCTGCTCGGGCGCGACGGGCGGGTCTTCTTCACCAACTCCGGCACCGAGGCGGTCGAGGCCGGGCTCAAGGCCACGCGCCGCACTGGGCGGACCCGGGTCGTGGCCGCCGAGGGCTCCTTCCACGGGCGGACGATGGGTGCGCTGTCGCTGACTGCCAAGGCCGCCTACCGAGAGCCGTTCGAGCCGCTCCCGGGCCACGTCACCTTCGTGCCGTACGCCGACGTGGACGCACTCGCCGCAGCCGTCGACGACTCGGTCGCAGCCGTGATCCTCGAACCCATCCAAGGCGAAGCCGGGGTCATCGTGCCTCCCGCGGGCTACCTTCGCGCGGCCCGTGAGATCACTCGGCGATCCGGTGCGCTGCTCTGGCTCGACGAGGTTCAGACCGGGATCGGACGCACCGGATCCTGGTTCGCGGCTGCAGCCGACGCCGAGGTGGCGCCCGATCTCGTCACGTTGGCCAAGGGGCTGGGCGGAGGCATCCCGATCGGCGCCCTCGTCGCGCTCGGGGAGGCCGCCACGTTGCTCGGCCCCGGCAACCACGGCTCCACCTTCGGGGGGAACCCGGTTGCCACTGCTGCCGGGCTGGCCGTCGTCGACACCATCGAGACCGAGGGCCTGCTCTCGGCTGCACAGTCGCGAGGCGAGGAACTGCGCGCGGCGCTCGTCGGCGTACCTGTGGAGGGGGCCGGGCTTCTGCTCGGGGCCGACGTCCCGGAGGGGACCGCCGCTGAGGTGGTCTCGGCAGCCCAGGATGCCGGCTTCCTGCTCAACAACACCGGGCCGTCGAGGCTGCGTTTCGCACCGGCCCTGACCATCGGCTCAGCCGACCTGACCAGCTTCGCCGAGGCGTGGCCTCGGCTCCTTCAGACGGGTGCACCCACGTGACCAGACACTTCCTGCGCGATGACGATCTCACCCCGGCCGAGCAGGCCGAGATCCTCTCGCTGGCGCTGACGATGAAGGCAGATCCCTTCGGGTACAAGCCGTTGGCCGGTCCGGTCACCGTCGCCACGATGTACGACAAGCCCACCCTGCGGACCCAGGTCTCCTTCTCGGCCGGCATTGCCGAACTCGGCGGCCACTCGATGATGATCGACGCGGGCCTGGCCGCCGCCGGCCAGCGTGAGTCGATCGCTGACGTGGCACGCGTCGTGGGCAGGCAGGCCGGCATCCTGGTCTGGCGCACCTACCTGCAGTCCAACCTCGACCAGATGGCAGCGTGCGCCGGAATCCCGGTGATCAACGCCCTCACCGACGACTTCCACCCCTGCCAGCTACTCGCAGACCTGCTGACGGTCCTCGAACACAAAGGGCGCACGTCGGGACTGGTGGTGGCGTTCCTGGGCGACGGCGGGTGCAACATGGGCAACTCGTGGGTGCTGGCGGGGGCCCTGGCGGGCATGCACGTGCGGGTGAGTTCCCCCGAGCGCCACAACCCTCTGGCCGAGGTGCGCGCCACCGCCGGGGAGTACGCCGAGCAGACCGGCGGGTCAGTGACCCTGGTCCGTGACCCCCGCGAGGCCGTGGCCGGGGCCGACGTGCTGGTCACCGACACCTGGGTCTCCATGGGCAAGGAAGCCGAGACCGATGCCCGCATGGCCGAGTTCGGCGCGTGGCAACTCAACGCCGATCTGCTCTCACAGGCCCACCCCGAGGCGATCGTCCTGCACTGTCTGCCGGCCCACCGCGGGCAGGAGATCACCGCCGAAGTGATCGACGGCCCCCACAGCGTCGTCTGGGACGAGGCCGAGAACCGCAGACATGCCCAGAAGGCGGTCATGAACTGGTTATGGGAGCGACGATGAACACTCAGTCACATCCACAGATCCCGCTGACCAAGAGCGCGCGTCAGCAGCGGGTCGCAGCACTGATCGACAACGGCGAGATCCGTTCACAGGCCGATCTCGCCGAGAGACTCCTCGCCGAAGGGATCACCGTGACCCAGGCGACCCTCTCCCGCGACCTGGTCGAGGTCCAGGCGGTCAAAGTGCGCACCAGCAGCGGATCGCTTGTCTACGCGATTCCAGGTGAAGGCGGTGACCATCCGGCCCCTGGGGTGCGTACCGCTGCAGCGGACTCCAAACTGGCCCGGCTCCTGGGCGAACTGCTGCTGTCTGCGGAGGCGTCGGTGAACCTGGTGGTGCTGCGCACGCCCCCGAGTGCGGCGCAGTTCCTCGCCTCGGCGCTCGACAAGGCCGATCTCGACGAGGTGTTGGGCACCATCGCCGGTGATGACACCGTGCTTGCGGTCACTCGCAAGTCAAAGGCTCAGGCACTCGCCGACCGGCTGACCACGCTGGCCAGCCGCGGCCGCAGCCAGTCCTAACCGGGGGTGTCCGCGTCGACCCAGTCGAGGGTCTTGGTGACGGCCTTCTTCCACATCCGGAACGTGCGGTCGCGCTCGGCGACCGGCATCCGCGGCTGCCACCGCTTGCCCTCGCCCCAGTTGGCGAGGATGTCGTCGGTGGACTCCCAGTAGCCCACAGCCAGTCCGGCGGCGTACGCCGCGCCGAGGGCGGTGGTCTCGTTGACGATCGGGCGCACCACGTCCACGCCCAAGATGTCGGCCTGGAACTGCATCAGCGTCTCGTTGAGCACCATGCCGCCGTCGACCTTCAACTCGCTCAGCGTGATCCCGGAGTCGGCCTCCATGGCGTCAAGCACTTCCCGGGTCTGGAACGCAGTCGACTCCAGCACGGCCCGCGCCAGGTGGAACTTGTTGACGAACCGGGTCAGGCCGACCAGGGCGCCGCGGGCATCGGGGCGCCAGTGCGGGGCGAAGAGCCCGGAGAAGGCCGGCACGAAGTAGGCCCCGCCGTTGTCGCGGACCTGCTTGGCCAACTCCTCGATCTCCTCGGCCTTGCTGATCAATCCGAGGTTGTCGCGGACCCACTGCACCAGCGAGCCGGCCACCGCGATGGATCCCTCCAGGGCGTAGACCGGGGCGTTCTGGCCCAGTTGGTAACACACCGTCGTGAGCAGCCCGTTGTGGGAGGGCACCACTTCGTGGCCGGTGTTGAGCAGCATGAAACAGCCGGTGCCGTAGGTGTTCTTGGCCAGGCCGGGGGAGAGGCAGCCCTGCCCGAAGGTGGCTGCCTGCTGGTCGCCCAGGATCCCGGCTACCGGCACGCCTTGCAGCGGCCCGGATCGGCAGACGGCGTACACCTCGGAGGACGAGCGGATCTCGGGCAGCATCCTCACCGGCACCCCGAGCGCCTCGGCGACTGCGGCATCCCACTGGAGAGTGCGCAGGTCCATCAGCATCGTGCGGCTGGCGTTGGTGACGTCGGTGGCGTGCACTCCGGTGAGGTTCCAGAGGATCCAGGTGTCGGTGTTGCCGAAGAGGAGTTCTCCGCGCTCGGCCCGTTCCCGGGCGCCGGGGATGTGATCGAGGATCCAGCGGATCTTGGGCCCCGAGAAGTACGTCGCCAACGGCAGCCCGCTCAACTCTTTGAACCGATCGACACCGCCATCGGCGGCCAGGTCATCGCAGATGGACTGGGTTCTGGTGTCCTGCCAGACGATGGCATTGCACACCGGGTTCCCGGTCACCTTGTCCCAGACCACCGTCGTCTCACGCTGGTTGGTGATCCCGACCGCGGCGATCTGGCTACCGTCCAGGTGGGCGTTCTCCAAAGCGCCAGCGATCACCCTGGTGGTGTTGAGCCACATCTCGACCGGGTCGTGCTCGACCCAGCCGGCTTGGGGAAAGATCTGCTCGTGCTCGAGTTGGTCGGCGCCGACCACACGCCCGGCCCGATCGAAGATCATCGCTCGGGTGCTCGTGGTGCCCTGGTCGATCGCCATCACGAAGGTCGAATCCATGAGTGCGAGCATGTCAGATCCACGGCTCACAGATCGATCCCCACCGCCGCCCGACGGCCCACGCTGGCATGCTTGCCTGGTGAGCACTGGGCAGGGCAAGGATCAAGCCACCAACACCGGAGCGCTGTGGGGTGGGCGCTTCGAGAGCGGACCCAGCCCGGAGTTGGTCGCGTTGTCCCGATCCACCCACTTCGACTGGCGACTGGTTCCCTACGACATCGCGGGTTCGCGGGCCCACGCCAACGCTCTCCACACGGCTGGGCTGCTCACCGATCGTGACCACGAGCAGTTGCTGCGCGGGCTGGGCGTTCTGTCGTCGGCGTACGCCGAGGGGCGGCTGGTGCCCCAGGAAACAGACGAGGATGTGCACGGCGCCCTGGAGCGGATGCTGCTGGTTGAAGTGGGTGCCGAGATCGGCGGTCGACTTCGCGCCGGTCGGTCTCGCAACGATCAGATCGCTACGTTGCTGCGGGCCTTCCTGCGCGAGCGCTCCCGCGTGATCGCGGGCCACGTCGCCACGCTGGCCGAGGCGATCGCGGACCAGGCCGAGCAGCACCTCGACTGTCCGATGCCCGGGCGCACCCACCTTCAGCACGCGCAGCCGGTGCTGCTCAGCCACCACCTGCTGGCGCACGGGTGGCCCTTGGTCCGTGACCTCACCCGCTTGCGCGACTGGGACGCTCGCACCGCGGAGTCGCCGTACGGCTCCGGGGCGCTGGCCGGCTCCAGCCTGGGTCTGGATCCGGAGGCGGTGGCCGCCGAGCTGGGCTTCGATCGTTCGGTCGCCAACTCCATCGACGGAACCGCAGCCCGCGACTTCGCCGCGGAGTTCGCCTTCGTGGCGGCCATGATCGGGGTGGATGTGTCCCGTTTCGCCGAAGACCTCATCATCTGGTCGACCGCAGAGTTCGGCTTCGTCGCGTTGCACGACTCGTGGTCGACGGGTTCGAGCATCATGCCGCAGAAGAAGAACCCCGACATCGCCGAACTCGCGCGCGGCAAGGCCGGCCGGGTGATCGGCAACCTGACCGGGCTGCTGGCGACCCTCAAGGCCCTGCCACTGGCCTACAACCGTGACCTCCAGGAGGACAAGGAGCCGGTGTTCGACTCCGTGGACACTTTGGAGGTGTTGCTGCCCGCGTTTGCCGGAATGGTGGCCACCTTGGCTTTCAACACCGATCGAATGGCCGAACTCGCGCCACTGGGCTTCAGCCTGGCCACCGATATCGCAGAATGGATGGTGCGTGCCGGGGTGCCGTTCCGTGAGGCCCACGAGGTCGCCGGTGCCTGCGTCCGCAGGGCCGAGGAGATCGGCGGGGACCTGCAGGACCTCACCGACGCCGACCTTGCCGCGATCGATCCGCGCCTGACCCCGGAGGTCCGTTCGGTCCTCACCGTCTCCGGCTCGATCCGATCTCGCTCGGGCCGGGGTGGCACCAGTCCAGACCGGGTGCGTGACCAGGTCCAGGAGTTCCGCACCGCAGTGTCAGCGGCGACCACCTGGATCCGGTGATCCGGGAGGTGGCAGCACCCGACGTGGTGGCCGGTCGCCTCAGGGCCCTGTGCAGTGGAGAGCCCACCTATGTCGCGCCTCGACTGCTCGGCGCCGTGCTGACCCATGGCGGGGTCAGCCTCCGACTCACCGAAGTGGAGGCCTACTGCGGGAGCACCGACCCCGGCTCACATGCCTTCCGCGGACCGACACGACGCAACGCCAGCATGTTCGGACCACCCGCGCACCTCTACGCCTACTTCATCTACGGCATGCACACCAACGTCAACGTCGTCTGTGGGCCAGCGGGGATCGCCGGGGGAGTGCTGCTGCGCGCCGGCGAGGTCGTGGCCGGCGTCGAGGAGGCCCGCACCAGGCGTGGCGATGTCGCGCCTCGTGACCTCGCCAGGGGACCGGCTCGGCTGGCTCAGGCACTCGGTTTCGGCCTCACCGATGACGGCATGGATCTGGCTGGCCTCTTGGAGCCCCGGAGCCGCTCCGTGCCGAGGAGGCTGATCCGAACCGGCCCTCGGGTGGGTCTCAGGGCTGCCGCAGATCGACCATGGCGCTTCTGGCTCGATGGCGACCCCACGGTGTCGGCGTACCGCCCGGCCGCGAGGGTACGCCGAGGTGCGGATCGGGCAGTGTCGGGACCGGCGCAGGCAACGACGCCCTGACGTGTCAGGATCCAGGCATGTTGATCCACCCCTGGGATCGAGCCGACGACGACGCCTGGCGCGCGGTCGTTGCCCAGCATGACTTCGGCGACTTCGTCGCCGGCGGAGGCGCACAGGACTACCCGATCGTGGTGCCGACCCACTTCGACTATCTCCCCGAGAGCGGGGACCACGGGCAGGGACTGGTCCTCACCCACTTCGCCAAGCCCAACCCGGTCTGGGCAGCGCTGGAGTCCAACCCCCACGCGCTATTGGTGATCAATGCGGACTGGGTCTATGTGGAAGCGGAGTGGAACTCCCGCGATCCCGAGCACGGTGTGCCGACGTCCTACTACACCTCGATCCAGCTGCGCGGACGCACCGAGATCGTCGACGAGCCGGAGGAATTGGCTGACCTGTTGAGCGCCCAACTGACCCACTTCGAACCTGCCGACTCCCGACGACTCCCGGTCTCGGCCGCCTTCGAGTCGGACCGCCGCCAACTCAAGGCGATCCGGGGCGTCCGGCTGCATGTCGAGGAGGTGTTGGCCAAGCAGAAGTACGGCGGCAACAAGCCCCCCGACCATCGACGCGAGATCGCCGACCACCTTGAGCGTCGCAGCGGGCCGGGTGATTCGGCCGCCCGCCGACACCTGTTGCGACGTCTGGATGAGTCGTGGTGACAACCGGCGCTGCGATTACCAACCGCACCGCGGTTTGCGGCAGGCTGGCCGAGCACACGTGGAAGGAAGAGCTGTGAACAACGTCCTCGATGACCTGGAGTGGCGCGGCCTGGTCGCCCACTCCACCGACCGTGACGCCCTGAGGGCCGCGCTCGACGAGGGCAGCGTGCGGTTCTATGTGGGCTTCGATCCCACCGCGCCCAGCCTCCACATGGGCAACCTCGTCCAGATCGTCACCGCGAGGCGGCTGCAACTGGCTGGCCACACGCCCTATGCGCTTGTCGGTGGTGCCACCGGCATGATCGGCGATCCCAAGGAGTCCGGGGAACGCGCACTGAACTCGCTCGACACCGTCAAGGCCTGGGTGGAGCGGGTCCGCCGACAGATCGAGCCCTTCTTGGCCTTCGACGGCCCCCACGCGGCGACGATGGTCAACAACTACGACTGGACCGCACCGCTGTCCACCATCGACTTCCTGCGTGAGATCGGCAAGCACTTCCCGGTCAACCGCATGCTGGCCCGCGATGTGGTGCGGTCTCGGCTCGACGCCGGGATCAGCTACACCGAGTTCAGCTACGTCTTGTTGCAGTCGATGGACTTCCTCACGCTCTACCGCGATCACGGCGTCACTTTGCAGTTCGGCGGAAGCGACCAATGGGGCAACCTCACCGGCGGAGTGGAGTTGATCCGGCGAGCCGATGGTGGCCGCGCTCATGCGTTCGCGACCCCCTTGGTGACGAAGGCCGATGGGACCAAGTACGGGAAGACCGAGGGTGGGGCCCTATGGCTCGATCCGACGATGATGTCGCCGTACGCCTTCTACCAGTTCTGGCTCAACGTCGAGGACGAGAAGGTGGGGGAGTTGTTGCGCATCTTCACGTTCCTCGACCGGGCCCGGATCGAGGAGTTGGAGGCGCTCACCACCGACAAGCCGTGGATGCGTGCCGGTCAGAAGGCGTTGGCCGACGAGGTGACCACCTTCGTCCACGGCGCGGCTGAGACCGAGCGGATCAAGGCTGCTTCCGCGGCGCTGTTCGGGGCCGGGGAACTCCACGACCTCAGCCCCGACACGCTGGGGGCGGCGCTGCGGGAGGCTGGGTCGATCACGGTGCCTGCGGACAGCTCCTCGTCGGTGGTGGATCTCTTCGTCGAGACGGGCCTGTCCAAGAGTCGTGGAGAGGCGCGGCGAACCGTGGCCGAGGGCGGGGCCTACCTCAACAACGAGCGCGTCACCGACCCCGAGGCGCAGGTCGGCCGCGAAGACTTCATCGCCGGCTCGTGGCTGGTGTTGCGGCGTGGCAAGAAGAACTTCGCCGGCGTCGAGTTGAGCCGCTCGATGAGCGGTTAGCACCTGCCATGTCGGCCGATGATCGCTGGATCGCCGGCGTCGAGGACGCCGCGCGGGCGGTGCTGCCCTCAGCGGTGTCCACGTTCATTGCTGCCGGAGCGCGACAGCAGGTCACGGCCGGCGAAGCCGAGCGCGCGTGGCGTCGTTGGCGGCTGGTGCCGCGGGTGCTCAACGACGTCTCGGCCGTCAATACCGCGACGACACTTCTCGGCCAGGACTTCGCGACTCCGATCGGGGTGGCTCCAACCTCCATGCAACGGGCGGTGGACCCCGAAGGGGAGCTCGCGATGGCGCGGGCAGCCTCGTCGTGCGGCGCGCCGCACGTGGTCAGCAGCAATGCCGGGTTCCCGTTCGAACAGATCGGACAGGTGGGTCCCTGGTGGTTGCAGCTCTATCTGCCGCACGAGCGGGAGCTGATCCGGCCGTTGCTCGACCGGGCCCAGGAAAGCGGTGCGCAGGCCGTCGTACTCACCGTGGACACGCCGGTCCCGGGGCCAAAGTACGCCGTCGATGACCACGACTGGGTCGACATTGACACTTCGTGGTTCCGATCAAACCTTCCTGCCGAACTACGCGCCCCCTGGGCAAGCGACCTCACTCCCGCAGATCTGGAGTGGTTGAGCGGGGTCCTGGAGGTCCCGCTCGTGACGAAAGGCGTCCTCAGCGCCCAGGACGCCCATCGATGCGTCGGCGCCGGGGCGGCAGCGGTGTGGGTCTCCAATCACGGCGGACGCCAACTGGACCGAGCTTGGCCGACCGCCGCGGCGTTGCCCGGAGTCATCGAGGCCGTCGGTGAACTCGCCGAGGTGTACGTCGACGGCGGTATCCGCAGCGGTGCCGACGCACTCACCGCGCTGGCCCTCGGTGCTCGAGCGGTCTTCGTCGGGCGGCCGACCCTGTGGGCCCTGGCAGCGGCAGGGGAGGGCGGAGTCAGCCGCCTTCTGACCGGCCTGACCCGCCAACTCAGCGAAGACATGCGCCTGGCCGGCGTGGCCGATGTTGCGCACTGCCGTGAGGTCGCCGCCCACACTCATGGGTGCGATTGAGGCCATCTGGACGCCCGCAGCCACGGCCCGAATGACAGCGCTGTGGTTATGTGATGGGCGCCACCCCGGCTCGATTTGACTCCCCGACACGGGGGTCCCTAATGTTCTGCGAGTCGCCACGGCGCGGCGGGAACCAAGACTGAAGAGTCGGGGGTCCGGCCCGAGGCGAAACCCTCACCTTCACCGGTTCACCGGGGTGTTCGAGTGTGCGCTTTGATCGGCCTCGAACCTTCCGGTCCAGTGTCGCGCGGGGGGAGCCGGAGAGGCTGGGGCCGATTTGACTGGCCCGGGACGACCCGGTAAGTTTGCTCAGGTTGCCCCCGAGCACGGCCGTGAGGCCGGGTTCAGGTGCGCGCTTGATCCTTGAGAACTCAACAGTGTGCCAAAAGTCGACGAATTAATTTACCCCGTTGACCCGAGCTACTTCGGTAGCGATGGTCAGCGGTTCCTTTGGTAAGAAATCGATAATTCTGACATCAGTCAGTGATTGTCTCTCTTGCCAGGACACTCCAAGAATTGGCGGTTCACCTCGGTGAGCCTGCCGCTAGATTTCAACGGAGAGTTTGATCCTGGCTCAGGACGAACGCTGGCGGCGTGCTTAACACATGCAAGTCGAGCGGTAAGGCCCCTTCGGGGGTACACGAGCGGCGAACGGGTGAGTAACACGTGAGCAATCTGCCCTTCACTTTGGGATAACCCTCGGAAACGAGAGCTAATACCGAATACGACCACTTCAGGCATCTGATGGTGGTGGAAAGTTCCGGCGGTGAAGGATGAGCTCGCGGCCTATCAGCTTGTTGGTGGGGTAATGGCCCACCAAGGCTTCGACGGGTAGCCGGCCTGAGAGGGTGACCGGCCACACTGGGACTGAGACACGGCCCAGACTCCTACGGGAGGCAGCAGTGGGGAATATTGGACAATGGGCGAAAGCCTGATCCAGCAACGCCGCGTGAGGGATGACGGCCTTCGGGTTGTAAACCTCTTTCAGTAGGGACGAAGCGCAAGTGACGGTACCTACAGAAGAAGCACCGGCCAACTACGTGCCAGCAGCCGCGGTAATACGTAGGGTGCGAGCGTTGTCCGGAATTATTGGGCGTAAAGAGCTTGTAGGCGGTTTGTCGCGTCTGCAGTGAAAATCCGGGGCTCAACCCCGGACTTGCTGTGGGTACGGGCAGACTAGAGTGTGGTAGGGGAGACTGGAATTCCTGGTGTAGCGGTGAAATGCGCAGATATCAGGAGGAACACCGGTGGCGAAGGCGGGTCTCTGGGCAACTACTGACGCTGAGGAGCGAAAGCGTGGGGAGCAAACAGGATTAGATACCCTGGTA
>CALMLL010000109.1 GCA_937868075.1 uncultured Marmoricola sp. | reverse complement strand
GCAACCAGGTCAAGGTCGTCGGCTGGTACGACAACGAGTGGGGCTACTCCAACCGTCTGATCGACCTGACCGCGTTGGTCGGCGCCTCCCTCTGACGACGATGAGCGATCTGGGGAGCCTCGGCGACCTCCGCGGCAAGCGCGTCCTGGTCCGTTCCGACCTCAACGTGCCCCTCGACGGGTCGACCATCACCGATGACGGTCGGATCCGAGCCAGCCTGCCCACCATCCGCGCCCTGGCCGATGCCGGGGCACGGGTGGTGGTCGTGGCCCACCTAGGACGCCCCAAGGGGGCTCCCGATCCGGCGTACACCTTGGCGCCGGTGGCGGCCCGACTCGGGCAGTTGCTAGGCGCCGACGTGGCCTTCGCCACCGACACCGTGGGCGATAGCGCCCACTCCGTCGTGGCAGGCCTGGCCGACGGCCAGGTGGCGGTCTTGGAGAACGTCCGCTTCAACGCCGGCGAGACCAGCAAGGACGACGTGGAACGCGGCGTCTTCGCCGACCAACTGGCGGCTTTGGCTGACGCCTTCGTCTCCGACGGTTTCGGTGTGGTCCACCGCAAGCAAGCCTCGGTGTACGACGTCGCCCAGCGACTGCCTCACGCCATGGGTGGTCTCGTCGCGGCCGAGATCGGCGTCCTGCGCCGACTGACCGAAGACCCGCAGCGGCCCTACGTCGTGGTGCTGGGCGGCTCCAAGGTCTCGGACAAGTTGGCCGTGATCGACAATCTCCTCGGCAAGGCGGACACACTGCTGGTGGGAGGCGGGATGGTGTTCACCTTCCTGGCCGCCCAGGGCCACGGTGTTGGCACCTCGCTGTTGGAGGCCGACCAGATCGACACGTGTCGGGAGTACCTCGCCCGTGCCGAAGCCAGCGGCGTCCGCATCGTTTTGCCGACCGACATCGTGGTGGCCCCCGCGTTCAAGGCGGACGCTCCGGCCACCGTGGTGAGTGCGGACGCGATGCCCGCCGACCAGATGGGGCTGGACATCGGGCCCGCCTCCGGGGCTGCGTTCGCGACCGAGATCGCGGCTGCCGCCACGGTCTTTTGGAACGGGCCCATGGGCGTCTTCGAGTTCGAGGCCTTCTCAGGTGGCACCAAAGCGGTTGCCCAAGCATTGACCGAGGTCACCAAGCACGGTGGCCTCTCGGTGGTCGGCGGCGGCGACTCCGCGGCTGCGGTGCGCAAACTGGGCTTTGCCGATGACGCCTTCGGCCACATCTCCACCGGCGGTGGGGCCAGCCTGGAATACCTCGAAGGCAAGCCGCTGCCCGGCATCGACGTCCTCGCCGACTGATCCCACATCCCTCCCGAAAGGAGCCATCCCACGATGGCCAGCAACACCCGAGTGCCTCTCATGGCCGGCAACTGGAAGATGAACCTCAACCACCAAGAGGCGGTGGTGCTGGTTCAGAGGCTGTCCTGGACGCTGTCGGACAAGAAACACGACTACGCCAAGGCCGAGGTGGTCGTCGTGCCGCCGTTCACCGACCTGCGCGGGGTGCAGACGCTCGTCGATGGTGACCGGTTGCAGATCAAGTACGCCGCCCAGGACGTCTCCACTCATGACGAGGGTGCCTACACCGGGGAGATCTCCGCGGGCATGCTGGCCAAGCTCGGCTGCTCCTACGTTGTGGTCGGTCACTCCGAGCGGCGCGAGTACCACCATGAGGACGACGCGACCGTCAACGCCAAGGCCCACAAGGCTCTGGCCGCCGGGATGACCCCGATCGTGTGTGTCGGAGAGGGACTGGAGATCCGCAAGGCCGGCGAGCACGTCGCTTACACGCTGGCACAGGTCGACGGCTCCCTCGCTGGCTTCACGCCCGATCAGGTGGCCGGCCTGGTGGTCGCCTACGAGCCGGTGTGGGCGATCGGGACCGGTGAGGTGGCCACGCCTGAGGATGCTCAGGAGGTCTGCGCGGCGATCCGTTCCCGCATCGAGGAGACCCACGGTGAGGGGGCCGCTGCCGGCGTACGCATCCTGTACGGGGGTTCGGTCAAGGCCAACAACGTCGCCGGGATCATGCAGAAGCCCGACGTGGACGGTGCGCTTGTCGGTGGTGCGTCACTGCAGGCCGACGAATTCGGCGGAATCTGTCGCTTCTACGACATGCCCGTCCTGTGACCTGCGGTTGCGTGAGTTAGGCTCGCCCACGTGATTCTCGCTTTCCAGATCCTCTTGGTCATCACCAGCCTGCTGATGATCGCCCTCGTGCTGCTCCACAAGGGGCGCGGCGGCGGCCTGTCCGACATGTTCGGCGGCGGGGTTTCCTCGGGTCTTGGCGGGTCGTCGGTGGCTGAGCGCAACCTCGACCGGATCACGATCGGGACAGGCGTCCTGTGGATCGCCTGCGTGATCGCTCTCGGGTACCTCTACAAACTGGCAGCCTGAGGATCGAGGAGGAACACAAACGTGGCAGGTGGTGGCAGCGCCATTCGTGGCAGCCGGGTCGGTGCCGGACCGATGGGGGAGGCCGAGCGCGGCGAAGCAGCTCCTCGACAGCATGTGTCGTACTTCTGCTCCCAGGAGCACCGCACGATGATCGCCTTCGCGGTCGAGGCTGCGATCCCCGAGTCGTGGGATTGCCCTCGGTGTGGTCTTCCGGCGTCGCTGGACTCCGACAACCCCCCTCCGCCGCCCAAGATCGAGCCCTACAAGACTCACTTGGCCTACGTGAAGGAACGTCGCTCCGACGCCGAAGCCGCCGACATCCTCGACGAAGCGATCAAGACCCTCCGTCAACGACGCAAGTCCGGCGAGATCATCTTCTAATCCCGCGACCCGCCACTTCCTCACACCCCCCTGAGCGCTGACCCGTCAGTTGCTCACCCTCCCTGGGACCGCGACCCGGCACTTCTTCACACGCGCCTGTGGATAACCTCTGCGGTTCGTATGCCGACAGAGCCATCCTCGGAAGATGCTGCAAGACTCCTGGCTCAATGGGGACCGACTCCTAGGGCCGAACTCACCGCTGCCCCCCGACGCGCCGTTCACCCCTGCGATGGCTGAAGAGTGGGGGGTCAGCCGCAACCGGCTCAGCGTGATGCATCGACAGGGCCTGGTTCGGCAACTCGTTCGCGGGGTGTACGCCGCCAGCCAATGCAGCGACCATGTCGCTCTTCGTGCAAGCGCATTGGCACTCGTCGTACCAGAATCGGCGGTGGTGACCGACCGGACTGCTGCCTGGCTGCACGGTGCGGAGGTCTTCACCCGAGGCGAGCGGGCGTCGATGCCGGTGCAGTGCTTCGAGGCGCGAGCGGGGCACAGGCTGCGACGGGGACGGGTGGACTCGGGCGAACGAGCTCTGATCCGTCGAGACATCGTCGAGATCGAGGGGGTTCGCGCCACAAGCGCGTTGCGTACGGCGTGTGACCTGGCCCGATTGCTGTGGCGATTCGACGCACTCGGCGCCATTGACGCGATGATCCGTGTCGGGGTGAGCCGGGATCAGTTGGTCGCCGAGTTGCCCAGGTTCCGTGGATATCGCGGCATCCGCCAAGCGCGAGGACTCGCCCCGCTCGGAGACGGTCGTGCCGAGTCGATGCCGGAGTCGGCACTGCGGCTGCACTGGATCGAAGCTGGCCTACCGACCCCTCAACTCCAGATCTGGGTTCGGTTTGGTGGGGTGGCCACCTACCGCTTGGACGTGGGGGATGAGGGCATCGGCTACGCCGCTGAGTACGACGGCGTGGAGTTCCATTCGGGTCCGACTCGCACGGTTCGCGACCAGGTCCGGCGGCGGCGGCTCCATGACGATGCGGGGTGGGTTGTCGATGTGTTCACCAACCGGGATGTCTACGCCCCCAATCCGAAGGCTCCGGAGATGTTGCGAGCGGGCTACTACCGTGCCCGTCGAACGGTTGGCGTGCGGGGGTGGCTGTGAAGAAGTGGCGGGTCGGCGCAGGGGAGGGTGGGTGGAAGTGACGGGTCGCGGGTCAGGGGAGGAGTTTGCTGGCAGCGGCCCCATCGAGCCACCACACCACTTCACAGTCCTCGGGCAACAGGGGACCCAGGCCTCGGGCCGGGGTCTCCTCGACACTTCCTTCTGGTGCGAGCGCGCGTGCCACGGCGTCGGCTTTCTCGGCGCCACTGACGAGGAACCACAGCGCTCTGGTGTTGCGGGCCAATGCCTCGAAGGTGAGCGAGACCCGCTCCGGCGGAGGCTTTGGGGAGTCGGTCACGGCGACGGTGATCGCGTCGGTGACTGTTGCTGCCGGATGCTGTGGAAACAGCGAGGCCACGTGGCCGTCCGGCCCCACCCCAAGCATCACCAACTCCCACGATCCGGTGCCCTCATGGCGCAGAAGGTCGGCGTACACCTCAGCCGCTGTCTGTACGTCGCGCACCTCGTCCACCGCGGGAACTTCCATGATGTCGTTCTCACTGAGGAAGGCCGGCCACTCGCCACCGAGTTCGGTCAGCGCGTCCAGCAAGTCCTCGCGGGCTTGGAGCGCGTTGCGCTCCAGTGAGTCCGACCGGACGAATCGTTCATCACCCCACCAGAAACGGGTCTGTCCCCAAGGCACGCCTTCGGCACGTTTCGAGATGGCTCGATGGATGCTGCGCGCGATAGTGCCACCGGTGAGCGCTACCTCGAACCACGGGGTCGAGCGACCATCGCGCGGTGGAACTCTGAGCCGCTCGACGAAGGCCTCAGCAACGGCCTCGGAGAGCTCATCGGGTCCGGCGTACACCTTGATCTGGGGTTCCATGGCGACCTCCAAAGTGTCAGGACTGGCGGGTGGGTGCGCTGAGGGGTGTTAGGAAGTGGCGGGTCGGCGTCCAGGATGGGGTGAGGAAGTGGCGGGTCAGCGGGTGGGGGATGTGAGGATGCGTTTGACGAGTTCTGCGAAAACGTCGTCTTCGTCGAGGTGGCGGAGTTCTTCGGCAAGGAGTTCTGGGAGTTCTCGGCGGCGGAGGGCCAGTGGTCGGTCCGGTCGATCGGGCGAGGAGAAAGTGGCCAGTCGACCGTCGCCGCGGCGGATCTCGATTGGCCCCTGGGTCGTCTCGAGAACGACGTCGGTGATCCCGGGGCCAGCGCTGGTGATGCGTTCGACAGGTACTTTGAGCCGCCACGAGAGCCAGGCCACCATCAGGTCGGCCGAGGGGCTGATCCGCTCGGCGGTCACGCTGGCTCGGGTCACCCTCACGTGCTGGTGGTCCAGGGCCGCGGCCAGCATCGCCCGCCACAGGGTGAGTCGGGTCCAGGCCAGGTCGCTGGTGCCGGGGGAGTAGGTGCGGCAGACCCGCTTGAGGGCGGTGGTCTTGCCCGTGGTGACCGCCGACGCGTCGGTGATCCGTCGCTGCGCCAGCGCTCCGAGGGGGTCGTTGGCGGGGTCCTCGGGGTGATCGGTCGGCCACCACACCACCACGGGTGAGTCGGGCAGCAGCAATGGGAGTACGACGGATGCCGGGTGCTTGACGACTTCCCCACCGAGGCGGATCAGGGCCGTCTCGCCCGTCCAGCCCTCGCCGACACCGACCTGTGCGGAGATCTTGGGCCTGCCGCGTCCATCACCGAGGATCACCGCCAGCACCCTGGCCGGATGTTCGTGGGATGCCGACTGGGCACAGCGGATCGCCTCGTGGGCGTGGTCCTCGTCGACGACGATGACCAACGTCATTACCATCCCCATCGCCGGGCTGGCGTCGAGTCGACGCGACTGGGCGAACGCGGCCGCGATCTTGGCGGCGTTGGTGTCGGTCAGCTCGATCATGGCCGTCTCCACATCCGTCCGTCGCGCGACAGCATCTTTCGGGCCCCCTCGGGACCCCACTCACCCGACGCGTATTGCTCGGGCGCCCCTTGCTTGGCCCAGTAGGCGAGGATCGGGTCGAGGATCTTCCACGACAGCTCGACCTCCTCGTGCCGGGGAAAAAGTGGCGGGTCGCCGAGGAGTACGTCGAGGATCAGCCGCTCGTATGCCTCTGGGGAGGCCTCGGTGAAGCTCCCGCCATAGGCGAAGTCCATGTTGACGTCGCGGATCTCCATTGACGTGCCCGGCACTTTGGAGCCGAACCGGATCGTGATCCCGTCGTCTGGTTGCACCCGCACGACGAGGGCGTTCTGGGTCAGTTCCTCGGTTTGGGTGGCGCTGAAAGGCAGGTGCGGGGCCCGCTTGAACACGACCGCGACCTCGGTGACCCGACGGCCGAGCCGTTTGCCCGTGCGCAGGTAGAACGGGACCCCGGCCCAACGACGATTCTCGACGTTGAGGGTGATCGCGGCGAAGGTCTCGGTCGTCGAGGTCGGCGAGATCCCTTCCTCCTCCAAGAACCCCACGACCTTCTCACCGCCCTGCCAGCCCGCGGCGTACTGTCCACGGGCGGTGGTGAGGTCCAACCGCCGGGGGAGTACGACGGAGGCGAGGACCTTCTGCTTCTCTACGCGCAGCGACTCGGCATCGAAGGAGGTGGGCTCCTCCATGGCGATGAGGGCCATCAACTGGAGGAGGTGGTTCTGGATCACGTCGCGAGCCGCGCCCACGCCGTCGTAGTAGCCGGCTCGTCCGCCGATGCCGATGTCCTCGGCCATCGTGATCTGGACGTGGTCGACGTAGTTGGAGTTCCAGATCGGTTCGAAGAGGGTGTTGGCGAAGCGCATCGCCAAGATGTTCTGCACCGTCTCCTTGCCGAGGTAGTGGTCGATCCGGAACACCGAACCGGAGGGGAAGATCTGCCCCAGGGTCGCGTTGAGTTCGCGCGCCGACTCCAGGTCGTGGCCGAAGGGCTTCTCGACGACGACTCGGTTCCAGGCCCCCTCATGCGGCTCGGCCAGCCCGTGCTTCTTCAGTTGGGCGACCACATCGCCGAAGAAGCGTGGTGGGATGGAGAGATAGAACGCGTGGTTCCCGCCGGTTCCGCGGGCCTTGTCGAGCTCGGCCAGGGTGGAGCGCAGGGTCTCGAAGGCGACATCGTCGGCGAACTCGCCGGGGACGAACCTGAAACCTTCGGCCAGTTGTGCCCACACCTCTTCGCGGAACTCCGTCCGCGCGTGTTCGCTGACTGAGTCGTGCACGATCTTGGCGAAGTCCTGGTCGGCCCAGTCGCGGCGAGCGAAGCCGACCAGGCTGAAGCCCGGCGGCAGGAGCCCGCGATTGGCGAGGTCGTAGATCGCCGGCATGATCTTCTTGCGAGACAGGTCGCCGGTGACCCCGAACAGCACCATCGCACACGGTCCGGCAATGCGCGGCAGCCGCCGATCCTCGACCGCACGCAGCGGGTTGACCCAGGACTCAGCCATGAGTGCGGTGCTGGTGGTAGTAGTCGATCAGGGCCCGGGTCGAGGGGTCCTGGGACTCGGTCACGGACTGGTCCCCGCTGACCGCCGGGCTGAGCCGCATGGCCAACTGCTTGCCGAGTTCGACGCCCCACTGGTCGAAACTGTCGATGCCCCACACGACGCCTTGGGTGAACGTGATGTGCTCGTACAACGCGATCAACTGCCCGAGCACCCCCGGCGTCAGCGCCGGCGCCATGATCGAGGTGGTGGGTCGGTTTCCGCTGAACACCCGGGCAGGCACGATGTGCTCAGGGGTGCCCTCGGCGCGCACTTCGTCAGCGGTCTTGCCGAACGCCAGGGCCTGGGTCTGGGCGAAGAAGTTGGCCATGAAGAGTTCGTGTACGTCGACCTCCCCATCACGCAGGGGATAGGCAGGGTTCGCCACGGCGATGAAGTCGGCCGGCACCACTTGGGTGCCCTGGTGGATGAGTTGATAGAACGCGTGCTGGCCGTTGGTCCCCGGCTCCCCCCAGAACACCTCCCCAGTGCCTGTCGTCACCGGGCTTCCGTCCCAGCGGACGCTCTTGCCGTTGGACTCCATCGTGAGTTGCTGGAGGTAGGCCGGGAAGCGGTGCAACAGTTGACTGTAGGGCAGCACCGCATGCGTCGTGGCGCCGAGGAAGTTGGTGTACCAGACGTTGACCAGGCCCATGAGCAGAGGCACGTTGGCCGCGGCCGGCGCGGTGCGGAAGTGCTCATCCATCGTGTGGAAGCCGTCAAGGAGTTCGGCGAATCCTTCAGGGCCGATCGCGATCGCCAGTGAGGTGCCGATCGCCGAATCCATCGAGTAGCGCCCTCCGACCCAGTCCCAGAAACCGAAGGCGTTGGTCGGATCGATGCCGAAGGCGGCAACCTTGTCCAGAGCGGTGGACACGGCCACGAAGTGACTCGCCACCGCTTCGGTGGATCCCTCCTCGATCACGGCGCGTTCGCACAGCGAGTCCAACAGCCATGAGCGGCACAGGCGCGCGTTGGTGAGCGTCTCCAGCGTCGTGAACGTCTTGCTGGCCACGATGAACAGCGTGGTCTCCGGGTCGAGATCGGCCAGCGTCAGCGCCGCATCCGTGGGGTCGATGTTGCTGATGAAGCGGCATTCGAGCCCGCTGTGGCGATAGGGCGCCAGCGCCTCGTAGGCCATCACCGGGCCGAGGTCGGAGCCGCCGATCCCGATGTTGACCACCGTGCGGATCGGTTTGCCGCTCACCCCGGTCCACTCGCCCGATCGCACCCGGCGCGCGAAGTCGAAGACCCGCTCCAACACCTGGTGTACGTCGGCGACGACGTCCTGCCCGTCGACCACCAACCGTGCATCGGCAGGCAACCGCAGCGCAGTGTGCAACACGGCGCGGTCCTCGGTCACGTTGATGTGCTGGCCCGAGAACATCGCCTCACGTCGCTCGGGCAGGTCCACCTGCTCGGCGAGATCGAGCAGCGCGGCGAGGACCTCGCCAGTGAGCAGCCCTTTGGACAGGTCCACGAAGAGGTCGCCGGCGGTGAAGGAGAGGCGCTGGGCGCGTTCGGGGTCGTCGTCGAACCAGGCCCGAAGATCCGGTTGGAGGGTGTCTGCCAGGTGACGCAGCCTCGACCAGGCCGGGGTGGTGCTGGCATCGACGGGGTGATTCACCTGGCGCTCTCCAGACTGGCTCCCACGGAGGCCAGCAACTCTTGCCACGCGACCACGAACTTGTCGACGCCTTCGCGGATCAACAGGGCGATGACGTCGTCGTAGTCGATGCCCGCCTCGGCGAGGGAGGCCATCGTGTCGCGGGCGTCGTCGTAGTTGGTGGTCACCTGGTCTCCGGCCACAACACCGTGGTCCTTGACCGCGGCCAGCGTCTTCTCCGGCATCGTGTTGACGGTGTTGGGCGCGACGAGATCCACGACGTACATCGTGTCCTTGTAGTCGGGGTTCTTGACCCCGGTCGATGCCCACAGCGGGCGTTGGGGCCGCGCGCCCTTGGCCGCCAACGCTTCCCACCGAGGGCCACTGAAGAAGTCCTCGTAAGCCTGGTAGGCCAGGCGTGCGTTGGCGATGCCGGCGCGGCCGAAGAGGGAGGCATCGGCACCCAGTCCGGTGAGCCGCTGGTCGATCTCGGTGTCCACCCGGGAGACGAAGAACGAGGCGACCGAGTGGATGCTCGACAGGTCCAGTCCGGCAGCAGCAGCCTGCTCCAGGCCGGCCACATAGGCCTCCATGACGTCGACGTATTGGTCCAGCCCGAAGATCAAGGTGACGTTGACGTCGATCCCTTCGGCCAGGCAGGCAGTGATCGCCGGACAGCCTTCCGGCGTGCCGGGGATCTTGATCAGGCAGTTGGCACGGTCGACGGCCGCCCAGAGCCCGCGGGCGGACTCGATGGTGCCCTCGGTGTCGTGGGCGAGGTCCGGGGCCACCTCGATCGAGACCCGTCCGTCAACCCCGTTGGTGCGGTCGTAGACCGGCCGGAGCACATCGCAGGCGTTGCGTACGTCGGTGGTGGTCAGGGCGAAGACGGTCGTGTCGACGTCGGCCCCCTCAGCAGCCAGGTCGCGCACCTGAGCGTCGTAGCGCTGGCCGTCGGACAGCGCCGCAGCGAAGATCGACGGATTGGTGGTCACCCCCACCACGTGGTCGTTGCCGACCAGGTCGGCGAGGTTGCCGGTCTCGAGCCGCTCTCGGGAGAGATCGTCGAGCCAGATCGAAACCCCGGCGTCGGAGAGTTCCTTGAGGCGATCGGTCATGAGGCACTTCCTTCGTGGGGAGGACTGGTTCGGAGGATGGTCACAGGGATGCCAAGGAGTCGCGAGCCGCTTGGGCGACGGCGTCGGCGGTGATGCCGAACTCGGCGTACAACCGGGCGAAGTCGGCCGAAGCGCCGTAGTGCTCGAGCGAAATGATGCGGCCGTGGTCACCCACGATGTCGCGCCAGCCCTGGGCGATCCCGGCCTCTACGCTCACCCTGGCCTTGACACTGGGCGGCAGGACCTCGTCGCGATAGGCCTGGTCCTGGGCGTCGAACCATTCGCGACACGGCATCGACACCACTCGGGCGTCGATGCCTTCGGCGGCCAGGATCTCGCGGGCCTTGACCGCCAGTTGCACCTCGGAGCCGGTGCCGACCAGCACCACGTCGGGTGCGGGTCCGGAGGCGTCGATCAAGGTGTAGGCCCCCTTGGCCACGCCGTCGGTGGTGGCGAAACCGTCGGTGCCCCGGGGGTACGTGGGCACGTTCTGGCGGGTCAGGATGAGTCCGGCCGGGCGGTCGTTGTTGGCGATCACCGCGCGCCAGCAGGCGTTGACCTCGTTGGCGTCCGCTGGCCGGACCACGTCGAGGCCCGGGATCGCGCGGAGCGCGGCGAGGTGCTCGACGGGCTGGTGGGTGGGTCCGTCCTCGCCGAGACCGATCGAGTCGTGGGTCCAGACGTAGGTGACCGGCAGTTTCATCAGCGCCGCCAGTCGCACCGCTCCGCGCATGTAGTCGGAGAAGGTCAAGAAGGTGCCACCGAAGACCCGGGTGCCGCTGTGAACAGCGATCCCGTTCATGATCGCGCCCATGGCGTGCTCGCGGATACCGAAGTGGAGCACCCGGCCCCGCAGCGGGTCACCTTCCCAGGTCCGGCTCGACCGGGCTTCAGGGATGAACGAGGGGACATCCTCGATCGTGGTGTTGTTGGATTCGGCGAGGTCGGCCGAGCCGCCCCACAGCTCAGGCAGGTGTGGTGCCAAGGCGTTGATCGCCTTGCCGGATGCCTTGCGGGTGGCCACCCCGGCCTGGTCGGCGGGGTACGTCGGCAGGTCGGCGTCCCATCCGTCGGGGAGTTCACGACCACGCAGCCGATGCAGCAGCGCGGTCCCCTCGGGGTTGGCCGCCGACCAGGCGGCATAGGCCTCGTCCCAGGCAGCACCTGCGGCGGCGCCGCGATCGCGCAACGCCCGGGTGTGGGCCAAGACGTCGTCATCGACAGCGAAGCTCAGGGTCGGGTCCATGCCCATGACCGACTTGGTGGCTGCCACCTCTTCGGCTCCAAGCGCCGAGCCGTGCGACTTGCCCGTCCCCTGGAGGGTCGGGGCGGGCCAAGCGATGATCGTGCGCAGCCGGATGAAGCTGGGGCGGTCTGTCACCGCGTGGGCGGCCTCGATCGCGGCGTAGAGGGCAGGCACGTCCTCGGCGTACTCGGTGCCGCCGTTGGTCCAGTCGACGGTCTGCACATGCCAGCCGTAGGCCTCGTAGCGGGCCGCGACGTCTTCGGTGAAGGCGATCTGGGTCTGGTCCTCGATCGAGATCCGGTTGTCGTCGTAGATGACGGTGAGGTTGCCCAACTGCTGGGTGCCGGCGATCGAGGACGCCTCGCCGCTGACGCCTTCTTGAACGTCCCCGTCACTGCAGAGTACGTAGACGTGGTGGTCGAACGGCGAGGCCGAGGGGTTGTCGGCGTCGAGCATGCCCCGCAGTCGGCGGCCGGCCATCGCCATGCCGACCCCGTTGCCGATGCCTTGGCCGAGCGGCCCGGTCGTGGTCTCCACGCCGCGGGTGTGGCCGTACTCGGGGTGGCCCGGGGTCAGCGACCCCCAGGTGCGCAGCGCCTTGATGTCGTCGAGTTCCAGACCCCAACCGCCCAGGAACAACTGGAGGTAGAGGGTGAGGCTGGAGTGTCCGCAGGAGAGCACGAAGCGGTCGCGAGCGATCCAGTCGGGATCGGCCGGGTCGTGGCGCATCACCTTCTGGAAGAGCAGGTAGGCCACCGGGGCCAGGCTCATGGCGGTACCGGGGTGGCCGTTGCCCACCTTCTGCACCGCATCCATCGCCAAGGCTCGGGTGGTGTCGACCGCACGGCGGTCGAGGTCGGTCCACTCCAAGGGGGCGAGGTTGCTCGACTCAGGGCTCAACGTAGGGGTCCTCTCGTGGGTTCGGGCACCATGGCCGAGCCTACTGCCGCCGCGAGCGCCCGGCCACGGCCCACGGGGTGGCTGCGGCTAGACTCCCGAAGTCCCCGTCCCCAGCAGAGAAGGTGCCTCACGCCATGGCGGTCACCGCCGGTCACAGTGACCCCGGCCCTGGTGGGTCGGAGGGCTCCCGAGAGGGGACCTGGACCGACGAGGACGGGGTCGAGACGGATGCCGAGGACATCGTTCATCGATCCCCGGCCCGCTCGCATGTGGCCGACGTGATCAGTGCATACGTCGGCTTGATGAAGCCCCGCGTGATCGAACTCCTGTTGCTCACCACGGTTCCGGTCATGTTCTTCGCACAAGGTGGAGTGCCGCGGTTGGGACTGGTCCTGGCGACCGTTCTCGGCGGCACGTTGTCGGCGGGCGCGGCCAACGCCTTGAACTGCGTCTACGACCGTGACATCGACGAGCAGATGCGGCGTACTCGCCGCCGGGCGCTGCCCCGCCATGTCGTGACACCTCGCGCCGCGCTGGTGTTCGGGCTGTTGTTGGCGGTCGTCTCGACACTGGTGTTGGGGCTCTGGGTCAACTGGCTCTCGGCGGGACTCGCGCTCACCGCCAGCGCCTTCTACCTCTTCGTCTACACGATGGTGCTCAAGCGCCGAACCACGAGCAATATCGTGTGGGGCGGACTTGCGGGCTGCTTCCCGGCGCTGATCGGATGGACCGCGGTGACCAACTCCTTGGCCTGGCCGCCGGTGGTGCTCTTCCTCGTGGTGTTCTTCTGGACCCCGCCGCACACGTGGGCGTTGGCGATGAGGTACCGCGAGGACTACGCGCGTGTCGCAGTGCCGATGCTTCCGGTGGTGAAGTCGGCACACGAGGTCTCTCGTCAGATCCTCGTCTACTCCTACGTCATGGTCGCCACCTCGCTGCTGCTGTGGCCGATCGCGTCAACGGGGTTGGTCTACCCGGCGGTGGCCGCGCTCCTTGGCCTGGTCTTCCTCATCGAGGCGCACCTGTTGCTGCGCCGTGCCGCCCACAGCGACGACCTTGCCGTGGTCAAACCGATGCGGCTGTTCCACTGGTCCAATCTCTATCTGTCGTTGTTGTTCGTGACGGTGGCGCTGGTCCCGCTGCTGCCGATCTGACGCAGGTGAAACCGGGTGCCAGGTCCGGCGAGGTGAGCCCTAGGCTGGGGCGCATGTCCGAGTCCTTCTACATCACCACCCCGATCTACTACGTGACCGCTGCTCCGTCGATCGGCAGCGCCTACACGACCGTGGCTGCGGACATGCTCAACCGGTGGCACCGCCAGCGCGGAGAGCAGACCTTCTTCCTCACCGGCACCGACGAGCACGGCCAGAAGGTGCTCCAGGCCGCAGAAGACAACGGCGCCAGTCCGCAAGAGTGGACCGATCGGCTGGTCGCCACCGAATGGCAGCCGGTCCTCGAAGTAATCGACGCGCAACCCGACGACTTCATCCGCACCACCCAGGAACGGCACACGACCCGGGTGCAGAAGTTCTGGCAGGGGTTGTTCGAATCCGGTCAGGTCTACGAGGGCCAATACGAAGGCCCGTACTGCGTGGCCTGCGAGGAGTTCAAGCTGCCCTCGGAACTGCTCGAGGGCGGGCTGTGCCCGATCCACGAGCGCCCGGTCGAGCAACTCAGTGAGACCAACTACTTCTTCCCGCTCTCCCAGTACGCCGAGAAGCTGCTCGCCCTCTATGAGGAGAACCCGACCTTCGTGCAACCGGAGTCGGCCCGCAACGAGGTGATCGCCTTCGTCAAACAGGGCCTCGAGGACCTGTCGATCAGCCGGTCCACGTTCGACTGGGGAATCAGCGTCCCATGGGATGAGCGGCACGTGTTCTATGTCTGGATCGACGCGCTGCTGAACTACTGGACCGCCGCCCAGGACCGCGCTGACGGCAGGGCCCCGTGGCCGGCCTCGGTCCACCTGGTCGGTAAGGACATCCTCCGATTCCATGCCGTGATCTGGCCGGCGATGCTCATGGCCGCTGGCGTGGCAGTGCCCCACCAGGTGTTCGCCCACGGCTGGCTGTTGGTGGGTGGCCAGAAGATGAGCAAGTCCAAGGCCACCGCGATCCGACCGTCTCAGGTGACCGATCACTTCGGCTCCGACGCCTATCGCTACTACTTCCTGCGGGCGATCAACTTCGGCTCCGACGGCTCGTTCAGCTGGGAGCACATGAGCGCGGTCTACACCTCCGAGCTGGCCAACGGCTACGGCAACCTAGCCTCGAGGGTCACGGCCATGGTCGGTAAATACTTCGACGGGGTGCTCCCTGCCGACGAGGACCACGGCCCAGCCGAAGATGCTCTCGCTGCCGGGATGGCCACAGCGGTCGCTCGGGCGGAGGCAGCCATCGACAGACTCGCCCTCCACGAGGCGATTTCGGCCACCACCGACTTCGTGGCGCTGATCAACGGCTACGTGACCGAGCAGGAGCCCTGGAAGGTCGCCAAGGACGAGTCCGCCCGGGCACGACTGGCCTCCATCCTCTACAGCGCGGCCGAGTCACTGCGGGCGGTCGCGGTGTTGTACAACCCGGTGATGCCCAAGACATCGGCGATGCTGTGGGAGTCACTGGGGGCAGCCGTGGCCCTGGGCGAGTTGGGCGAACAGCGAGTTCAGGACGCGGGACGTTGGGGCCAACTTCCGGCCGGCTCCCACCTGGTCAAAGGGGCGAGTCTGTTCCCGCGACTGCTCGAGGAGCCGGATCCGGTCGACTGAGGTCAGGGCCGGTCGCTTCGAGCAGGACCCACGTCACTGCGGCCGAGGTCAGGGCCGAGCCCAGCATGTGCAGGCCGACCATGACGATCGGCAGATCGGTGAAGTACTGCACGAACCCGAGCACGCCTTGGGCCAACTCGACGACCAGTAACGTCAGCGCGGCCCTGCGCACATGCTGTGGAGCCATGATGGTCAGCGCCACGGTCAGCCCGAGCAGGAGGAAGACCAGGTCGGCGTGGAGTTGGCTCATCTCCAACGTGTCCAGCCCGTTGCGGGGAGCGGCCGCGTCACCGGCATGCGGCCCGGCGCCGGTCACCACAGTGCCGACGTACAAGACCGCCCAGGCCGCCAGGAATGTCGCCCACCCGAGTCGTGGCCACACCCCCGTGCGCGTCACCGACCCAGGCCCGCGATCGAGGCGGAACAGGAACGTCGCGCAGACCCCCACGATCGCCAACGAGGTGACCATGTGGAGACCCACGACCCACGGACTGAGTTGGGTCAACACCGAGATACCGCCGATGACAGCTTGCAGTGGGATGCCCAGCGCCATGATCACCGACAACCGCAGCAGGTCCTTGCGCTTGCGAGTTCGGCAGTAGTCGCGGGTTACGAGGAAGGTGGCAACCGCAACGGCGACGAGGATGAAGGTGATCATCCGGTTGCCGAACTCGATCGCCTGGTGGACGTCGAGGGCTCCGTACGGCGTGAAGGACTCCTCCGTGCAACGCGGCCAGGTCGGGCAGCCCAGCCCCGAACCGGTCAGGCGCACGGCGCCGCCGGTCACCACGATGCCGATATTGGCGACCAAGCTGGCCCAGCCAGCCGTCCGGATCCAACGCTCGCCGAAGGTCGGCTCGCTCACGGTGCTCACTTCCTATTCCCAGGTGAAGGTGCGCGCAGTCAGGACCGCGCCGATCAGAGTCCAGGCGGCCAGGATGAGGAGGCGACTCCAGGTGAACTGGCCGTCGATGAAGGCGGCACGGAGTCCGTCACCCAGCGCGCCTGAGGGCAGCCAGGTGGCCACGGTGCCGAACCCGCCATAGGTCGAGGTCGGCAGCACGACGCCGCCGGCGGCCATGAGCAGCAAGAAGACCAGGTTGGCGACCGCGAGCGTGGCCTCGGCCCGGAGTACGCCGGCGACCAGGAGCCCCCAGGAGGCGAAGGCGGCCGTGCCGAAGGCGGCCAATGCGATCACCCCGGGGTGCCAGTGAGGGCGCCAGCCGAGCCAGGTCGCGACCGCGCCGATGACGGTGAACTGCACCAGCTGGACGGCCAGGAGCGCCAGCACCTTGCCCAGGAGCAGGCCGGTGCGCGACAGCGGAGACGTGCCCAGGCGCTTGAGCACCCCGTATCGGCGCTCGAACCCGGTGGCCACGGCCACAGAGGTGAAGGCGGTCGACAGGACGGCCAGAGCGAGGACTCCAGGAGTGAAGAGGTCCACTGCGCGACCTTCCAACGAGACACCGAGTTTGCGGCTGCCCACCACCGTGGCGACAAGGACCACGACCGGGATCACGATGGCCAGGAGGAGTTGCTCGCCGTTGCGCAGCATCAGCCGGAACTCCATGCCTGCCTGGGCAAGGACCTTCCGCGCGAACCGCGCGCCGCCGGGAGCCGGGGTGAAGGTGCCGCTCATGCCGCACCTCCGACCGCGTCATCGCCCGACCCGGTGAGGGACAAGAACACTTCCTCGAGGTCTCGCTGCCCGAAAGTGAGCGTCTCGGGGGTGACCTCTTGCTCTTCGCACCACGACACGATCGCGGCCAGCAGACCCATCGTGACGCCTTCGCCAGTGAACACCGCAGTGCGCTCGTCGACGGCATCGACCCGCACCGCGGTGAACTCCGGCAGCGCCGTCAGCGGTTGCTTGCCCACGAGACGGATCGACGTGGCGGCCAGAGCGCCCAGTTCCGAGGGTGAACCCGAGGCCACCAGTCGGCCCGCGTCGATGATGTGCACCTCGTCGGCCAGCGCTTCGGCCTCGTCGAGGTAGTGGGTGGTCAGCACCACGGTGGCGCCGTCCTCGCGCAGTTCGCGGAGGAGGTCCCAGGTGGTGTGCCGGGCGGCGACGTCCATGCCCGCAGTTGGTTCATCGACGAAGAGGAGTTCGGGACGCCCGATCAGGGCCATGGCCAGCGACAGTCGCTGCTTTTGGCCTCCGGACAGCCTGCGGTACGGCGTGCGCCCGCATTCTCCGAGCGAGAGCCGATCCACCAGCAGGTCGACGGGGAGGGGATGGGCGTGCAGTCGGGCGAGGTGGGTCAGCATCTCCGTGGCCCGCACCCCTCCCCATGCGCCCCCTTCTTGCAGCATGACGCCGATGTGAGGGGTGAGGTCATGGTGTTGGGCGACGGGGTCGAGGCCGAGCACTCGCACCGTGCCTTGCTGGGGACGGCGATATCCCTCGCAGGTTTCCAGCGTCGTGGTCTTGCCGACGCCGTTGCGTCCCAGCACGGCGGCGATGACGCCGCGTGGGATCTGGAGCGACAGGTGATCGACGGCCACCTTGTCGCCGTAACGCATCACAAGATCGTCGACGTCGACTGCTGGGCCCTGGCTCACCCCAGCAGTCTAGGAAGCGACGGCGCAGCGGCTTCTTCGGGGCAGCCCAACCTCGCGGCTAGATCCGGTGATCAGATCTCGACGGTTTCGATCGGGCCGGAGTCCGCGGCTGCCGGAATCTGTGGCGGCGGGTTCCAGGTGGTGTCCTCACCGCGCCGCGCCGCCTCCATAGCGGCGAACACGCGAGCTGGGGTGCAGGGGATGTCGATGTGCCGCACACCCAGGTGGGCCAGCGCATCGATCACCGCGTTCTGCACCGCCGGGGTCGCTCCGACGGTGGGTGACTCCCCGATTCCCTTGGCCCCCAATGGGTTCAGCGGGGTAGGGGTCTGGGTGTTGACCGTCTCGAAGCTGATCAGGTCGGCCGCCGAGGGCATCGGGTAGTCGGCGAAGGACGAGGTCAGCGGGGTCCCTTGGTCGTCGTACACGAACTCCTCCCAGAGTGCTTGGGAGATGCCTTGGGCCAGTCCGCCGTGTTGTTGCCCAGCCACGAGCAGTGGATTGAGCACGACGCCGCAGTCATCGACCGCCACGTGACGCACGATGTCGACATGTCCGGTGGCGGTGTCGACCTCGACCACGGCCACGTGTGCACCGAACGGGAACGTCGCTCCGGTCTGGGTGAAGTCGGTGTCGACCCGCAATGAGACCTCCCGCTCCTGGGCGTACGCCGACAGCCGCACCCAGTCGACAGCGGACTGAGGGACTCCGGCCACAGCGAAGCCGCCCGGGACCACCTCGAGATCGGCCGGATCAGCTTCGAGGAGTTGCGCGGCCAGGTCGAGGGCCCGCTCGCGGAGTTCGACGGCGGCTTGGCGCACCGCGTTGCCACCGAGTTGAAGGCTGCGGGAGCCGCCAGTCCCGCCGCCGGAGCGCACCAGCGCGGTGTCGGACTGGACGTAGGTGATCTGGTCGACGGGGATGCCCAACTGCTCGCTGGCCAGCATCGCGTAAGCGGTTGCGTGCCCCTGCCCGTGAGCCGAGGTTCCCGACATCACCGTGGCCGAGCCGTCGGCGTGAACCTCGACGTGGCCGTATTCGCTCCCGCCGAAACCGGTGATCTCGACGTAACTGGCGATTCCGATGCCGATCTGTTTCTCATCATGGCGTTCTCGACTGCGGGCCTGCTCGGCGCGGAGATCGTCGACCCCGGCCAGGCGAAGGGCTTCGTCGAGGGTCAGGTCGTAGTCGCCGGTGTCGTAGCTCAACCCGGTGAGGGTGGCCACCGGGAAGGCATCGGGCGCGAGGAAGTTGATCCTGCGCAGGTCCTCGGGCGCTAGACCCAATTCTCGGGCTGCGTGATCCATGAGGCGCTCCAGCATCGCGGCTGCTTCGGGGCGTCCGGCCCCTCTGAACGCGCCCACCGGGGCGGTGTTGGTCATCACCGCGACCCCGGTGTAGTCCAGTCGCGGGATGTCATAGCAACCCTGGGCCATGATGAACGTGGTCCCCAATGGGAACCCGCCGCCGAAGCCCGCGTAGGCGCCGCAGTCGCCCAGCACGGTGGCGCGCAGTCCGGTGATGCGACCCTGGCTGGTGAGCCCGAGTTCGGCGAACTGCACCTGACCTCGTCCGTGCATCGACAGCATCGACTCCGAGCGCGTCTCGGCCCACAGGACCGGACGGCCCAGCAGTCGGGCGGCCAGGATGACCGCGCAGTGATCGGGAGCAATGCCGGCCTTGCCGCCGAAACCACCTCCGACGTTCGGCGCGATCACCCGAATCTCGGCCTTGTCGAGGCCGGTGAGTCTGGCGATGAGATCACGCGACCCGTGGGGTTGCTGGGTGCCGACGTACACGGTCAGGGCGTGCTCGGTGGTGTCGTCGCCGTGGGCTCGAGGGTGCACCAGGATCGCGTGCCCCTCGATCGGAGCCGTGGCGAGTCGGTTGTTCTCCATGCGTAGCCGCACGACATGGTCAGCCCCGGCCAGGGCCTCACCGTCGCCCACGGTTCGGGTTGCGGCCACGTTGGTGGCCAGTGGGGGATGGGCCCGTGGGCTATCGGGGGAGAGGGCCGACTCGATCCCGACCACGGGAGGAAGGTCGCTGTAGTCGACGTCGACCAGTTCGGACGCGTCGACGGCAGCAGCTCGGGTCTCGGCGATCACGATGGCGACCGGGTCGCCGACGAACCGCACCTCATCGGTGGCCAACGCGGTGCGGGTGATGTGGCTGCTGGCGGTTCCGAACTGAGGCACCGGGTCCGTGCCGAGGTCGACCGCGGTGAACACGGCCACGACCCCCTCGGCGGCGGCAGCGGCGGAGACGTCGATGCCGTCGATGACCGCATGGGCCATGGGGCTGCGCACGAAGACCGCGTGCAGGGTGCCGGGGACGTCTAGGTTGGCGACGAAGGTTCCCTGGCCGGTTATCAGCGCGGGATCTTCAATGCGGCGGACCTCGGTCCCCAGAATCGAGCCAGGCATGGTGAAACCGTACTCGTGACCCTGCGATGAGGCGTCGACGCCGAGCCGAACGCGCATGTCCGGGCCCCCACGTTGAATGCGCGAGGCAATAACGCAATACTTGCGTTGTGAAAATCGTCGATGAGCATGGCACCCGGGATCGCATCCTGCGGCTCATCCACGATGGCACCGCCACCTCCGTGGCCGATCTTGCCGCTCACCTGGGCCTGAGTGCCGCCGGGATCCGCCGTCACCTCGACCAACTCCTCGACGAAGGCGCCGTGTCAGCGCGCGCGGTCAAAGCGGTCGGTCGCGGCCGCCCGGCCCGGGTGTTCGCCCTGACCGACGAAGGGCGCCATCGGTTCGAGCAGCGCTACGACCAACTCGCCGCCGACGCGTTGCGCTTCCTTGCCGAGACCGGTGGCGACGACGCCGTGCGAGCCTTCGCTCAACGACGGGTCGCCTTCATCGAGCGTGACTACGCCGCAGTGGCCGAGGAGCACCCCGACCTGAGCCCGGCCCAGGTCCTGGCCCGGGTGCTGTCCGATGAGGGGTACGCCGCCGGCGTACGCCACCTCCCGATCGTGGGCAACGCCGGGGCCGAGCAGTTGTGCCAACAACACTGCCCGGTCTCCCACGTCGCCCACGAGTTCCCCCAGTTGTGCGAGGCGGAGACCGAGGCCATCGCCCGGGTGCTCGGCTCCCACGTGCAACGACTGGCCACGATCGCCCATGGCGACGCGGTGTGCACGACGTGCATCCCCACCCCCAGCGCCACCCAGAGGAAGGCATCACGATGACCTCCATCGAACAACTCAACCCCGAGCTCGAAGGCATCGGTCGCTACGACTTCGGCTGGCACGACCCCAACGACGCCGGTGCGTCCGCCAAGCGCGGCCTCAACGAGGATGTTGTGCGCGACATCTCGGGGAAGAAGAACGAGCCGGCCTGGATGCTCGACCTGCGGCTCAAGGGATTGACCCTGTTTGGGCGCAAGCCGATGCCGACCTGGGGCTCGGACCTCTCCGGCATCGATTTCGACAACATCAAGTACTTCGTTCGGTCCACCGAGAAGCAGGCCCAGTCGTGGGAGGACCTTCCCGAGGACATCAAGAACACCTACGACCGCCTGGGCATCCCGGAGGCCGAGAAGCAGCGCCTCGTCGCCGGTGTCGCGGCGCAATACGAGAGCGAAGTGGTCTACCACGCGATCCGAGAGGACCTCGAGAAGCTCGGGGTGATCTTCCTCGACACCGACACCGCCCTGCGCGAGCACGAGGACATCTTCAAGGAGTACTTCGGCACGGTGATCCCGGTGGGGGACAACAAGTTTGCCGCGCTCAACACCAGCGTCTGGTCGGGTGGATCCTTCATCTACGTGCCCCCCGGCGTGCACGTGGACATCCCGCTGCAGGCCTACTTCCGGATCAACACCGAGAACATGGGGCAGTTCGAACGCACCCTGATCATCGTTGACGAGGGTGCATACGTTCACTACGTCGAGGGCTGCACGGCTCCGATCTACAAGTCCGACTCGTTGCACTCGGCCGTGGTCGAGATCATCGTCAAGAAGGGCGGTCGCTGCCGCTACACGACCATCCAGAACTGGTCCAACAACGTCTACAACCTGGTCACCAAGCGGGCCGTGTGCGAGGCCGGGGCAACGATGGAGTGGGTCGACGGCAACATCGGCTCCAAGGTGACCATGAAGTACCCCGCGATCTACCTCATGGGCGAGCACGCCAAGGGAGAGACCCTCTCCATCGCGTTCGCCGGTGAGGGTCAACACCAAGATGCCGGAGCCAAGATGGTGCACGCCGCGCCCAACACCTCCTCCTCGATCCTGAGCAAGTCGGTGGCCCGCGGCGGCGGCCGGACCTCCTATCGGGGACTCATCCAGATCAACGAGGGTGCCCACGGGTCGAAGTCCAATGTGCTGTGCGATGCACTGCTGGTCGACCAGATCAGCCGCAGCGACACCTATCCCTACGTCGACATCCGTGAGGACGACGTCTCCATGGGTCACGAGGCCAGCGTGTCCAAGGTCAGCGAGGACCAACTGTTCTACCTGATGTCCAGGGGCATGGAGCAGGACGAGGCCATGGCGATGATCGTGCGCGGCTTCGTCGAGCCGATCGCCAAGGAACTCCCGATGGAGTACGCCCTCGAACTCAACCGACTCATCGAACT
>CALMLL010000108.1 GCA_937868075.1 uncultured Marmoricola sp. | reverse complement strand
CTGGAGTGGAAGTGCGACAGCCTCAACGAGCCGTCGCGGCGAGCGGCCGCGCGGTTCGGTTTCGCCTACGAGGGCAGGTTTCGCCAGGCAGTCGTCTACAAGGGTCGCAACCGCGACACGGACTGGTTCGCGATGATCGACAGGGACTGGCCCCGGATCGAGGAGGCCTATCTCGCCTGGCTCGCGCCGGAGAACTTCGACGAGACCGGAGTGCAGCGGACCCCGCTGGCGGTGCCTCTGCCCGGAGCTTGAGCGATCACATGCCGGGCAACGCGTCCAATGTGTGAGACGCCGCGCACACTGGCTTGACGGTGGCCGCCCGAGGAAGGGACCGTAGGTTCATGCGCACCGAGATTCTCGTACGCACACGACGCGTCGTGTGAGCCCACGCGGGCACACTCCGCGCGTCGATCCCTCCGCAGCCAACCGGCCGGAGGGTTTTTTGTTGGGATCATGGATATTCGCAGAACGAAGGGTTGAGCAGATGAGCCAGGCAGCAGGCCCGGGCACCACTGGAACGCCGATGACCGGCGCGCAGAGCCTGATCCGGTCGCTGGAGGCGGTAGGCGCCAAGGACATCTTCGGTATCCCCGGCGGCGCGATCCTGCCTGCCTACGACCCGCTCTACGACTCCTCCATCCGCCACATCCTGGTCCGCCACGAGCAGGGTGCCGGCCACGCCGCCCAGGGGTACGCCGTCGCCAGCGGCCGCGTCGGCGTCTGCATGGCCACCAGCGGCCCGGGCGCCACCAACCTGGTCACCCCCCTGGCTGACGCCTACATGGACTCGGTCCCGATCGTGGCCGTGACCGGTCAGGTCGGTGCGGCCTCGATCGGCACCGACGCCTTCCAGGAGGCCGACATCCGCGGCATCACCATGCCGATCACCAAACACAACTTCTTGGTCACCGATCCGGCGGAGATCCCGCGCACGGTGGCCGAGGCCTTCCATATCGCCAGCACCGGCCGACCCGGCCCGGTGCTCGTGGATGTCGCCAAGAGCGCCCTCCAGGCGGCGACGGAGTTCGTCTGGCCCACCGAGTTGCACCTGGCCGGCTACCGGCCGATCACCCGGCCACACTCCAAGCAGATCCGTGAGGCGACCAAACTGATCCTGGCCGCTCGTCGTCCGGTGCTCTACGTGGGTGGTGGCGTGATCCGCTCCGGGGCCCACAAGGAACTGCGCACGCTGGCCGAACTCACCGGGATGCCGGTGGTCACGACCCTGATGGCCCGTGGCGCCTTCCCCGACAGCCACCCCCAGCACCTGGGCATGCCCGGCATGCACGGAACCGTGGCTGCGGTGGGTGCCCTGCAGAAGTCCGACCTCATCATCAGCCTGGGCGCGCGATTCGACGACCGGGTGACCGGCAACCTCGACTCCTTCGCGCCCAACGCACTGATCATCCACGCCGACATCGATCCGGCCGAGATCGGCAAGAACCGCGCCGCCGACGTACCCATCGTGGGCGACGCCCGCGAGGTGATCGCCGACCTCGTGGTCGCCCTGCAGGCCGAGGAGGCCGCGGGCAACACCGGCGACTACGAGGGCTGGGTGCGTTTCCTGGCCGGGGTGAAGAGCCGCTACCCATTGGGCTACGACACTCCTGCCGACGGGTCGCTGGCTCCGCAATACGTCCTGGAGCGGTTGGGCAAGATCGTCGGCCCCGACGCGGTGTACGTCGCCGGCGTCGGCCAGCACCAGATGTGGGCCACCCACTACATCGGGTACGAGAAGCCGCGCACCTGGATCAACTCCGGCGGCCTGGGCACGATGGGCTTCTCGGTGCCGGCGGCCATGGGTGCGAAGGTGGCCCTGCCCGACACCCCGGTGTGGTCCATCGACGGCGACGGCTGCTTCCAGATGACCAACCAGGAACTGGCGACCTGCACGCTGGAGGGGATCCCGATCAAGGTCGCGATCATCAACAACGAGAGCCTCGGCATGGTCCGGCAGTGGCAGACCCTCTTCTACCAGGGCCGCTACTCCAACACCGATCTGCGCAGCAAGCACGTGCCCGACTTCGTCAAACTCGCCGACGCCTATGGCGCGGTGGGGCTGGCCTGCGAGGCGGCCGACGACGTCGACTCGGTGATCGAGAAGGCCATGGAGATCAACGACGTGCCTGTGGTGATCGACTTCCGGGTGCATCGCGACGCGATGGTCTGGCCGATGGTCGCCGCAGGCACCAGCAACGACGACATCAAGTACGCCCACGATCTGGCCCCTGTCTTCGACGAAGACGACCTGTGAGACAGGAGAACCGATGAGCACCCACACTCTGTCCGTCCTGGTCGAGAACAAGCCAGGCGTGCTGGCCCGCATCGCCGGGCTGTTCAGCCGCCGCGGCTTCAACATCGACTCCTTGGCGGTCGGCCCCACCGAACACCCCGAGTTGTCCCGGATGACCATCGTGGTCAACGTCGAGGACTCCCCGCTGGAACAGGTCACCAAGCAACTCAACAAGTTGATCGAGGTGCTCAAGATCGTCGAACTCGAACCTCGTGAGTCGATCGATCGCCAACTGCTGCTGGTCAAGGTCAAGGCCGACCTCGAGACCCGCGGCCAGGTGCTCGACGTGGTCCAACTCTTCCGGGCCAAGGTCGTCGACGTCTCCCCGGACGCGGTGACGATGGAGGTCACCGGCAACGCCGACAAGTTGGGTGACTTCCTGCGCGTCCTGGAGCCGTTCGGCATCCGCGAGATCGTCCAGTCGGGGGTGGTGGCCATCGGCCGCGGCTCCCGCTCGATCACCGAACGATCCCAGCGCCTGGTGCCGGTCCCGGTGCCTGCCGCGCAGTAGACCCACCACGAACCGTTCCACACCACAACCAATACGGTGGCCTTTGGTCACCACCGCAATTCACCACCCGCACACCGAAGAAGGAGCCCATCGTGGCCCAGATGTTCTACGACGACGACGCCGACCTGTCCCTGATCCAGGGCAAGCACGTGGCCGTGCTCGGCTACGGCAGCCAGGGTCACGCCCACGCGCTCTCGTTGCGCGATTCCGGTGTCGACGTACGCGTCGGCTTGCCCGAGGGATCCAAGAGCCGCGCCAAGGCCGAGGCCGAGGGACTTCGTGTCCTGACCCCTGCCGAGGCGGTCGAAGAGGCTGACGTCATCGTGATCTTGGCTCCCGACCACGTCCAGCGGAAGCTCTACGCCGACGCCGTCGAGCCCAACATCACCGAGGGCGACACCTTGGTGTTCGGTCACGGGTTCAACATCCGCTTCGGCTACATCACCCCGCCCGAGGGTGTCGACGTCTTCATGGTTGCGCCCAAGGGCCCTGGCCACCTGGTTCGGCGTGAATACGTCGAGGGTCGTGGCGTGCCCGTTCTGGTCGCGGTCGAGAAGGACGCCTCGGGCAAGACCTGGGACCTGGCCCTGTCCTACGCCAAGGGGATCGGCGGCCTGCGTGCCGGCGGCATCAAGACCACGTTCACCGAGGAGACCGAGACCGACCTGTTCGGCGAGCAGGCGGTGTTGTGCGGCGGCGCATCGAAGCTGGTGCAGTACGGCTTCGAGGTGCTGACCGAGGCCGGCTACCAGCCCGAGGTCGCCTATTTCGAGTGCTTGCACGAACTCAAGCTGATCGTCGACCTGATGTATGAAGGCGGCATCGCCAAGCAGCGGTGGAGTGTCTCCGACACCGCCGAGTACGGCGACTACGTCTCCGGCTCGCGGGTGATCACCCCCGAGGTGAAGGAGAACATGAAGGCCGTTCTGGGCGACATCGTCAACGGCTCGTTCGCCCAGCGGTTCATCGATGACCAGGATGCCGGTGCTCCGGAGTTCAAGGCGTTCCGCGAGTCCGAGGAGAAGCACCCCATCGAGGCGACCGGTCGCGAACTGCGCAAGCTGATGTCGTGGGTCAAGAGCCACGACTCCGACTACGTCGAGGGCACCGCTTCTCGCTGAGTCATCCGGGTGGCCCTGCCTGGGGTGTGGGCGCACGTCACAGGGCCACCCAACGCTCGGGTACAGTCACACCTTGCACAGCGTCGTGCAAACCCCCCCGACACCCATTCCCGAGGGACTTGCTGTGACCAAGCCTGTCGTCCTGATCGCCGAAGAACTCAGCCCTGCCACGATCGCCGCGCTGGGCCCCGACTTCGAGGTCCGTGAGTGCAATGGAGCCGATCGGGAGGAGTTGCTGGCCGCGATCGTCGACGCCGACGCGATCCTGGTGCGGTCGGCGACCAAGATCGACAGTGAAGCGCTCGCGGCGGCCACGTGCCTCAAGGTGGTGGCGCGGGCCGGGGTCGGCCTCGACAACGTCGATGTCAAGGCGGCCACCCAGAACGGCGTGATGGTGGTCAACGCCCCCACCTCCAACATCGTCAGCGCGGCCGAACTCGCCGTCGCCCTCATGCTCTCCGCGGCTCGCCACATCAGCCCGGCGCACGAAGCCCTCAAGCGGGGGGAGTGGAAGCGCTCGAAGTACACCGGCATCGAGTTGTACGAGAAGACGGTAGGCATTGTTGGGCTGGGTCGCATCGGCGTCCTGGTGGCCCAGCGCCTCAGCGCCTTCGGCATGAAGGTGATCGCTTACGACCCCTATGTGCAGGCTGGACGCGCGGCTCAGATGGGGGTCCGCATGGTGACTCTCGACGAGCTCCTCGAGCACTCCGACTTCATCTCGGTGCACCTGCCCAAGACGCCGGAGACGGTGGGCCTGATCGGGGCCGAGCAGTTGGCCAAGGCCAAGCCCACCCTGGTGCTGGTCAATGCGGCCCGCGGCGGCATCGTCGATGAGCAGGCGTTGTACGACGCCCTCAAGACCGGCCAGATCGCGGCCGCCGGTGTCGACGTGTTCGCCAAGGAGCCCTGCACCGACAGTCCGCTCTTCGAACTCGAGAACGTGGTCGCGACCCCGCACCTGGGCGCCTCGACCGATGAGGCTCAGGAGAAGGCCGGGATCGCGGTGGCCAGGTCGGTCCGGCTGGCGCTGGGCGGCGAACTCGTGCCCGACGCGGTCAACGTGCAGGGCGGGGTCATCGCCGAGAACGTCCGCCCGGGCATCCCGTTGACGGAGAAGCTCGGTCGGATCTTCACCTCCCTGGCAGGTGAGGTGGCCCAGTCCATCGACGTGGAGGTGCGCGGTGAGATCACCGAGCACGACGTCAAGGTCTTGGAACTGGCCGCGTTGAAGGGCGTCTTCACCGATATCGTCGAGGACGCGGTGTCGTATGTGAATGCGCCGCTGCTGGCCGCCGAGCGCGGCACCGCGGTGCGCTTGGTGACCGACCCCGAGAGCCCGGACCACCGCAACCTCATCACCATCCGCGGCACCCTGGCCGACGGCACCCAACTCTCGGTCTCCGGCACCCTGGTCGGCATCGCTCAACGCGAACGCCTGGTCGAGGTCAACGGCTACCTCGTCGACGTTGAGCCCACCAACCACCTCGCCTTCTTCCGCTACCTCGACCGTCCCGGCATCGTCGGGGTGCTGGGTCAGATCCTTGGCGACGCCGGCGTCAACATCGCCGGCATGCAGGTCTCGCGCGACGCCAAGGGCGGTCAGGCCCTCGTGGCGCTGAGCGTCGACTCGGCTGTTCCGCAGGACGTGTTGGCCCAGATCTCCGAATCGATCTCGGCCGACTCGGTGCGCGGAGTCGACCTGACCGACTGAGCCGACTCAGGCCACGGTGATCCGCTGGGTCCCCGCCTCGACCATGCCCTGATCGATGCTCGCCCAAGCCTGAGAGAGGCCGGCCACGGCGCGGATGAGGTCATCCTCGGGTCGGGTCCACGGCACGCGAACGTAACGTTCCAGGCCGCCGTTCACCGCGAAGATCGGCCCGGGCGAGATCGAGACCCCGGCCCGTTCGGCCGTAGCGGCCAGTCGGGTGGCCACCGGCTGGGGGAGTTCGCACCACAGCGCCAGTCCGCCCGTCGGCGGTACGAACTGCCACTGCGGCAGGAGGCGACGGACCTCCTCGATCAGGGTGTCGCGTTGGCGGCGCAGCCGTTCGCGGTGCCCCGCCAACACCTGAGCGCGCATCGACAGCAGGTGGACCAATGCCAGTTGCTCCACCACCGGTGCCCCCAGGTCGAGGCTGAGCCGAGCATTGGTCAGGGCCGGGACCATGTCGTGGGGAGCCCGGATCCAGCCCAGGCGCAGTCCTCCCCAGAAGGCTTTGCTGGCACTGCCGATCGTGACCGCCTCAGCCGACCAGGCGGCGTACGGCGGCGGCATGGTCTGGTCGTCGAGGGCCAACCCCTGGTGGGCTTCGTCGACAACCGGGGTGGTGCCGTGCCGGCGCAGGATCGTCGCGTGCTCCTCTCGCTGGGCAGCGCTCATCACGTTGCCGGTGGGATTTTGGAAGTCGGGGATGAGATAAGCCAGCGCCGGGCGCGCGCTCGCCACCGTGTGCGCCAACGCCTCCATGTCCCAGCCGCCGGGATCGACCGGCGCAGCCACCATCCGAGCGCCGCGGTGCGCCAGCGCCTTGGTCGCGTTGGGATACACCGGGTTCTCCACGACCACGACCCCCTCGGCCGGCGCAACGGCTTGGCTGACCACGGCCGCGGCAGCGAGCGCACCGGCGGTGACCAGGATCTGGCACGGGTCGGTGGGTAGGCCGCGCTCGACATAGGTCTCGGCGATCGCCTGCTGGAGTTCGGGGAGCCCTGCGGGGTAGTAGCCGTGGCCGGACATGTAGCCGGGCAGGCGCTCGACCGCGTGCTGATAGGCCTCCATCAAACCCGCCGGCGCCGCCGGTGCGGCGCAGTTGAGATCGATCAGATCGGGGTCCTCGGGGCGAGGCGCCAGTGCTCGGTCGGTGATGACGCGAAGGTCGACCGGCAGCCGTGTGGTGGTGCCCGATCCCTGGCGGGCCGTGGCGAAACCCTCCTCCACCAGAGCCGCGTAGGCCCGGGTCACGGTGGTGCGGCTGACGCCGAGGACATCGGCCAGGGCACGCTCGCTGGGCAGTCGGGTCTGCGGGGCGATCCGGCCGTCGCCGATGATCACACGGAGGGAGGCGGTGAGTCCGGCGTACATCGCCGAGGAGTCGAGGAAGTCCGGGCCGACCAGGTGCGCGACCCGAGCGGCGGTGATGCTCATCGGCCTCGTCGGGGTCAGGATGGTGTCCAGGGTGGATCTCTTGACCGAAGTGGATCGCGTCACAGAACCACTATGCATCAATTGGCTATGTAGAACCAGTCCAATCTAGTTCATGATAAGCGAGTGCAGTTCACCAAAACCGAGCTCAGCCGCCTGGGCCCTCTCGCCCAACTCCGCGCCGGACGCCTGACCCATCGAGTGGCCCAACTGATCGCCGGGCTCCTGCTCTATGGCCTGACGCTGGCGATGATGATTCGCGCCCGCCTCGGCAACGCCCCGTGGGACGTCTTGCACCAAGGGCTGGCCCGGCACTTGCCGATCACGATCGGACAGGCCGTGATCGGGATGAGCCTGCTCGTGTTGGTGCTGTGGATCCCACTGCGCGAACTGCCCGGCCTGGGCACGATCCTCAACAGCATCTTCATCGGGCTTGCCGCCGATGTGGCTCTCGCACACATCCACACCCCGGCTTCGATCGCGGCCAGGGTGGCGCTGCTGCTCGGCGGGGTCCTGCTCAACGGACTCGCCACCGCGCTCTACATCGGCTCGCAGCTCGGACCGGGCCCACGCGACGGGTTGATGACCGGTCTACATCGGCGTACGGGATGGTCGATCCGACACGTGCGGACCAGCCTTGAGGTCGTTGTGGTGGTCTTCGGCTGGATGCTGGGCGGTGTGCTCGGCATCGGCACGCTCGTCTATGCGCTGGGCATCGGGCCACTGACCCACTGGCTGTTGCCGTTGTTCACCGTGGAACTGCCCGGGTCGGATCCGTCGCCGCTCCCGACGTCGCTGGACTCGTCGGAGAACTGAGCGATCAGTCGATCCGGCGCCGCGTGGCGATGACCACCGCCGCGTCCGGAGCGACCATCACCTCCGCGGCGGTGAACCGGTCGTCGGTGAGCCACTGCTCACGGGCGGCCACCACGCGGCCGCCGACCACCGGTGGCCAGGACTCGCAGGGCGTCAGGTCGTCGAGGACAACGATCCCGCCCGGCTCGACCAGATCGATGACCGCGTCCACGGCGATGTCGGCCTGATCGCCGGCGTCCATGAAGAGCAGGGAGAAGGGGGCGTGCTCGGTCAGGCTCTGCCAGTCCGCGGCCAGAACCTCGACGCTCGGGTCGTCGGTGAAGATCTCGCTGGCGGCGCGCGCCAGCGTCGGATCGAGTTCGGCGGTCAACAGCCGAGTGCCGGCGGGTGCTCCGGAGCGCAGCCAGGCGGTGCCGACGCCGCACCCGGTGCCGAACTCGGCCATCGTCCCGCTGCGGGTCGCGGCCAGGGCTGCCAACAGCCGTCCGGTCTCGTTACGGCAAAACGACACGTAGCCGGCTTTGCGTCCGACCGCGAAAGCGCGTTCGACGATCGGCGGGACCTCCAGGGGAGCACTCACCGGGGGAGTGTTGCACGTTGCGCGAGTCGGTGGGTCCCGGTCCCATTGCCGAAGGTGCGCCGCAGGGCGCGAGGGACGCATGGGGGAGACGTCATGGTGGAGACCTCCTGAAGGGTGCGGTCCGAGGAGTAGACCGGTGGGTCGAGATCCGGTTCGGGTGACTAGGGTGCGGGCCATGTCGCACGAGCAGGAGCAGTCGGTGTCAGATCAGCAGGTCCGAGTCGCAGTCATCCCCGGTGACGGGATCGGCAAGGAGGTCACCGCCGAAGGGCTCAAGGTGCTGGCTGCGGTCGCGCCGGGCCGCTTCGTCACCACTGAATACGCGTTGGGAGCCGAGCACTACTTGGCCACCGGTGACGTGCTGCCCGAGGACACCCTGACTGCGATCAAGGGCTACGACGCCATCCTGCTCGGCGCTGTGGGTGGCAAGCCCAACGACCCCAATCTGCCACCGGGTCTTCTCGAGCGCGGACTTCTCCTCAAACTGCGCTTCGAACTCGACCACTATGTCAACCTGCGCCCCTCACGGATCTACCCCGGAGCGGTGTCGCCGCTGGCCGACCCCGGCGAGATCGACTTCGTGGTGGTTCGCGAAGGCACCGAGGGGCCCTACACGGGCAACGGCGGTTCGCTGCGGGTCGGCACTGCGCAGGAGGTGGCGACTGAGGTCTCGGTCAACACCGCCTTCGGGGTCGAGCGGGTGGTCCGCGATGCCTTCCGTCGTGCCCAGAAGCGACGCAAGAAGTTGACCCTGGTCCACAAGACCAACGTGCTCGTGCACGCCGGCCAGGTGTGGTGGCGGCTGACCCAGGCGGTGGCGACCGAGTTCCCCGACGTCACCGTCGACTACATGCACATCGACGCGGCCATGATCTTCATGACCACCGACCCGGCCCGCTTCGACGTGATCGTGACCGACAACCTCTTCGGCGACATCATCACCGACCTGGCGGCCGCGGTGACCGGTGGGATCGGGCTGGCGGCCTCGGGCAACGTCAACCCCGATCGCACGATGCCGAGCATGTTCGAGCCGGTCCACGGCTCGGCGCCCGACATCGCCGGTCAGCAGAAGGCCGACCCCACCGCCGCGATCCTGTCGGTGGCCCTCATGCTGGAGCACCTCGGGTTCGACGCCGAGGCGCAGCGCGTGGAGGAGGCCGTCGTGGCCCATCTGGCCGCCCGCACACCCGGGTCCGGTCGGCGTACCAGCGAGGTCGGCGACGACATCGTCGCGCGCCTGACCGCGTGACCATCCCCACAAACAGAGCGTTACCCTCAAGCCCATGGAGATCACGACCAGCCCGGCCTCCTCGAAGCGCGCGCCGGACGAAGTGGCCCAAATCCTGAGCAATCCCGGATTCGGCACCCACTTCACCGACCACATGTTCAGTGCCACCTGGACCCCCGACGAGGGCTGGCACGACGCGCACGTCTCGGCCTATGCGCCGTTGACCCTCGACCCGGCGACGGCGGTGCTCCACTACGCCCAGGAGATCTTCGAAGGCCTCAAGGCCTACCGCCACGACGATGGCTCGGTGTGGACCTTCCGCCCCGACGCCAACGCGGCGCGGATGATGCGCTCCAGTCAGCGACTGGCCCTGCCCGAACTCCCGGTCGCGGACTTCGTAGCCAGCGTCGATGCGTTGGTGCGTGCCGACGAGCGCTGGGTGCCCGACCCGGCCGGTGAGAAGAGCCTGTACCTGCGGCCCTTCATGTTCGCCAACGAGACCTTCCTCGGAGTTCGCCCGGCCAAGCGGGTTTCCTATCTGGTGATCGCCTCCCCGGCCGGGGCCTACTTCGCCGGCGGAATGAAGCCGGTGCGTCTGGGGCTCAGCGAGCGCTACACGCGGGCCGGCAAGGGTGGCATGGGTGCGGCCAAGACCGGTGGCAACTACGCCAGTTCGCTGGCTGCGCAGCAGGAGGCGATGGCGCGCGGCTTCGACCAGGTGGTGTTCCTCGACGACATCGACAACACCTATGTCGAAGAACTCGGCGGCATGAACCTCTGGTTCGTCTACGACGACGGCACCCTGGTCACCCCCGAACTCGGCACGATCCTCGAGGGGGTCACCCGCAACTCCATCATCACCTTGGCGCGCAGCCTGGGTCACGAGGTGCAGGAGCGCCGCTTCTCGATCGAGGAGTGGAAGAGCGGGGTCGCCAGTGGGCGGATCACCGAGGTTTTCGCCTGCGGTACCGCCGCAGTCGTCACCCCGGTCGGCTCGTTGACCTGGGACGACGGTGAGGTGGACGCCGCCCCCAACGGTCCCGGCGAAGTCACGATGAAGCTTCGCCAGGGCCTCGTCGACATCCAGTACGGCCGGGCCCACGACGCACATGGCTGGATGCACCGCATCTGCTGAGCCAGTGTGACTCGCCACGAGTCCCCATGTACGCCGACCGGAACCAGCCACTGTCTACCCTTGCCGGGTGAGCACCCAGACCAATCCGACGCGCGTCGGCGACTACGAGTTGCTGGCCACCATCGGTGAGGGCGGCATGGGTGTGGTGCACCTCGGTCGCGGCCGCGACGGCCGCCGGGTGGCGGTCAAAGTGCTCCGCCCGCACGTGATCGGCGATGAGGAAGCCCGCCAGCGTCTGGCTCGCGAGGTCAACTCCCTCCGCCTGGTGCACAGCCCGCGGGTCGCCGAGATCGTCGACGCCGATCCGTTCGGACCCACCCCGTTCGTGGCAACGCGCTATGTGCCCGGGCTGTCCCTGCACGATCACGTGCGCGAGGAGGGGTTGCTGTCCGGAGAGGATCTGTGGCACTTCGCCGACCTGCTCGCCCAGGCGTTGGCCGCGGTCCACGCCGTCGGCGTACTCCACCGCGACGTCAAACCCACCAACGTGCTCATGGAGGGGCGCTCCCCGGTCCTCATCGACTTCGGCCTCGCCAGGCTCAGCGAAGACCCTCGGCTGACGCACACCGGCTGGCTCCTCGGCACTCCGGGCTATCTGGCTCCGGAGTTGCTCTACGGCGACGAGGCCACCCCGGCCGCCGACGTCCACGCCTGGGCGGCCACCGTCGTGTTCGCCGCCAAGGGCGTCTCTCCCTACGGCAAGGGGCCGGCGATGGCGGTGCTCGACCGGGTGCGGTTGGGCCAGACCGACCTCACCGGCGTCCCCCAGGACCTCATCGGCCTGCTCGGGGCGGCTTTGGCTACCGAGCCCACCGACCGGCCCTCTATTGCCGGCGTCCAGGCGTGGCTGGGATCCCGCGGCCCCACCTCGCCGCATCGAGAAGCCCAACCCGCGCCGGCGATGACCATGCCAGTGGTGACGCTGCCACGTGAGGCCGAACCAGTCGTGCCGCTCCAGGCTCCAGCCGCCACGGATGCGGCGCTGATACCCGCCCCCGCCTCCGGTTCGACCTCAGTCCCGGCCGCGCCTACGGTTCCCACCCCCACCTTCGCCGCGCCGGTGATCCCGGTGACCGCTTCCCGGGGCCAGGCGCGGGTCCTGTTGGCCGGACTCGCCGCGCTGACCGCGGGAGTGGTCGCATTCGCGCCCTATGCCGGCCTGATGCTTGTCGGCCTGGTCGTCCTCGGGCTCAGAACCGCCTCCATCGCCGGCGAACGCCACGCGATGCGACGCCTGTTGCGCGGCCAGCGGCGTTGGTACGACGGTCCGCGCACCGCCCTCTCCACGCCCGGCTACGCGGTGCTGGCGCTCTTCGGCTCCCTCGCCGCCGTGGCCTGGGGAGTGGGGGCCGCCATCGCAGCCGGGGTGGTCGGCCATGTGGCCACCCTCCCCTCGCAGATCACCATGCTGGCGATGGGGCTCACCTTCGCGGTGGCGCTGTGGTGGGGACCGGGGTCCACTCGGGTGCGAGCAGTGACTCGACGCGGCGTGTGGTCGATCAGTCGCGGCGGCTGGCCGGGGTGGGCGGCCGGCGTGGCCGCGCTCCTGCTGGCGGGCGTGCTGGTGTCGACGCTGCTCAGCCAGGGGCCGACCTGGTCTCCGGCCACCTCGGCGCCATGGTCACAGGGCTTCCTCGCCGACGTGCTCAGCCACCTGTGATCTGGACTGTTCAGGCGTTCCAGCCGGCAGCCATCTCCTGTGCTATCCGCTGACCCTGTGCGAAGCCGGCCAACGCCGCCCCCACTCGTTTCTGTGGGTCCAAGACGCTGCGGCCGATGGCCGCCAGCGCCGCCTCATCGGGCGCCACGACTGCCGTACGCCGAGCGCCGGTCCGTGCCAGTTGCTTGCCGATCGACATGCTCGGGTTGAGCGAGCGCGCGATCGGGGCGATGACGACGACGGTGTCGCAACCCCGGGCGAGATCGGCGTTGGTGTTCGAACGAACACCGCCGTCGATGTAGTGGCGGCCCTCGATCTCCACGGCCGGCCAGACCATCGGCACGGCGCAACTGCTGGCCACGGCCTCCACCAGAGAGACTCCGCTGTGCGAGGTCCACACCTGAAACTCGCCGCTGTCGGCGTCGACCGCGGTGATCCGCAGGTCCCGATCGGGCCAGGCCAGGTCGCCAAGCCGGCTCCGGATCACTTGGAGTCGCTTGTCGGCGGGTCCGGGGTGCGCGGCGCGGGCGGCCCGGCCGAGGCGGGCCCGGCGCGTGCGGGCCCCGCCGGGGGCGACCATCATGCCGACGAACCGCAGGGCGGTCGTGAGCGGGAACTCGGCGCCGATCTCGGTGCTTGCGGGGGTGGTCTGCTCGTCGTACAACTGCGAGAGGGTGGCCCCGCCGGTGATCTGGGCGCCGACGACCGAACCGGCCGAGGTGCCGATCACTCGATCGGCCACGGTGAGGTCGGCACCGTCCCTGGCGAAGGCGTGCAGCAATCCCGTCATCCAGGCGATTCCGGTCACGCCGCCGCCGCCGAGGACCAATGCCCGCTGTTGAGTCATAGCCGGACTGTAGTCACGGCCACCGGGCCAGATCATCACCGCCTGGCAAGGGCGCGATTTTGGACGCCGCCTAGGGGCGCCGGAGCCGATATGGCAGACTCACCCCCGTGCTCAGCACGGTGATCATCATTTCGTAGCGCGACGGACCCCCGTCGCGCCAACCTCTCGTCCGCGGGAGGTTGTTTCTTTTCCAAGGCGAAGGCAGACATGACCGAGCAGTTCCACGTCTACGACACGACGTTGCGAGATGGTGCGCAGCAAGAGGGCCTCAACCTGTCGGTGGCCGACAAGTTGGCGATCGCGCGCCACATCGACGGACTCGGCGTGGGCTTCATCGAAGGCGGGTGGCCCGGAGCCAACCCCAAGGACACCGAGTTCTTCCGGCGGGCCAAGGACGAACTGCACCTCAAGAACGCCACCTTGGCCGCATTCGGTGCCACCCGTCGAGCGGGGGTGGCCGCGGCTGACGACCCGCTGATCGCGGCTCTGCGCGACTCCGGGGCCGCTGTGGTGACCTTGGTGGCAAAGTCCCACGATCGCCACGTCGACCTCGCCCTGCGCACCACCCTGGCCGAGAACCTCGCCATGGTTCGTGACACCGTCGCGCACCTCACCGCGGAGGGCCAACGGGTCTTCCTCGATGCCGAACACTTCTTCGACGGCTACCGCGACAATCGCGACTACGCCCTGGAGGTGTTGCGCACCGCCTTCGAAGCCGGCGCCGACGTGGCGGCGTTGTGTGACACGAACGGCGGCATGTTGCCGGGCTGGGTCGCCGACGTGGTCGGCGACGTCGTGGCCACCACGGGTGGCCGTGTCGGCATCCACTGCCACAACGACACCGGATGCGCGGTGGCCAACACCCTGTCGGCCGTCGACGCCGGTGCCACCCACGTGCAGGGCACGCTCAACGGCTACGGCGAACGCACCGGCAACGCCGACCTGGTCTCCGTGGTCGCGAACCTCGAACTCAAGGTGGGCCGCCGGGTGCTGCCGGAAGGCCTACTGCGCGAGGCCACTCGGGTCGCCCATGCGGTGGCCGAGGTGACCAATGTGGCGCCCAGCTCGCGACAGCCCTACGTCGGGGTGAGTGCCTTCGCCCACAAAGCCGGTCTGCACGCCAGCGCGATCAAGGTGGACCCCGACCTCTATCAGCACATGGATCCCGACGGTGTGGGCAACAACATGCGCCTGCTGGTCTCCGACATGGCCGGTCGCGCCAGCATCGAGTTGAAGGGCCGTGAACTCGGCTTCGACCTGTCCGGCGACAAGGACCTCGTCGACCGGGTCACCGCCCGGGTCAAGTCGATGGAGTCCAAGGGCTACACCTTCGAGGCTGCCGACGCCTCCTTCGAACTGCTCCTTGTCGAGGAGGTCGAGGGCGTGCGCCCCTCCTACGTCGACGTGGAGTCGTGGCGCGTGATCACCGAGACCCGGCCAGGAGACGAGGCGATCTCGGAGGCGACCGTCAAACTTCGCACCGGGGACGGGCGCATCATCGTGACCGGCGAGGGCAACGGGCCGGTCAACGCCTTGGACCATGCGCTGCGCCAGGCCATCGAGCAGATCTACCCCGAGGTCGGGAAGTTCGAACTGATCGACTACAAAGTGCGCATCCTGGACCAGGGACACGGAACCGACGCGATCACCAGAGTGCTCATCGAGACCTCCGACGGGATCAGCAGCTGGGTCACCGTGGGCGTAGGCGCCAACGTGATCGAGGCCTCGTGGGGGGCGTTGCTCGACGGTCTGACCTTCGGATTGCGCCGACAGCGCCGACTCGCCGGCCACCACTCCTAGACCGACCGGGCCACAATGGGCTCGTGACCCAACTCCACGACCTCACTGCGCTCGAGCAGGCCGCCGCGATCCGCGCCGGAGAGACATCCACCCGGGAACTCGTGGAGCACTACCTGGCCCGCATCGATCGGCTCAACCCTTCCCTTGGGGCGTTCGTCACCGTCACCGCCGACGCGGCCCGGGCCGCTCAACCCGTCGGTGATGGGCCGCTGGCTGGGGTCCCCACCGCGATCAAGGACCTCAGCAACACCGCAGGCGTGCGCACCACCTATGGGTCCGCGCTGTTCGCCGACTGGGTGCCTGACTTCTCCGACGAGGTGGTCAGTCGGATCGAGGCGGCCGGGCTGATCAGCCTGGGCAAGACCTCGACTCCTGAGTTCGGGTCACCGTGCTACACCGAGCCGGCCGGTCTCCCCCCGGCGGTGACTCCCTGGGACCTCACTCGCATGGCAGGAGGGTCCTCGGGCGGCGCCGCGTCGGCGGTGGCGGCGGGCCTGGTGCCGCTGGCACACGGCTCCGACGGCGGTGGGTCCATCCGGATCCCGGCCTCATGTTGTGGCCTGGTGGGCTTCAAACCGACCCGCGGCCTGATCAGCCCCGCCCCGATGTACGGCGACCCCGTCGGCCTGGCGACCAATGGGCCGATCGCGCGCACGGTCGGCGATGCCGCGGCCTTCCTCGACGTCATGGCCGGCCGTGCCGTCGGCGACCCGTTCTGGGCTCCGAAGCAGCCCTTCCTGGCAGCCACCGAGCGCGACCCGGCCCGCCTTCGGGTCGGGCGCTTCGCCGACCCTGTCATCGCCGACGCCCCCGTCGATCCCGCATGCCTGGCTGCCTATGAGCAGACCAGCCTCCTCCTGGAGGGCCTCGGGCACGACGTGAGCGACGTGTCGGTCCCGATTCCTGCCGAAGCGGTCGGTGTCTTCGAGGTCTGCTGGGCGGTGCTGACCGCACTGACGCCGGTGCCGCCTTCGGCCCGTGACCTGTTGCGGCCCCTGACCCGCTGGCTGATGGACCGAGGTCAGGCGGTCGGCGGCCCCGAGTTCGGCCGCGCGATCGGGGAGATGCGGCGCATCGCCGCTCGTGCGTTGACCGCCCTGTCGGCGTACGACGTGATCCTGACGCCCACCCTGGCCCAACTCCCGCAACCGGTCGGCGCCTTGCGCAACGACGAGCACCCGGAGCTCGATTTCGAGGCTCAGAAGCGCTTCACCCCCTTCACCTCCGCCTGGAACATCACCGGGATGCCGGCGGTCAGCCTGCCTGTGCATTGGACCGCCGAGGGGCTGCCCGTGGGCGTCATGTTGGCGGCTCGGCCAGGCGAGGACGCCCTGCTGTTCTCACTGGCCGCGCAGGTCGAAGAAGCCTCCCCTTGGCGTGATCAGCACCCGGGTTGTTGGAACATCAGCATCTGACACCACACCGGCGTCGGGTAGGTGTCTCCATTGCCCGGTGAGGACACAAACTCCAGCCCATCGATCAACGTGCGGCGCTCCCCGGCGATGTGTTGAATGACGAGTTTGCCCCCAGTGAGCGGGCCGTGCGCCGGAGCCCACAGCCACACTCCCTCAGTGTTGTAGGACCCCGGAGTCAATCTGTAGTTCTTACCGATCTCGGGCCAGCGGACCCAAACCGCGCCACCCCGGATCAGCAAGCGCACGTCGAGGCCTGTGGCTCGCGCGGGAACCTGGATCACTAGCCGACCTCGACGGGTCAACCGACTGGCCCTACGGCCCCAACTTTCGGATCTCGACACTCTGGTCACGGCACCTACCGATGCGAAGGCGGCGTCGTCCCAGGGGATGGCGTAGCACCCCTGCACGTTGGAACTCGTGATGCCGCCGGCGCGATTCTTGGCCCGGGCGTTGGGGCAGTACTGGTTGCCCGAAGCAACATCTTGGGTGAAGAACCGGAGCCCCTCGCCAGTCAGTCGTAGGTCGGGTAGGGGAGTCTCGACCCCCATCGGATCCTCGATGTGTTGGGTGAGCACCACTTCCTCGATGCCAGAGAGGTCATCGGCGGCTGAGACCGGCACGCGCACCCTCATCTTGGCCGGGTCGTTTGTTGCCTCAAGGAGCGGATGCCAGGGGGCAAATGCCAACTCAGGGGGCGTCGGATCGAGTCGATGGCAAACCAGAGGTGACCACGCGGAGGTGTTCCCGGCCCGGTCATGAGCCCGCTCAGAGATGCACATTGACTTGAGCTCAGTCGAGAACTTCGGGCTGGAGACGTAGGGCTCGAAGCTCTGGACGTCGAAGGTGCCCAAGTCGGTCTCGGCATGGATGTCGTACCACGAAATCCCCGAGGATGGACTATCAGGCGTGGAGGGGTCCACAAATGTTGGGTGCGCCACCAGCCAGCCGCCAGACTGCCATGATTCGGTGTCGCTCGCGCTCAGGGTCGGTGCCGCTAGGTCGGGACTCGGCACCGGTGGCACCGTCCGGTGTTTCACCGCGCCGGAGGAGTCGACCCAGACGATCAGTCGACCGGCGACGTCCCACGATGAATAGAGGCTTCTGGCGTCAATCGTGGTGACGGTTGAATCGGAGAACCAGGTCACCTCTTGGGTTTGCGCCCCTGCTGGCGCCAAGCTCGCCTCGGCGTGCACGCTTTGCGTCCCAGCGGGCAGTGTCAAGGAACCTGCGGAGCCCATGAGATTCGACACGACGTGGGCGGGCAGATCAGCTCCGCAATCATCCCAATCCCAGCCGCCGACGAATTGCACCATTGCGCTGCAGTGCGGCGCGGGAAGCGTGACGCTGCGGGTCGAATGATCGATGAGGTTCTCCCCATCCACACGAGTCGAACCTTGAGTGCTGCTCCACAGCCACGTGCCCGAGATCGCAGAGGGCTTTGCGCCAGCTGGTACCGAGACGGACGTGCCATTGGAGGTCATCCGATACTGAAGCTCACCGCCGACGTCCGCAGCCCACAACTCGCCTCCAGCGAGAACCCGACCCCACCCAGAGCGGGCGAGAACTTGTGATCCTCTTAGGAGGGTGTATTTCGCGCCTGCCGCGGCCTCGGACGAGTAGATGGCCAGCACGCCCCCACCAGCGCTGTCGATGCGGGATGCCACCACTGGGTCGCCGTTGGTATCTGTCAGCGGGTTCAGGCCGTCTGTTGTGCCTGACCACACCGGCGAGGTTCCGTCGGCGGCAGGGTTGGCCTCGAGGGCGTAGATCCGATCTCCGTCGAGCAGAACCGCACGCATGGCAACGCCTTGGGTGTCAACCACGGTGTCGGCGGCCTCGGAGGTGGCCGGTACCAGCAGGGTCGCCAAGAAGACGCACCAGGTCGCGATAAGCGCGCGAGCCTTCACATCGCCCCCCAACTGAACAGGTGCTTCATGATGCCAGTGGAGCCGACAAATAACCATGAATCGGGCCATTCGAGAGGCGGGGTCGCGGGGCTTGTTGGTTGAGCTTGACGAAACCCGGGGTGTCTCTGGGCGGTTGAGCTTGACGAAACGTCGGAGCCTTGATTTCGACAGGCTCAATCGGCGGGTGGCGGGGCTCAATCGGCGGGTGGCGCGGCTTGTTGGTTGAGCTTGACGAAACCTGGGGTGTCTCTGGGCGGTTGAGCTTGACGAAACCCGGGGTGTCTCCGGGCGGTTGAGCTTGACGAA
>CALMLL010000107.1 GCA_937868075.1 uncultured Marmoricola sp. | reverse complement strand
CCACCTCGGCCTGCCTGGTCGGGCTGCCCTTCCGTGAGGAACTCGACTCCTCCTTCGCCCGCTACTACCACGACCTCGAGCAGGGCACCGACGCCATGGCGTACGTCGACCCGTACGCCGACATCGAGTCCTTCCGCAAACGCGACGCCGCCCGGGTCAAGTTGGTCGAGTTGGTGCAGGCGATCATCGACCGCCGTCTCGCCCGCGGCACCGTGTCCAAGGAGGAGCGCGACCTGCTCGACGTGCTCATCTCCATGGACATGAGCGCCGACTACATCACCGGGGTCTTCATCTCGATGATGTTCGCCGGTCACCACACCTCCTCAGGGACCGCGGCCTGGACGCTGATCGAGTTGATGCGCAACCCCGACGTGCTCGCCGGGGTCGTGGCCGAGCTCGACGACCTCTACGCCGACGGCTCCGAGGTGTCCTTCCAGGCGCTGCGCGCGATCCCGAGACTGGAGGCAGCGCTCAAGGAGACCCTGCGCCTGCACCCGCCCCTGATCGTGTTGATGAGGGTGGTCAAGGAGGAGTTGGACCTGGCCGGGCACCGGATGCCGGTCGGCACCATCGTGGCGGCCTCGCCGCGCGTCTCCAACCGCCTGCCCGAGGACTTCCCCGACCCCGAGCGCTTCGACCCGGGCCGCTACATCGACCCGCGCCAAGAGGATCTGCAGAACCGCTGGACCTGGATCCCCTTCGGCGCCGGACGCCACCGCTGCGTGGGCAACGCGTTCGCGATGATGCAGATGAAGGCGATCTTCTCGGTGATCCTGCGCGACTTCGAGTTCGAGATGGTGCAGCCCTCGGAGACCTACCGCGACGACACCTCCAAGATGGTCATCCAACTGCAGCAGCCCTGCCAGGTTCGCTACCGCAGGCGGGCACGATGAGGGTCCTCGCTGATCTCGACCTGTGCCAGGGCCATCAGATGTGCCAGGGCGAAGCCCCCGATGTCTTCGGGTTCGACAAGGCCGCCGACAAGGTCGTCGTCCTCCAAGAGCATCCCGAGGAATCCCTGCGGCCTGCCGTGATGGCCGCGATCAAGTACTGCCCAGCGATGGCGCTGGCACTGGACCCGACCGAAGAGGACTGACATGGACACCTTGACCCGCGCCGAGATGGACGGCTTCTGGGAGGGTTGGTTGGAGGCCAACCGCGAGGCCGAGCGGATCCGCGACTGGCGGCCGTTGGCCGACCACTACGCCGAGGACGCGACGTACGGCTGGATGTACACCCCCGATGAGCACTTCATGGCCGTGGGTCGTGACCAGATCCGCGACTGGGCGGTCGGCACCGAGATGGCCGGCCTCGACGGATGGCACTACGACTACATGACGGCGGTGATCGACGAACGCCAGAGCATGGTCGTGGGTTTCTGGAAGCAGCGCGCCGGGATCATCGACGAGTCCACCGGCTCGGAGTTCGAGGTCATGGGCATCGGCGGGTCGTGGTTCGGGCTGGCCCGCGTTGCCGACGGGGAGGACGCAGGGCAGATCAAGATCGCCTGGCAGCGCGACTGGTTCGACCTCGGCTCGACCGCCCACACGTTCCTGGCCGTGGCCGGGTCGGGTCAGGCCCCCCAGGCCTTCCTCGACCGGATCTCGCTCAACGGGCGGTTGCAGCCGGGCCACTACCCCTACGCCGAACTGCCCGCCACCGTGTGGCCGCCCCACATCGAGCAGGACTGAGCCCGAGTGAGTCTGCGCACCCCACCTGCCCGCCAGCTGATCGACGGGGACCTGGTTGCGGCCGCCAACGGCGCCACCTACGAGATCCTCAATCCGGCCACCGGGCAAACGATCGGCGAGGCCCCCGACAGCACCGCCGATGACGTCGACCGCGCGATCGCCGCGGCCCGCCGGGCCTTCGACGAGACCGACTGGTCGACCGACGTGGCCCTGCGAGTGCGCTGCCTGCGCCAACTGCACCAGGCCCTGCTCGACCACGCCGACGAGGTCAAGGCATTGACGACCGCCGAGGTCGGCATGCCCGGCTTCATGATGATGGCGGCCGGCTTCGACGTCCCCGTCGACGGCCTGGCCTGGGTCACCGACCTGGCCGAGACCTACGAGTTCGAGACCGACCTCGGGGTGGCCTCGCCGATGGGGATCCCCACCCGGCGTACCGTGCGCCGCGAGGCGGTGGGCGTGGTCGCGGCGATCACCCCGTGGAACGTGCCCACACAGATCAACCTCGCCAAGATCGGGCCGGCACTGGCTGCCGGATGCACGGTCGTGCTCAAGCCCGCGCCCGACACCCCCTGGCTGGCCTGCGAACTGGGCCGACTCGTCGCCGAACACACCGACATCCCGGGCGGGGTCTTCAACGTGGTCACCCCCCGCGACAACCAGGTGGCCGCCCTGCTGACCAGCGACCCAAGGGTCGACATGGTCTCCTTCACCGGATCCACCGGGACCGGCCGCGCGATCATGGCGGCGGCCGCGCCCACCCTCAAACGGGTCTTCCTCGAACTCGGCGGCAAGTCCGCGGCGATCGCCCTCGACGACGCCGATGTCGGCGCGGTCGCGGCGGCCACTGCGTTCGCTGCCTGCATCCACGCCGGTCAGGGCTGCGCCCTCACCACGCGCCTGGTCGTCCCCCGCGAGCGGTACGCCGAGGCGGTGCAGGCCGCCGCCGACACGATGGCCGCGATCGGCGTCAAGGACCCAGCCGACCCTGGGGCGATCTGCGGCCCGGTCATCTCCGCCGCCCAGCGTGACCGGGTGGCCTCCTACCTCGACCTGGCGGTGACGGAGGGTGGCCGCTTCGCCACGGGTGGGCACGTCATCGAGCAAGACGGGTTCTGGATCGAGCCGACCGTGATCGCCGACCTCGACAACACCTCCCGACTGGCCCAAGAAGAGATCTTCGGACCGGTGCTGGTCGTGATCGCACACAACGGCGACGACGATGCCGTGCGCATCGCCAACGAGTCCCCCTACGGGTTGTCCGGGTCGGTCGACTCTGGGGATCTGGAGCGGGCCAAGGCGGTCGCGGCCCGGATCCGCACCGGCACCATCGCGGTCAACGGCGGGGTGTGGTTCAGCCCCGATGCGCCGTTCGGCGGCTACAAGCAGTCCGGGGTCGGTCGCGAGATGGGCGTGGCCGGCTTCGAGGAATACCTGGAAACCAAAACAGTCGCGGAGCCAGCATGAGATTCAAGGACAAGGTCATCATCGTCACCGGTGCGGCGCAGGGCATCGGGGCGGCCTACGCCACGGCGCTGGCCGCCGAAGGCGCTGCCGTCGTCGTGGCCGACCTCAACGAGACCGGCGGGGCCGAGGTGGTGGCCCAGATCGAGCGCGATGCTGGACGGGCGATGTTCGTGCGCACCGACGTCTCCTCAGCAGAGTCGGCCGCCGCGGTCGCCGAGGCCACGGTGGCGGCGTACGGCGGGATCGACGGGCTGGTCAACAACGCCGCCATCTATGGCGACATGGCCTTCGATCTGCTGATCACCGTTGATTGGGACTACTACCGCAGGTTCATGTCGGTCAATCTCGACGGCGCCCTGGTGATGACCCGGGCGGTGTGGCCGCACCTGCAGGCGCGCGGCGGCGGGGCGATCGTCAACCAGAGTTCCACCGCGGCCTGGATGTACGCCGGCTTCTACGCCCTCGCCAAAATCGGGGTCAACGGGCTTACCCAGCAGTTGGCCCACGAACTGGGCGGGATGAACATCCGGGTCAACGCGATCGCCCCCGGGCCCACCGACACGGCCGCCACCCGCAAGCAGGCCGGGGATGCGGCCAAGGAACTGGTCAAGGGGCTGGCTCTCAAGCGGATGGGGCAGCCCGAGGACATGGTCGGCGCGTGTCTGTTCCTGCTGTCGGAGGAATCCGCGTGGATCACCGGCCAGATCCTCAACGTCGATGGTGGCCAGATCTTCCGCGCCTAGATCACGGTCAGCGGCAGCGATCTGCGCTGCTCGAACTCGAACCTCGCGCCCAGGCTGAGGTTGGCCAGGGCCACAGCGGGTGCGAGCGGGGCCGGTTGGTCGTTGCGGACCACGGTGGCCGACCACCCCTGCGCGCTTGGGCGCACATCCACGTCGAGGTGCGGGTCGACCGCTCGCACGATCGCCTGAAGGGCCTCGGGGCGATCCGGTCCACACCATGCCGGCCAGGCCCCGTCGTCGTGAGCCGCTGACGGTTCGACACTGATCGTCGAGCCGTCGCGGTGGACGGTGACGTAGGCGGCGGGGTTGAACATCGGGTGCAACTCCATGAGTCGCGCCGCGTCCGCCGGTTCCGACCCGAGTCCGAGTGCGGCGACGAGTCGTTGCGCGGCGAGTCCGGCATGGCCGATCAGTTGCCCCTGCAGCACGCGGTGCCGTTGGTCGGCTCCGTCCGCCCGCGCCGCCACCGCCTCGCGGAAGGAGAGCGCCAGCAGGTGCATCTGCAGCACCACCTCGTCGGCGATCCGCACCAGGGCCGAGTGGGAGAAGCCGCCGAAGTCGAGGTCGGCGAGAAGGTCGCCCCGATAGTGGCTCAGACCCTCGTCGGTGGTGTCGATGGGATCGAGGACAAGGGTCGCGGCCCGGGTTCGGCCCAAGGTTTCCAGCGCCGGGGTGGGCGGAAGAGGCGGGCTCCCGGGTTCGGCCTCGATGTCCACGCTCCAGCGGCAATGGGGGTGGCGATCGGTCGGCGTACGCGGCGGCCGGTGGACCGGCCTGATCCGGGCCCGCGGGTTCGTCGCCATCGCGGTCGCGTCGAAGGTGCCGTCCTCGATGTCGTGGCACATGGCCCGGACGAAGGATTCCCCCATCGGCTCGACGTCGAGCAAGGCTCCGCAATGGTCGAGATAGAACTCGCCGTGGAGGCGGTCGGTGAGTTCGAACCGGAAATCCAGGAACTGCGGCGGCGCTCCGATGTCGAGTTGCAGGGCCTTGAAGATGGTGACCACGTCATCGCCCTCGAACTCCAGCGCCTGCTGCATCCGGCGGGCATAGATGGGGCTGGCGCCGGCCCACTCCTCGATCGCGATCTGGGTCATCGCCTCGGGGCCGAACTCGGAGATGGCATAGGCCATCCCGGTTCGATCGATGAGGTGCCCGATGAGCAGGAGTTCGGGGACCAGGACCGCCAACTGCGCCCGCGACAACGATGCGTAACTGCTGGGCATGCGGCTCCTCTCCGGCTCGGCCGATGCTGGCAGGGCGCGCCGTCGGTGTCCACTCCCTCCTACGGCCACCGAACGGTTGGGCGTGTGGCCCTAGTGTGGGCGCCAACCAGAGGGGTGGGTGCATGAGAGCACTGTCAACGAGTGTGGCGCTGATCGTGGTCATGGCCTACGCGGTCCTCTCCGGCACATGGGTCAACCGGCATCCGGGTTGGTACGCCGGGCTGGGCAAGCCCACCTGGCAGCCCCCCGACTGGGTCTTCGGGGTGATGTGGCCGCTGAACTTCCTCGCCCTCGGGGTGGTGAGTTGGCTGGTCTGCTACCGCTACGCCCACGGTTCTCGGGTGCTCTGGTTGGTGGTGCTGATCTGCTCGGTCGCACTGGCCCTGACCTGGGCTTATGTGTTCTACGTGCCCCACCACTTGCAGGGCGCCGCTCTCGCGCTGTCCGGCGCGGCACTGCTCACCTGGGGGCTGTGGGCACTCACCATGCGCGTTGACTGGCTTCCGGTGCTCATTCTCACGCCGTACGCGGTATGGATGAGTGTCGCCGCGACGCTCTCGTGGGCCTACGCCCGCCTCAACTAGGCGCATCGCGGGCTTGACCCTCGTGAGCGGAGGTCTGTGGGTGGGCCTAACAGGACTTGAACCTGTGACCTCTTCCTTATCAGGGAAGCGCTCTAACCGTCTGAGCTATAGGCCCGTGTGATCACCGGGAAGGTGACCGCAGAGGAGGTTACCGCAGGCGTCCCGGCCCCTCCAAAACCGCCTAGTTGTCTTCGGCCAGGGTGACCTCGATGCCCCCGAGCAGGGTGGCCGCGAGGTTGTAGAGGTAGGCCGCCAACGTGGCGATCGCGGTCAGCAGGATCACGTCGACCACGGCCACGAGCATGGTGAAGCCCATGACCCGCCACACGCCGACGTAGTCCTGGATCTGGAAGGTCGACTTCTCCCCGAGCAGGGGGGCCAAGGCGCTGTTGATGGAGTCCCAGACCCCGGCAGCACTGAGTACGGCGTACACCAGACCCACGGCGACGACCGAGACGATCCCCAGTGCGATGGAGAGCAGGAATGCCGCCTTCATCACCGACCACGCATCGAGTTGAACCAGTCGCAGTCGTGCCTTGCGCGGGCCCCGACTCGGCGACGACACCGCCGCGGGAGCCTTGACCGGCACCGACGCGGGCTTGTCGGCCCGGGCTTTGACCAGTCGATCCTTCAACGCACCAGCGACCCGGGCCGCCGGCGGAGCCACCGGGACAACGGTAGGCACGCTCGGCTTCGCAACCGGGGGTGACGCAGCGTCGGCCACCTCGGCCTTGATCGGGGCGAAGGCAGCGGTCTCATCGGGCCGGGCCGCAGCGGCGTCAACGACAGGGGCGACCCCGTTGTCCGACTCCGCGGCGTCTGCGACTTCGGCGTCGGCAGCCACCGCCTCGGCGGCTTCGTCGTCGGCGTCGGTGGCGGTGTCTTCGTCGACCGGCCCCTCGGCAACCACAGCCTCGGCTTCTTCGGCAGCGGCCTCGGTGGGCACGGCCTCAGCGACAGGAGCCTCGGCAACGGGCACCACGTCAACCTGAGGCTCGTCCGCCGGCACCGCTGCGATCGGCGCGGTCAGATCGGCATCGGTCTCGATCGAGCCGTCGAGGTCGTCGTCGATGATCTCGACCGCGTCGTCAACGTCGGTGTCAACCGCTGGAACCTCGGCGGTGTCCTGATCGCTGGTCGTCATCAGGCCTCCTCAGGCGCGGTGGGTGAGTCAACGTCAGGGGTGATTGTTGCATCCTCACCCTCATCCGACTTCGCCTCGTGGGTCTCCTCGACCTCGGGCTTCTCCACACTGCGAGCCACCACGGCCACCGAATCCCCGGTCTTGGGGGTCACGAACTTGACCCCCATCGTCGAGCGACCCATCGGCCGGAAGGCGTCGTCGATGGGGCTGCGCACGACCTGCCCACCGCTGGTCACCGACAACACCTCGTCGCCGTCGACCACGATGAAGGCACCCACGAGGACACCGCGGTCCTCGTTGGCCAACGCCATCGCCTTGATCCCCAGACCACCGCGCGACTGCACCCGGTAGTCGGAGATCAGCGTCCGCTTCGCAAAGCCCCCGTCGGTGATCGTGAAGACATACTGCGGGGGCGCCTCGGCGCTCTCCTCCACACTGGTGGCGGTCACGGCCGCATCGGCGGCAACCTGGTCGGCCCGGATGATCGACATGCTCAGCATCGAGTCCCCGCCGCGGAACTTCATCCCCTGGACACCGCTGGTGGCCCGACCCATCGGTCGCAACTGGGTGTCGTCGGCGCGGAACCGGATCGCCTGCCCCTTGCGGGAGACCAACAAGATGTCGTCCTCGGCGTTGACCAACTCAGCGCCGATCAACTCGTCGTCGTCCTCGCGGAAGTTGATCGCGATCACTCCGGCCTGACGCGGGGAGTTGTATTCGGCCAGTCGGGTCTTCTTCACCAGGCCACTGCGGGTGGCCAGGACGAGGTACGGCGCCTGCTCGTAGTCGCGGATCGCCAACACCTGCGCGATCTGCTCGTCGGGCTGGAAACTGAGCAACCCGGCGACGTGGCCACCCTTGGCGTCGCGGGAGGCCTCGGGCAGGTTGTAGGCCTTGGTCCGATAGACCCGGCCGGCCGTGGTGAAGAACAGCAACCAGTGGTGGTTGGAGGTCGCCATGAAGTGCTCGACCACGTCGTCACCACGCAGCGCCGCCCCACGCACACCCTTGCCGCCGCGCTTTTGGGTGCGGTACTGGTCGGCGCGGGTGCGCTTGGCGTACCCACCTCTGGTGATCGTGACCACGAGGTCCTCATCGGGGATGAGGTCCTCCATGGAGAGGTCGCCGTCGGAGGCGATGATCTGAGTACGCCGGTCGTTGCCGTACTTGGCCACGATCTCGGCCAACTCCTCCGACACGATCCGCCGCTGACGAACCTCGTCGGCCAGGATGTCGTTGAGGTCGGCGACCTCGAGTTCGATCTTGGCCAGGTCGTCGATGATCCGTTGACGCTCCAGCGCGGCCAACTGCCGCAACTGCATGTCGAGGATGGCGCGCGCCTGGATCTCGTCGATCTCCAGCAACTCGATCAGCCCGGTGCGAGCCTCCTCGGCGCTGGCGCTGCCGCGGATCAGCGCGATCACCTCGTCGAGCATGTCGAGCGCCTTGACCAGACCGCGCAGGATGTGGGCGCGTTCCTCGGCCTTGCGCAGGCGGTAGCGGGTGCGCCGTTGGATGACGTCGATCTGGTGGGTGATCCAGTTGCTGATGAACTGGTCGATGCTCAGCGTGCGCGGCACCCCGTCGACCAGCGCCAACATGTTGGCGCTGAAGTTGGTCTGCAACTCGGTGTGCTTGAACAGGTTGTTGAGCACCACTCGGGCGACCGCGTCCCGGGAGAGTACGACGACCAACCGCTGGCCGGTCCGCGAGGAGGTGTCGTCGCGCACGTCGGTGATGCCCTGCACCCGGCCGCTGTCGGCCAACTCGGCGATCTTGAGGGCGAGGTTGTCGGGGTTGACCATGTAGGGCAACTCCGAGATCACCAAGACGGTGCGCCCACGGCTGTCCTCGTCGATCTCCACGACCGCGCGCTGCTGGATCGACCCGCGGCCGGTGCGGTAGGCCTGCTCGATGCCGGTGCGACCCACGATCAGCGAGCCCATCGGGAAGTCGGGGCCCTTGATCCGCTCGATCAGCGCGTCCTGCAACTCCTCGCGGGTCGCTTCGGGGTGATCGAGTGCCCACTGCACACCCTCGGCGACCTCGCGGAGGTTGTGCGGGGGGATGTTGGTGGCCATGCCGACCGCGATGCCGGCCGAGCCGTTGACCAGCAGGTTGGGGAAGCGCGCCGGCAGGATCGTCGGCTCCTCACCCTTGCCGTCGTAGTTGGGGATGAAGTCGACGGTCTCCTCGTCGATGTCCCGGACCATCTCCATGGCCAGCGGCGCCATGCGGCACTCGGTGTACCTCATCGCGGCCGCCGGGTCGTTGCCGGCGGAGCCGAAGTTGCCCTGGCCCTGCACCAGCGGCGCGCGCATCACCCACGGCTGGGTCAGGCGCACCAAGGTGTCGTAGATCGCGGAGTCTCCGTGGGGGTGGTACTGACCCATCACGTCACCGACGATGCGCGAGCACTTGCTGAAGCCGCGGTCGGGGCGGTAGCCGCCGTCGTACATCGCGTAGAGGATGCGGCGGTGCACCGGCTTCAACCCGTCGCGTACGTCGGGAAGTGCGCGGCCCACGATCACCGTCATGGCGTAGTCGATGTAGGACTGCTGCATCACTGCCTGCAGTTCGATCGGCTCGCTGCGCTCGACAGGTCCGCCGGTGCCGTCGACGGGGGTTTCAGTCACGAGTTCGTCCTTGGTTCGGGAGGTTCAGGGGATGGTGGTGTCTAGATGTCGAGGAAGCGGACGTCGCGAGCGTTGCGCTGGATGAAGCTGCGGCGCTGCTCGACGTCTTCACCCATGAGGATCGAGAAGATCTCATCGGCCTGGGCGGCGTCCTCGAGGGTGACCTGACGCATCAACCGCGCTGTGGGGTCCATGGTGGTCTCCCAGAGTTCGTCTGCGTTCATCTCGCCCAGACCCTTGTAGCGCTGGACCGGCATCTCCTTCGGCAGTTTCTTGCCGTTCTCGATGCCGTCCTTCATCAAGGCGTCCCGCTCGGCGTCGGAGTACACGAACTCGTGCTCGTGGGGCTTGTTCCAGCGCAAGCGGTAGAGCGGCGGCTGGGCCATGTAGACGTAGCCCTGCTCGATCAGCGGCTTCATGAACCGGAACAGCAGCGTCAGCAGCAGCGTGTTGATGTGGTGGCCGTCGACGTCGGCGTCGGCCATCAGCACGATCTTGTGGTAGCGCAACTTGTCGGAGTCGAACTCCTCGTGGATGCCGGTGCCCAGCGCCGAGATGATCGACTGCACCTCGGTGTTGGCCAACACCTTGTCGATGCGGGCCTTCTCGACGTTGAGGATCTTGCCTCGGATCGGGAGGATCGCCTGGATGCGCGGGTCGCGGCCCTGCTTGGCCGAACCCCCGGCGGAGTTGCCCTCGACGATGAAGACCTCGCACTCGGCGGGGTTGGTCGACTGGCAGTCGGCCAACTTGCCGGGGAGGCCGCCGCCGCCCAAGAGCCCCTTGCGTGAGCGGGCCAGGTCGCGGGCTTTGCGGGCGGCCATGCGAGCGTGCGCGGCGGCCTGGGCCTTGCGGATGATCTCCTTGCCCTCGGCGGGGTTCTTCTCCAGCCAGTCACCGAGCTGGTCGTTGACCACGCGCTGCACGAAGCCCTTGGCCTCGGTGTTGCCCAGCTTGGTCTTGGTCTGCCCCTCGAACTGGGGCTCACCCAGCTTGACCGAGATGATCGCGGTCAAGCCCTCGCGAATGTCATCACCGGAGACGCGGTCTTCGCGCTTCTTGATCAGCCCCCACTCCTCGCCCCAGTTGTTGACCAGGGTGGTCAGCGCGGCGCGGAAGCCCTCCTCGTGGGTGCCGCCCTCGTGGGTGTTGATGGTGTTGGCGAAGGTGTGCACCGACTCGGTGTAGGAGGTGTTCCACTGCATCGCGAGTTCGAGGCTCATCTGCGAGGGAGCGGCCGGCGGGGTGGTCGCCTCGAAGTTGATGACGCTGGGGTTGGCCTTCTCCTTGCGCCGGTTGAGGTACTCGACGTAGTCGACCAGGCCCCGGTCGTACTTGAAGCGCCGCTCCTTGACCCCTTCAGCCGCGGCCTCCTCGGCGACGGTCTCGTCGGCCCCGGCGTCCAACTGCAGCGGGTCGACCTCGATGTCGGCGTCGTGGCCGACCGGCCGCTCGTCACGGACCACGATCTCCAGGCCCTTGTTGAGGAAGGCCATCTCCCGGATCCGGGTGATGATCGTGTCGATGTTGTAGTTGGTCGTCTCGAAGATGTCTGGGGAGGCGTACCACGTCACCGTGGTGCCGGTCTCCTCGTCCGCGGCCATCTCGCGGACCGTCTCCAACTCCCCGTCTGGTACGCCGAGGGAGAAACTCTGCCGCCACAGGTGACCGCGGTTCTTCACATCGACGATCACGTGGCTCGAGAGCGCGTTGACGACCGAGATGCCCACACCGTGGAGGCCACCGGAGACCTTGTAGCCGCCGCCGCCGAACTTGCCGCCGGCGTGGAGCACGGTCAGCGCGAGGGTGACCGCGGGCAACTCCTGGCCGGGTGCGGTGTCGGTGGGGATGCCACGACCGTTGTCTTCCACCCGGACGCCGCCGTCGGCCAGCAGCGTCATCGTGATCCGGTCGCAGTGACCTGCCAGCGACTCATCGACAGAGTTGTCGACGACCTCCCAGATCAAGTGGTGCAGGCCGCGCTCACCGGTGGAACCGATGTACATGCCGGGGCGCTTGCGCACCGCCTCGAGCCCTTCGAGCACCTGGATCGCGCTGGCGTCGTACAACCCGTCCTCGACCGCGTGGCCCGGCATGGCGCCGGTGACTTCCTCCGTGCGGTTGGAAACGGCGTCTTCGGACTGATCTGCCACCCGGCAAACCCCTGTCTGTTCCGGCCTGCTGGGCAGGCCTGCTCGGCTACGTCGGTGGTGGGCCGCTCACGTGCTTGACACCACAACGGCGCCTCGCGAAGGACGACGGCGCCGACTCGCCATTCTAGCCGTTAAACGGCTTGAATCCCGCGATATCCCCAGCCGAATGGGGGTCGGAGCCGAAAAAAGTGCCCTAGGAGCGCTCTGATCCCCTACCAGAGGCCGGATCAGGGGGGCGGCAGTGTGTCCCTACGTCCACGAGGGCCATATCGGCCGTATTCGGCTCACCCGTAGGTGTCGCGCGGACCTCGTCCCTTGACCCGCAATTTGCCCTTGACCCAGGTGGGCTGCCGCGGCCCGAGTACGTCGACGAACCGGACCGTTTCGTCGGCCATCTCCTCGTTGAGCCGAGCCACGATGTTGGCGGCCAACAACCTCATCTGGGTGGCCCACGCCGTCGTGTCGGCCTGCACCACCAGGCGGCCGGCCTCGAAGGAGACCGGCACGACGTGCTCGGCCACATCACGGCCCACGATCGCCGACCAGCGCACGAACAGTGAGTGCACGCGCACGTCGGTGACCCAACCGCGTTCGTTGATCAGCCGATCAAGGCTGGCGTCGAGCGTCTGTGGATCACGGGCGTCGGGGTGGGAACCGCTGGACTTCGGGGGGATGACCCGACGCCGGGCGCCGGCCCGTTGGGCCTTCTTGGCGCCGGTGCGTCCGGCCAGGCCGCGAGCCACCGAGCGGGCGAGGTCGGTGCCGGACTCGTCGTGGTCAAGCCCCGAGTGGTCCGCGGTGGCCTCGTCGGGGTCGGCTCCGGTGGGGCGCTCCGGGTGCTCAGCGGAGGACTCACTCGACACGGCTCACCTCCCCATCCACGACGGCGTACCTCGCGCCCAACAGCGTCTCCGGCACGTCTTCGACGACCGCCGCGGTGACTAGCACCTGTTCGGCGTCGGCGACCAACGTGGCCAGGTGGCTGCGACGGGTGGTGTCGAGTTCGGCGAAGACGTCGTCCAGGATCAGGATCGGGTCGTCGCCGTCGGCGCGCAACAACTGGTAGGCGGCCAACCGCAGGGCGAGGGCGAAACTCCACGACTCTCCGTGTGAGGCATAGCCGCGCACCGGCAGGTCGCCCAGGCTCAACACGACATCGTCGCGGTGCGGGCCCACCAGGGAGACTCCCCGATCGAGTTCGTCGGAACGGCGACGGGCCAGTTCGGCCAAGATCGCCTCCTCGATCGCCTCCTCCTCCGGCGAACCGTCACCCTCGGTGTCGACATCGGGAACACTGCAGCGGTAGGCAAGACTCGCTGCCTCCACGCGGGCGCCCTTGGCGACGGCCTCGTAGGCGGCCACCACGTGCGGTCGCACATCGTGCAACACACTCAATCGTCGGGCGATCATCTCGGCGCCGATCCGGGCCAGGTTGGCGTCCCACACACTCAGGGTGTCCAGCACCGCGGCCGAGCGGCCACCCACCCGTGCGGTCTTGAGCAGCGAGTTGCGCTGCTTGAGCACGCGGTCGTAGTCCGAGCGGGTGCCGGCGTACCTCGGAGTGAGGAGGACCAGCAACTCATCGAGGAACCCCCGACGCTCGGCCGGGTCACCCTTGACCAGGGCGAGGTCCTCGGGTGAGAACACCACCGTGCGCACGAGTCCGAGCAGATCCCGCGCCCGCGGCAGCGCCGAGCGGTTGACCTTGGCTCGGTTGGAGCGGCCTGGGTTGATCTCGATCTCCAGCACCGCTCGGCGCCCGTCCTTGACCACGGCCGCGCGCACGATCGCCTGCTCGGCCCCGGCCCGCACGAGGGCGGCGTCGCCGGCCACCCGGTGGGAACCAAGCCGCGAGAGGTAGTCGACAGCCTCGACGAGGTTGGTCTTGCCCTGCCCGTTGCGACCGATGAAGGCGACCGGACCTGGCTGCAACTCCACCTCGACGTCGGCGTAGGAGCGGAAGTCGTGCAGGGTCAGATGAGAGACGAACACACGTCCTACGCAGGTGGTGAGGTGTGCACTGCGTGCCCACCGAACTGGTTGCGCATCGCCGCGATCGCCTTCATCGCCGGCGAGTCCTCCTGCCGGGAGGAGAAGCGGGCGAACAGTGAGGCCGCGATCGCGGGCATGGGTACGGCGTTGTCGATGGCCGCCTCGACGGTCCACCGACCCTCGCCAGAGTCCTCGGCGTAGCCGCGGATCGCGGCCAGGTCGTGGTCCTCGTCGAGGGCGTTGACCAGCAGGTCGAGCAGCCAGGAGCGGATCACCGTGCCCTCGCGCCAGGACCGGAACACCTCGGTGACGTTGTCGACCTCCTCGACGGCCTGGAGGAGTTCGTACCCCTCGGCGTACGCCTGCATCAGGGCGTACTCGATGCCGTTGTGGACCATCTTGGCGAAGTGGCCCGCACCCACCTTGGAGCCGGCGTGCACCCAACCGAACTCGCCTTCAGGACGCAACGCGTCGAAGGCGGGCTGCACCTTGGCGATGTTGGCCGGATCGCCGCCGGCCATGAGGGCGTAGCCGTTCTGCAGACCCCAGACGCCGCCGGAGACGCCACAGTCGACGAACCCAATGCCCTTCTCGGCCAGGTCGGCGGCGTGAGTCTGATCGTCGGTCCAACGAGAGTTGCCGCCGTCGACGACGACATCGCCCTCGGAGAGCAGCCCCTTCAGGTCGGTGATCGTCGCGTGCGTGGGCGCACCCGCGGGCACCATCACCCACACGACTTTGGGTGAGGGCAACGCCGCGACGAGTTCTTCAAGGGAGGCCACGTCGCTGATGTCGGGATTGCGGTCGTAGCCGGTCACGGTCACGCCGTTGCGGCGCATCCGCTCGCGCATGTTGCCGCCCATCTTGCCCAGACCGATCAGACCAAGATGCATGAGTGGCTCCTATTCCGAGGGTTCTAAGAGGGCGGAGGGGTGGCGTCAGGTCAGGACAGCAGGCGCCGCGGCATCAGCAGGTAGCGGAAGGTGTCGTCGGGGTCGCCGTCGAGGGAGTCGACCCCGCTGATGACCACCGGCTTGGCCGATTGGGTGAAGGCGAGTTCGACGAACGGTGACTCGATGACGCTGAGTCCGTCGAGCAGGAAGTGCGGGTTGAACCCGGTGGTGATGTCCTCACCGCTGATCGTGGCCTCGATCGACTCACTGGCCATCGCGTCGTCACCGCTGCCGGCGTCGAGGGTCAGGGTGTTGTCGGTGAAGTGCAGCTGCACCGCGGTGTTGCGCTCGGCCACCAGCGAAACCCGCTTCAAGGAGTCGACGAGCGCGGCGCGGTCCACCCGGGCCACGGTCAGGTGGTCACTGGGGAACAGTGAGCGGACCTTGGGGAACTCCCCATCCAGGAGGCGGGTCGTCGTACGCCGGATGCCGCCGGCCGCCGAACCCTCGAAGCCGATGATGCCTTCACCGCCGCCCGAGCCCGGGGCCGAGAGTGCCAGCCGAACCTCGGCGCCACCGGTCAGCGACTTGGCCGTGTCGGCGAGCACCTTGGCCGGAACCAGCGCGGCTGCGCTCAGGTCCGGGGATCCCGCGGTCCACTCCAACTCACGGTTGGACAGCCGGAAGCGGTCGGTGGCTAGCAGGGCGATGCTGTCGGCTTCGAGTTCGAGACGAACACCGGTCAACACCGGCAACATGTCGTCACGACCGGCCGCGGTGACCGCCTGCTGCACCGCGTTGGCGAAGGCGGCGCTGGCGACCGTGCCGCACACCTCGGGCATCGAGGGCAGACTCGGGTAGTCCTCGACCGGCATCGTCGGCAGGCTGAAACGTGCAGAACCGCAGGTGAGCACCACTTTGGGGCCCTCGAGGCTGATGTCGACCGCCTTGCTGGGCAGACTGCGACAGATGTCGGAGAGCAGTCGACCCGACACGAGCGCTTTGCCTTCGGAGGAGACATCGGCGTTGAGGGTGGCGCGTGCGGAGGTCTCGTAGTCGAACGTGGACAGTTGCAGCCCCTCGCCGCCCTCGGCACCCAACTGACCGGCCTCGATCAGCAGCCCAGCCAACACCGGAGTGCTCGGGCGCACCGGCAGTGCTCGGGCGGCCCATGCGACGGCATCGGCAAGAACGTCACGCTCGACGCGGAACTTCACAGCTGTCCTCCTGGCGAGTCTTGGTTTGTGAATCCTGCCACGGTGCGGCGGGCACGGGTAGGCGTGGGTCGAACTGGGACTCCCCGCGTAGATGGCCGGTGACTCCGAGATCGTCCCCTTCCTGACAACTTATCCCCACCGAAGCGTCTTGGTGAGGTTGACTGCGTTGTCATCGACTATCTATGTAGTCGTTGTAGTAGGGGCGGTGGATTGTGTGGACAACGGCCGTTTCCCCTGGTCAGACGGCGTGGCGTGATCCCCAGGGGTTGTGGACGGCCAGTGGTCGCTCGGTGGGCTGTTGTGGATCGCGTGTGGTGCGGTCGGCGTACCACGGGAGTTGTCCACAGGAGTTGGCGCCCGAAGTGGTCGTGAATCCTCACCCGGTGCACAGGTCAGGACTGCTTGGCGGCCTGCTTGATCCGGGTGGTCAACTCGGTGACCTGGTGGAAGACGTTGCGTCGCTCGGCCAGGTCGCGGCGGATGCGGCGATCGGCGTTCATGACGGTGGTGTGGTCGCGGTTGCCGAAGTCCTGGCCGATCTTGGGTAGCGACATGTCGGTCAGCTCACGGCACAGATACATCGCGATCTGTCGGGCGGTGACCAGGGCGCGGGTACGACTGGGGCCGCACAGTTCGTCGATGCTGAAACTGAAGTAGGCCGCGGTCTGGGCGATGATCAAACCCGAGGTCACCTCGGGGTCACCGCCCTCGGGGATGAGGTCCTTGAGCACGATCTCGGCCAAGGTCAAGTCGACGTCTTGGCGGTTGATGCTGGCGAAAGCGGTGACGCGGATCAGCGCCCCTTCGAGTTCGCGGATGTTGGTTTGGATCCGGGAGGCGATGAACTCCAGCACGTCCGGCGGCGCGACCAGGCGGTCGGCGGCGGCCTTCTTGCGCAAGATCGCGATCCGCGTCTCCAGGTCGGGCGGCTGCACGTCGGTGAGCAGGCCCCACTCGAACCGGTTGCGCAGACGGTCCTCGAGTTGCTCCAACCGCTTCGGCGGCCGGTCGGAACTGATCACGATCTGTTTGTTGGCGTTGTGCAGCGCGTTGAAGGTGTGGAAGAACTCCTCTTGGGTCTGGATCTTGCCCTCGAGGAACTGGATGTCGTCGATGAGGAGCACGTCGACGTCGCGGTACTTCTTCTGGAACGACTGGGTCTGGTCGTCGCGGATCGCGTTGATGAATTCGTTCGTGAACTCTTCTGAACTGACATAACGGATCTTGACGTCGTCGAAGAGGCTGCGCACGTAGTGGCCGATCGCGTGCAGCAGGTGGGTCTTGCCCAGGCCGGAGTCGCCGTAGACCAGCAGTGGGTTGTAGGCCTTGCCGGGAGATTCGGCGGCCGCGACCGCGGCGGCGTGGGCGAATCGGTTGCTCGACCCGATCACGAAGGTGTCGAAGGTGTACTTCGGGTTGAGTTGGGTCTCGGCGGCGTGGCCGAAACCCCGGTCTTGTCGCTTTGACGACAAATCGATAGGTGCTGGAAGAGGCTCTTCTTCGATCTCGGGGATCTGGATCGGAGCGGTCGCGTCCTGGAGGCTCTCATCGACGGTCACGGCGATCCGCACCTGCTGGTTGATCGCGTCGGAGAGGGTGTCTTCGAGACGGGTGCGCAGCCGGCCTTCGAGTTGGGTTCGGGTGAACGCGTTGGGGACGGCGATCACAGCGGTGTTCTCGGCGATCATCAGCAATCGACTCGTCGCCAACCATTGCCGCTGAACAGGGGCGGTGTCGTTGACGATATCTACCCAAATCTGGGCAAGTTCATCATTGCTGAAGTCCACCAGGTCCGTCCCTTCTCCGTCGCGAGGACGTTGCTGAGGGCGCCCCACTGTCCACACATTTGTCCACAGGTTGTGCACTCAAGGATCCGGGTGCCGCTGCTGCCAACCTGTGGAAACTAACAAGCCGAGCGCCCCCGTGCCAACTGGTTGTCCACAGGTTCTTGGCCCGCTCGGCGTGTCGCGCCGTACGGGCCGCGAGTCGGTGCGATCATGCCGGGTTTTCCTCGAACCCGGCCAGGACGAAGAAGGTGGGAGAAGAGGTCAGTTTGACCCCTTCGGAAGCGGCCACGTACCGTAATGCGGTCGAGCCCAGCCCGACCATGGTGGCCTGCACACGTACACGTCGTGCTGCCATCGCGGCGGACCGGCCACATTGTGGCCCGGGATCAGACCCAGAAGCCTGATAACGCACCACACAGTGGAGAGAACTCGTGAGCAAGCGGACCTTCCAGCCCAACAACCGGCGTCGGCACAAGACGCACGGCTTCCGTCTTCGGATGCGCACCCGCGCCGGTCGAGCGATCCTGTCGGCTCGCCGCCGCAAGGGCCGCGCTCGGCTCGCCGCCTGAGCTAGGCGTCGTTCCGGTGCTGGCTCGCAGCCACCGGTTGACCACCCCGGCCCAGTTCCGTACCGCGGTGCGATCCGGCCGCCGTGCCGGCGGCCCCCTGGTCGTCCTCCATCTGGCTGCCACCTCCTCACCCGACCAGCCTCGGGTGGGTTTCGTCGTCTCCAAAGCCGTCGGCGGTGCCGTCGTACGCAATCGGGTGAAGCGGCGGCTGCGTGAGATCCTCCGGGGACGACTAGCTCTTCTCCCGCTCGGTAGCCTCACCGTCGTGCGCGCCCAACCGCAGACTTCGACCGCGACCTACTCTGACCTCGAGAGCGCAGTCGACCGGCAACTGCGCAGGTTGATCGGGGAGGCCGCGTGAAGTACGTCTTGATCGGCTTGCTCAAGCTGTGGCGGGTGTTCATCTCCCCGCTCTATGGGCAAGTGTGTCGCTACTACCCCTCGTGCTCGACGTACGCCTTGGAGGCGGTCACGGTGCACGGCGCGATCAAAGGAAGTTGGCTCTCGCTGCGGCGACTGGTCAGCTGCCACCCCTGGTCTCCGGGCGGTTATGACCCGGTTCCCCCGGCCAAGCCGGAACACACCTCTAGGAGTGTGAGTGTCTAGCTTCTTCGGCGCCATCATGGCCCCGCTCTATTGGGTGGTGTCGGTCATCTTGGTCGGCTTCCACAAGTTCTTCTCACTGATCTTCGACCCGGCGTCCGGCGCTGCCTGGGCACTGTCGATCATCGGATTGACGCTGGCGATCCGGGCCATGTTGATCCCGTTGTTCGTCAAGCAGATCCGCTCATCCCGCAACATGCAGCTGTTGCAGCCCCGGGTGAAAGAGCTTCAGCAGAAGTACGGCCACGACCGTGAGCGACTGGCTCAAGAGACGATGGCGCTCTACAAGGAGACCGGCACCAACCCGCTGGCTTCCTGCATGCCATTGATCTTGCAGATGCCGATCTTCATCGCGCTCTACCAACTGATCAGCCAGGCGGCGACCGGCAAGGGCCACGGTGTCCTCAGCAATGCTGCCGCCGATCAGATGAGCCAGGCCAAATTGTTCGGGGTGTCGATCGCCTCGACGTTCACCAAGGCCGACGGCGACATCAAAGTGCAGATCCTCGCCGCCGTACTCGTGGTGGCGATGACGGCCACCACCTTCTTGACTCAACGCCAGTTGATGAGCAAGAACATGCCGCCAGACGCCATGACCGGCCAATACGCCCAGCAGCAGAAGATGCTGCTCTATGTCTTGC
>CALMLL010000106.1 GCA_937868075.1 uncultured Marmoricola sp. | reverse complement strand
GGTGCCGGTGCCGATCCGATGGCTGTGCGCCTGGCCTTGCTGCGCCACCACTACCGAAGCGACTGGGAGTGGACCGCCGACCAGTTGGCGCGGGCCGAGTCCGACCTTGCGCTCCTGCGGACTGCCACGTCACGGCCGCATGCCGCCGAGGCGACTCAGGTCATCGGGCAGGTCCTGGACCGGTTGGCCGATGATCTCGACGCTCCGGGAGCGCTGGACGCCGTGTTCGAGTGGGCCGCCCAGGACGGGGAGGACACCGACGCCGGTGCCCAGCTACGCGAGGTCATCGACGCCGCTCTTGGTTTGGCGCTCTAGGAGTCTGTGTCCCGGCGCTTGAGATAGCGCTCGAACTCGGCAGCGATCGCCTCACCCGATGCCTCGGGCATCGAGGCGGCGTCGTGATCACGCTCGTAGGCCTCGACATAGGCGCTGATCTCCTCGTCGTCCTCGGCGTACTGCTCGGCACCGCGCTGCCAAGCCGCCGCGTCCTCGCGCAGCTCACTCTGGTCGATGCGGATGTCCAAGATGTCCTCGATCCGCGCAACCAATGCCAGGGCTGCCTTGTAGTTGGGACCGTGGGGGAGGTAATGCGGCACCGACGCCCACAACGACACGGCGGGGAGATCCAGTCGCATGCACGCGTCCATGAGTACGCCGAGGATGCCGGTGGGACCTTCGTAGTTCGATGACTCCAGGCCGAGTTTGTCGGCCAGATCGAGCTCGGTCGCGGTCCCGCTGACCGGCACCGGTCGGGTGTGGGCGGCATCAGAGAGCAGCGCCCCGAGGCTGATCACCAACTCAACGCCGAGGTCCTCTGCGGCACCGAGGACCTCCGAGACGAACTGACGCCACCGCATGCTGGGCTCGATGCCGCGCATGAAGACCACGTCGCGCAGCGATCCCGGAGGCGAGGCGATCAGAAACTGGGTGCCGGGCCACGTGATGCGTCGCATGCCCCGGTCGTCGGTGCCGACGTGGGGTCGGGCGACCTGGAAGTCGTAGAAGTCCTCGGGGTCGACCCCGCCAACCGGCCGGGCCCCCCAGGACTCGATGAGGTGATCGACAGCCGAGGTAGCCGCGTCGGCGGCGTCGTTCCATCCGGCGAAGGCACAGATGAGCACCGGACGCCTCAGGTCAGGCATGTCGTCGAACTCGATCACACAGCGCAGCCTACGCACCTGAGGTCGCGGTCCGACGGACGAACCTGACCGTTTGTGAGCCTCGGCGTCCCCATAGACTGTGCCCTGCAGGATCAACCGAGTGCGGAGCCCCGCGGCGTTGATACGTCCACATGCCCCACCTTGGATGGAGGATCCGGCTCGTGAGCGACCACAACCACCGCCCCGACGTGTCCGCGGAGCTCGCCGCCACGCTTCGCCAGCGGATCATGGTGATGGACGGGGCGATGGGCACTGCCATCCAGGCCCACCGCCTCGGGGAGGCGGACTATCGCGGCACCCGCTTCGCCCAGTGGCCCACCGACCTGCAGGGCAACAACGACCTGCTCACCCTCACCCAGCCCGACCTGATCGCGCAGATCCATCGCGACTACCTTCGTGCGGGCGCCGACATCATCGAGACCAACACGTTCAACGCCCAGGCCATCTCATTGGGCGACTACGGCATGGCCGAGTTGGCCTACGAACTCAACCACGCCGCCGCCGCGCTGGCCCGGCAGGTGGCCGACGAGGAGTCCTCCGGCCGGCCACGCTACGTCGCCGGCGCGCTCGGCCCGACGACGAGGACGGCGAGCATCTCACCCGAGGTCAACGACCCCGGTGCTCGCAACGTCTCCTTCGACGAGTTGGTGTCGGCGTACACCACCGCGGCGCGAGGACTGCTCGACGGTGGCAGCGACCTGTTGGTGATCGAGACCATCTTCGACACCCTCAACGCCAAAGCCGCGATCTTCGCAGTCGAGACCGCCTTCGAGGAGATGGGCCGACGCTGGCCGTTGATCATCTCGGGCACCATCACCGACGCTTCCGGCAGGACGTTGTCCGGTCAGACCACCGAGGCCTTCTGGAACTCGGTGCGACACGCCAAGCCGCTGTTGGTGGGGCTCAACTGCGCGCTCGGGGCCGCCGAGATGCGCCCCTACATCGCCGAGCTCTCGCGAGTGGCCGACACCTTCGTCTCCTGCTACCCCAACGCGGGGTTGCCCAACGCCTTCGGCGAATACGACGAGGCCGCCGCCGAGACCGCCGCGGTGATCGGGGAGTTCGCCTCCGCAGGCCTGGTGAACATGGTGGGCGGCTGCTGCGGCACGACTCCCGAGCACGTAGCGGCGATCGCCGAGGCCGTGGGCTCGATGCACCCGCGAGTCCCTCCCCAGATTGCGCCTGCGATGCGGCTCAGCGGCTTGGAGCCGGTGACCATCGATGAGTCCTCGTTGTTCGTCAACGTGGGGGAGCGCACCAACATCACCGGGTCGGCGAGGTTCCGCAACCTCATCAAGGCCGGCGACTACGACTCCGCGCTCAGCGTCGCTGCGCAACAGGTGGACAACGGCGCCCAGATCATCGACGTCAACATGGACGAGGGCATGATCGATGGGGTCGCGGCGATGGACCGATTCCTCAAGCTGATTGCCGCCGAGCCCGACATCAGCCGGGTCCCGCTGATGATCGACTCCTCCAAGTGGGAGGTGATCGAGGCCGGTCTCAAGTGCGTTCAGGGCAAGCCGATCGTCAACTCGATCTCGCTCAAGGAGGGCGAGGAGTCTTTCATCAGGCAGGCCAGGCTGTGCCGCAAGTACGGCGCTGCCGTCGTTGTCATGGCCTTCGACGAGGCCGGGCAGGCCGACACGCTCGAGCGTCGGCAAGAGATAGCGGCGCGAGCCCATCGCATCCTCACCGAGGTTGTCGGCTTCCCCGCCGAGGACATCATCATCGACCCCAACGTGTTCGCCGTTGCCACCGGCATCGAGGAGCACGCGGCGTACGGTCTCGACTTCATCGAGGCCACGGCCTGGATCAAGAAGCATCTCCCCGGAACGCTGGTCTCCGGCGGGATCTCCAACGTGTCCTTCAGTTTCCGTGGCAACAACCCGGTCCGTGAGGCCATCCACGCAGTGTTCTTGTTCCACGCCATTCGAGCCGGTCTCGACATGGCCATCGTCAACGCTGGCGCCCTGGTGGTGTACGACGAGATCGATCCGGACCTGCGCACCCGCATCGAGGACGTCGTGCTCAACCGCCGGTCCGACTCGACCGAGCGTCTGCTCGAGATCGCCGAGCAGCATCGTGCCGAGGGCCAGTCCGAAGAAGTGGCCACGCAGGAGTGGCGCGAACTGCCCGTGGCCGAACGCATCACCCATGCCCTAGTGAAGGGGATCGACGCGCACATCGAAGCCGACACCGAGGAACTGCGCGCCGAGATCGCGGCTCGCTCCGGTGCCCCGATCGAGGTGATCGAGGGCCCACTCATGGACGGCATGAACGTGGTCGGCGACCTGTTCGGAAGTGGCCGGATGTTCCTGCCCCAGGTGGTCAAGAGTGCCCGGGTAATGAAGAAGGCGGTCGCCTATCTCATCCCGTTCATCGAGGCCGGCAAGACCGCGGGGGAGTTGGCCGAGAAGCGCACCAACGGGACCATCGTGATGGCGACGGTCAAGGGCGACGTACACGACATCGGCAAGAACATCGTGGGCGTGGTCCTGCAGTGCAACAACTTCGAGGTCATCGACCTCGGCGTCATGGTGCCGGTGCACAAGATCCTGGAGACCGCGCGCGAGGTCAGCGCCGACCTCATCGGTCTGTCCGGCCTGATCACGCCGTCGCTGGACGAGATGGTCAACGTGGCCGGCGAGATGCAGCGTCAGGGCTTCACGGTGCCGTTGCTGGTCGGGGGAGCGACCACCTCACGCGCCCACACCGCGGTCAAGGTCGATCCGCGCTACGACCACCCCGTCGTCTGGGTCAAAGACGCTTCCCGGTCGGTTCCGGTGGCGGCGGCGTTGCTGTCTGAGGATCGCCGAGAAGAGTTCATGGCCGAGATCGTCGCCGACTACGACGCCCTCCGCGAGCGCCACGCCGCCAAACATGAACGTCCGATGCTGGGAATCGCAGCCGCCAGGGGCAATGCGGCCCGGGTGGATCCCGAGACGGTCCCACCCGCCCCCGCGCAACCGGGGATCCACGCGTTCCTCGACTACGACCTGGCCGAGTTGCGCGACTACATCGACTGGCAGCCGTTCTTCAACGCCTGGGAGATGAAGGGCTCCTTCCCCGATCTGTTGCACCACCCGGTGGGAGGGGAGGCCGCACGCAAGCTCTACGACGACGCCAACGTCATGCTCGACGAGATCATCGCGGGCAGGTGGTTGCGCGCCAACGGGCTGGTCGGACTTTTCCCTGCGGCGGCCCGCGGAGACGACGTCGAAGTGACCACGCCTGAGGGTCCGGTGATGATGCACTTCCTGCGGCAGCAGGGCGCACACCGCGACGGCGTACCCAACAGATGCCTGGCCGACTTCGTCGCCCCCGAGGGCGCCGGCGACCACATCGGCCTGTTCGCGGTCACCGCAGGACTGGGCAGCCAGGAGAAGGTGGCCGAGTTCAAGGCCGACCTCGACGACTACTCCGCGATCATGCTCGAAGCCCTGGCCGACCGTCTTGCCGAGGCGTTCGCCGAGCGCCTCCACGAGATCGTGCGCACCACGACCTGGGGCTATGCCCCTGACGAGGACCTCGACAATGTGGGTCTGCTCAAGGAGCAGTACGCCGGGATCAGGCCGGCCGCCGGCTACCCGGCCTGCCCCGACCACACCGAGAAGTCCACGTTGTGGTCGATTCTGGACGTCGAGGCCCGCACCGGGATCGCGCTGACCGAGTCGATGGCGATGTGGCCAGGAGCCTCGGTCAGTGGGCTCTACTTCGCCCACCCGCAGTCGCAGTACTTCGTGGTGGGACGACTCGACCGCGACCAGGTCACCGAGTACGCCGACCGCAAGGGGTGGCCCCTGGAGACCGCCGAACGCTGGCTGTCTCCCAACCTGGGCTACAACCCCGATGAGTGAACTCCAAGCCGTCCTCTGGGACATGGACGGGACCCTCGTGGACACCGAGCCGTATTGGATGGATGCGGAGTTCGACCTCATCGGTGGGCTCGGCGGCACCTGGACGACCGAGCACGGACTCGCGCTGGTCGGCAACGACTTGCTCGTCTCGGGCAGGTACATCAAGTCGGTGACCGGGATCGAACTGTCTCCCGAGGAGATCGTCGAGGAACTCCTCGACCGGGTCATCGAGCGCGTCAACGAAGCTGTCCCGTGGCGGCCGGGGGCGTTGGCCTTGCTCGACGAGATCACGGCCGCGGGGATCCCGTGCGGACTGGTCACGATGTCGTATCGACGGTTCGTCGACCCGGTGTTGGCGGCGCTGCCCCCCGACACGTTCACAGCGGTGGTCACCGGAGACGAGGTGACCCGAGGAAAGCCGCACCCCGACCCCTACCTCGCCGCAGCCGCCGCAGTGGGTCTGCCTGCAAGCCAGACTCTGGCCATCGAGGACTCCGCCACCGGCGTCGCATCGGCCGTTGCCGCAGGATGCCGCGTGGTTGTCGTGCCCCTGCACGTGCCAATTGCGCCGGCACCCGGACTCACGTTGGTCCCCGACCTGGAGGCACTGTCGCTGACCGGCCTTCGAAAAGTCATGGCAATGGGTGCCTCGGCTAGCGTGACGTCGTGAGTCAGCCCAGCCCGCGTCCCCCAGGCACGTTCTCCCTCGGCACCGTTGTCGGTGTCGAGGTCCGCGTGCAGACGTCCTGGATCTTCATCGCCGTCCTGATCGCGGTGTTGTGGGCGCCCCGGGTCGACGCTGTCGCTCCGGGACTCGGCGCGATGAAGTACCTCGCCGGGTTCGGGTTCGCCGTTCTCCTCTACCTCTCGGTGCTGCTTCACGAGATCGCCCACGCAGTGGTCGCCCAACGATTCGGGCTCCCGGTAGGGGCCATCACCCTGCACTTCCTGGGCGGCATGACCGAGGTCAAGGCCGAATCCAAATCCCCGTGGCAGGAGTTCGCGGTCGCCGTGGTGGGTCCGATCGTCTCGATCCTGGTCGGGGTCGCCTCCCTCGGCGTACTCCTGTCGGCGAAGCCGACCGGGCTGATCGCCCTGGCCCTCGAAGGCCTCGCGGGGGCCAACATCTTCGTCGGCATCTTCAACCTGCTGCCCGGGATCCCGCTCGACGGCGGTCGGGTCGTCACCGCCGCGGTCTGGAAACTCACCGGGAGTCGCACCACCGGGCTGATCGCCGCCGGCTGGGGTGGGCGGTTGTGTGCGCTGGCCGCGCTGGCCCTGCCACTGGTCCTGGTCGCTCTGGGAATCACCCCGCAGATCAGCGACTACCTGATCGCCGCCCTGGTTGCCTCCTTCATCTGGCGGGGGGCCAGTAGCGCCCTCCACGTGGCCCGGGTACGCCGAGCGATCCCCAAGCTCAGTGCTCGAGCCATGGCTCGGTCCGTGATCGCGTTGCCCGGTGACCTGTCGATCGCCGAGGGGGTGCGCCGTGCACAGGAAGCCGGTGCCGGCGCGATCGTGCTCCACATCGGCAGCGGTCAGATCGTCGGCATCGTCAGTGAGGGCGCCTTGGCCACGATTCCCGAGGATCGCCGCCCCTGGCAGTCGCTCTCATCGGTGGCCCGACCCCTCGATGACGGCGAAGCGCTCTCGGCCGACATCTCCGGTGATGAGTTGCTTTCGGTGCTGCGCAGTCGCCCGGCCCCGGAGTACCTCCTCGTGGACGAGGACCACCAGATCTACGGCGTCTTGGCCAGCACCGACATCGAGTCCGCGCTGAAGGGTTCCCTGTAACCACTGGTCCAGACCAGTTGCCTTGGGTCAGCCCTCGGGTTCTCGACGCGGTGCCGGTTTGTTGCTCTCATCTTCCCGGAGGCGTTCAGTTGGCCCTAGGGTCAGCCCGGAGCCGAGCCCAGAGGCCCGGCCGGAAGGGAAGATCATGAGTGTCACCAACACCGAGGACTCATCCGTCGCGACTAAGGGCCTCAAGGGTGGGTCCCTGGGCCTGTTGAGCAGCATCGTGGTCGGAGTGGCATCGACCGCCCCGGCGTACAGCCTGGCCGCCAGCTTGGGCTATGTCGTCATCGTCAAGAACGGCGACGGGATCATCGGGACGAAAGCGCCGCTGATCATGATCTTGGCGTTCATCCCGATGTACTTCATCGCGGTTGCCTACGCCGAACTCAACAAGGCCGAACCCGACTGCGGTACCACCTTTACCTGGGCTGCCCGTGCGTTCGGCACGAAGGTGGGCTGGATGGGCGGATGGGGGATCATCGCCGCCGACGTGATCGTGATGGCGAACCTTGCCGCGATCGCCGGGTCCTACACCTTCACCTTCTTCGGCTTCACCTCACTGGCAGCCAGCACCTTCTGGAGCACGGTGGCTGGCGTGCTCTGGATCGTGATCATGACCTACATCTGTTATCGGGGCATCGAAGTCTCGGCCCGGGTCCAGTACGCCCTGCTCGCCTTCGAACTGGTGACCTTGCTGGCTTTCACCGCGGTCGCTTTCTACAAGGTCCTGACCGAAGGCGCCGCGGGGGGCCACCTCATGCCCAGCTGGTCATGGCTCTCCCCATCGGGCCTGACCGCCTCGGCGGTGTCCTCCGGACTGCTGATCGCGGCCTTCATCTATTGGGGCTGGGATACCGCAGTCACCACCAACGAAGAAGCAGACGACCCGGCCACCACACCGGGTCGCGCAGCGATCATGTCGACGGTCTTCCTGCTGCTCACCTACGCCTTGGTGTCGGTCGCCACGGTGGCTTTCGCCGGAGTCAGCACGAAGGCACACGGCCTCGGCAACGAGGCCAACGCCGGTGACGTGTTCAACGCCCTCGGTGCCGATGTCTTCGGTGGCGGTGTGTTCGGAAAGGTGATGCTGGCGATGCTGGCCTTCTCGGTGCTCACCTCCGCCTCGGCGTCGACCCAGACCACCATCTTGCCGACCGCGCGGACCGCCCTGTCTATGGGAGCGTTCAAAGCCCTGCCGGACACGTTCGCCCGGATCCACCCGAGGTACCTCACCCCACTCGACGCGACCGTGTGGATGGGTGCGGTTTCGATCATCTTCTATGTCGGCCTGACCCTGGTCAGCACCAACATCCTGGCCGACACCATCGCGGCCGTCGGTCTGATGATCGCCTTCTACTACGGACTGACCGGGTTCGCCTGCGTCTGGTTCTATCGGAAGACGATGTGGAGCAGCACGCGCAACATCGTGATGCAGGGACTGCTGCCGCTCCTGGGCGGGATCTCGCTGTTCACAGCCTTCGTGCTGGCCGCCAAGACCTACGCTGACCCCAACTACGGCAACTTCGAGATCCTAGGGATTGGCTCGGTGTTCCTGATCGGCATCGGCGCGCTGCTCCTCGGCGTGGTGGTGATGTTCGTCTATCAGTGGGTGCGTCCGGACTACTTCCGCGGTGAAACCCTGCCTCGGCGCGACGCCAGCGAGTTGGTCCTGGCCGGTGTCGACTACGAGGGCCCCACCCTGCGGTTGCCCGACTCGGCCGAGAACATCGTGATCGCCCCCGACCTGTCCAACTTGCCTCCGGGCCAGGTGGCGGTCGACCCGACTACGGGCGAGGAGTTCACGCTGGAGTCCAAACCCGAGGATCCCGCCTGATCCACTCGGCGCACGCCGCTCGACGTACGGTCACGGTCGGCCAGTAGCCTTGCCGACCGTGACCGACGTATCTCCACCCACAGATGCCGCCCAGGAATGGTCCGGCGTGCACGTCGGTGCGCTGCGAGCCGGAGAGTGGGTCCGACTCGTCGACGGGAAAGGCCGCCGACACAATATCTGTCTGACCGAGGGCAAGACCTTCCACACCAATCGTGGCGGCATCGAGCATGACGAGATCATCGGCCGCGACGAGGGGTTCACCCTGACCTCGACCTCGGGCGGTGAATACCTCGTCTTCCGGCCGCTCTTGAGCGAGTTCGTGGTGTCGATGCCGCGTGGTGCGGCAGTGGTCTACCCGAAGGACGCCGCCCAGATCGTGGCCATGGCCGACATCTTCCCCGGTGCCCATGTCGTCGAGGCCGGTGCCGGGTCCGGCGCGCTGACCTGTTCCCTGCTGCGGGCAGTGGGACCCGGCGGCCGGGTCGACTCGTTCGAGCGTCGTGAGGAGTTCGCCGAGGTCGCCACCAGGAATGTCGAGCAGTTCTTCGGAGGCGCTCACCCGGCTTGGCGGTTGACGGTGGGCGATCTCGTCGAGGAGTTGCCCACGCTCCCTATCCACAGTGTCGACCGAATCGTCCTGGACATGCTGGCTCCCTGGGAGTGCGTGCCTGCCGTGGCCGACGCTCTGGTGGCAGGAGGCATCGTGGTCGCCTACGTCGCGACGACCACGCAATTAGGACGGATCGTGGAGACTCTGCGCGCCCACGGCGAGTTCACCGAGCCGCAGCCCTGGGAGACCCTGGTGCGCGAGTGGCACGTCGAAGGGCTCTCGGTGCGGCCCAGCCACCGCATGAACGGCCACACCGGCTTCCTGGTGACCGCGCGGCGCATGGCTCCGGGGCATCGGGCTCCGGTGAAGAAACGTCGCCCCGCGCCCGGGGCGTACGGCGAGGACTACTCCGGCCCGCGACCGGCCGACCTCCCGATCGAACGCCCGGACACGGCCCGGTAAACATTCCGCGGATCCCTGGCCCGGCCGACTAGGGTCATAGCTGACACGCCCAGCCCGGAGGTGAGCTATGTCGACCACGCCAGACCCTCAGCTTCAGCGCGATCAGATCCGCGCCCTCGAGGTCGAGGTCGAGGAACTGCGCATACGGCTCCGTGAGACCCCGGCTCAGACCCGCGCCCTCGAAGAGCGGCTCAACGATGCTCAGCGGTCGCTGTCGACGGTCATGACCCACAACGAGCGCCTGACCCAGACGCTGCGCGAGGCCCGCGACCACATCACCACGCTCAAGGAAGAGGTCGACCGACTCGCCCAACCGCCGACGGGTTTCGGCACGTTCTTGACCCGCAACGACGACGGTTCGGTCGATGTGTTCACTGGAGGGCGCAAACTGCGAGTCAACGTCAGCCCGGCCGTGGACACCGATGAGTTGCGGCGCGGTCAGGAGGTCATGCTCAACGAGTCGCTCAACGTGGTCCTTGCCTGCGAGTTCGAGCAGGTGGGCGAAGTGGTGATGTTCAAGGAGTTGCTCGCCGACAAGGAACGTGCGCTGGTGATCGGCAACGCCGATGAGGAACGCGTCGTACGCCTCTCGGCAGCATTGCCGGCCGAGACGCTGCGCGCCGGCGACTCGTTGCTGCTGGATGCGAAGACCGGCATCGTCTATGAGCGGGTGCCCAAGTCCGAGGTCGAGGAACTGGTTCTCGAAGAGGTCCCCGACATCGACTACGCCGACATTGGTGGGCTCGGTGCCCAGATCGACCAGATCCGCGATGCGGTGGAGTTGCCCTACCTGCACCCGGATCTGTTCATCGAGCATCGCCTCAAGCCACCCAAGGGTGTTCTCCTCTACGGCCCGCCCGGCTGCGGAAAGACGTTGATCGCGAAGGCGGTGGCGAACTCGTTGGCCAAGAAGGTGGCCGCCAAGACCGGCGCCGAGTCCAGTGACGGCATCGCCGGCAAGTCCTATTTCCTCAACATCAAGGGCCCCGAACTCCTCAACAAGTACGTCGGGGAGACCGAGCGCCACATCCGACTGGTGTTCCAGCGGGCTCGTGAGAAGGCATCACTGGGCACGCCGGTCATCGTCTTCTTCGATGAGATGGATTCGTTGTTCCGCACTCGCGGTTCGGGGGTCTCCAGCGATGTGGAGAACACGATCGTGCCGCAGCTGCTCAGTGAGATCGACGGTGTCGAGACACTGGAGAACGTGTTGGTGATCGGTGCCTCCAACCGCGAGGACATGATCGACCCGGCGATCCTGCGCCCGGGCCGCCTCGACGTGAAGATCAAGATCGAGCGCCCCAACGCCGATGCGGCTCGCGACATCTTCACCAAGTACCTCACCAATGATCTGCCGCTCCACGACGAGGACGTCGCCCAGTTCGACGGGGACCGCGCCGCGTGCGTGGCACACATGATCGAGGCCACCGTGGAGCGGATGTACACCGAGTCCGAGGACAACCGCTTCCTCGAAGTCACCTACGCCAACGGTGACAAGGAGGTGTTGTACTTCAAGGACTTCAACTCCGGAGCGATGATCCAAAACATCGTCGACCGGGCCAAGAAGATGGCCATCAAGGACTTCTTGGATCTCGGTCAGCGGGGTCTGCGGGTGCAGCACATGCTGCAGGCGTGTCTGGATGAGTTCAAGGAGAACGAGGACCTCCCCAACACCACCAACCCCGACGACTGGGCTCGGATCAGTGGCAAGAAGGGGGAGCGGATCGTCTTCATCCGCACCCTGATCAACGGCTCGCAGGGCACTGAGCCGGGGCGGTCGATCGACACGGTGTCCAACACCGGCCAGTATCTCTGACCCGAGGGTCCAATCGGCTCTAGTCGGTGCCCATCGTGGCGTAGCGCCCGTTGCCGAGGCGATCACCCGGATCGGTCGGCAAGGTTGAGATCGGCGACGGGGTGCGGGCGTTGCGCTCGGTCCAGATCCGCCGGAAGTCGGCCATGTAGGCCTTGTAGTTGCCGTAGCCGACCCAGCGTTGGGTCATCTCATCGGAGTACAACCCCAGGTCTGCGAAGTTCGTCGTGCCCGCGAACACCACGAATGAGGTCGGGTCGCCGCCGTAGTTGCCGCTGATGGCGACGTACTTGTGGTGGATGTACTTCAAGACGGTGCCGTCGGCGGCATAGACGCCGACCTGCTTCATGGGGATCCGGCCGCGCCCAGAAGCGCTGTAGACGATGTCGCGCACCGGGCGGGACATGATCGCGAACTCGATGGCCACGTTGCAGCCGGAGTTCCACAGGGAGCGAACCTTCTTTGCCAGCCACAGTCCACGGTCGTTGTACCAGGAGTACATCCCGATCCGGATCACGGTGCGCCCGTTGAGGCCGGAGTTGCGTACGCCGGTGCAGCGAACCCGGTCGAGGGCCGCCATCATCGGGTCGTTCCCAGCATCGGTGTTGGGGCGCGGGAAGATCCAGGTGTTCACCCCTCCAGCGGCGAAGATGCGACCGGGAACCTCCTGTGGCCGGTCCAGTTTCATCTCGTTGAAGATCGAGAGGTAGTCCTGGTAGGTCTCGTAGTCGTTCCAGATGTTCAGGTGGTTCCACTGCCCCTGAGTGGCCATCATGGTCATGTTGGCCGACCCGCCCATGGTGACCCATTGGGAGGTGCCGACCTGGCTGAAGAGGTACATCTTCTGGTGCATGTTGCCGCTGCGGTAACGGCACGAGTGCACACAGGTGCGCACCCAGCTGACCCGGTCGTCGCTGATGCCCTCCCGCGTGCGAGCCGTCCCCAGAGCGCGCTGCACCGCGTTGAACGAAGGCGAGACCCCGGGTTCTGCGGTGTGCCAGTCAGCGATGATCTGGACACTGACGCCGCGATCACGGGCTGCGATCAAGGCGCGCGCGATCGTCCAGTCGTTGATCGAGAACACCGCAGCTCGGATCGAGCCGCCGCTGGGCACCGAGTTCACCGAGCGGATGAACACCCGTCGGATCTTGTATCGATCGGCCGGGGAGAACGGGTGGTTGAAGAAGACGGAGTTCGTGGGGGAGTAGTTGTCCGGAGCACACGTTGGGCAGGTGGTCGGGGTGCTGGTCGGGCTTGGCTCCACGGTCGGGGAGTCGGTGGGGGCCGGGGTGTCGGTGGCATCGGCCGGCACCGCCACGGGTACTTGAGCCGACGCCCCCGAATCAGCGATCGCCGGAACCCCGGCCATGGCCATCACAACGGCGCAGCACACCACGATCGCCCCGACGGCGTTGCGGATCGGGCGGGTGGGCGGCATCTGTTCGTCAACTCCTGCGTGACCGGCTCAAGAACTCGTGGGCATGCGCGAACGCAGATTCTACCCGCCGTGCCGTGCCCAGGGACGTTTACGCGCGCGCGGCGACGCCCACCATGTCGGTGGCCCGGCGTAGCGTTCAGGGCATGAGCGTACGCCGGGTCATGGGGGCTGAGACCGAATTCGGGATCTCGGTTCTGGGCCACCCGGGGGCCAACCCGATGACGGCCAGTTCCAGACTCGTCAACGCCTATGCCAACGCCACCCGCGGGACTCGCCAGGCTCGGTGGGACTTCGAGGAGGAGTCGCCGCTGCGTGATGCCCGCGGTTTCGATCTCACCCGAGGCCAGGCCCACCCGAGCCAACTCACCGACGAGGACTTCGGCCTGGTCAACATGATCTTGACCAACGGGGCACGGTTCTACGTCGATCACGCCCACCCGGAGTACTCCGGGCCGGAGTGTCTCTCGCCGTTCGCCGTGGCTTTGTGGGACAAGGCCGGCGAACAGGTCCTGCTGGACGCGAGCCGCCTGGCTTCGGTCGGTGGCGAACCCGAGATCGCGCTCTACAAGAACAACACCGACAACAAGGGCGTGTCCTACGGCAGCCATGAGAACTACCTCATGGCCAGACAGACCCCGTTCGCCGACATCGTGCGGCACCTGATCCCGTTCTTCGTGTCCCGTCAGGTCATCTGTGGTGCCGGGCGAGTGGGCCTGGGCGTCGACGGCCGCGGGCAGGGGTTCCAGATCAGCCAGCGCGCCGACTTCTTCGAGGTCGAAGTCGGGCTGGAGACCACGCTCAAGCGGCCCATCATCAACACCCGCGACGAACCGCATGCCGACGCCAGCCTGTGGCGGCGGCTCCACGTGATCATCGGTGACGCCAACCTCGGCGAAGTGCCAACGATGATGAAGTTCGGCACCACGGCCATGGTGTTGTCGATGATCGAGGCCGGCGAGATCTCCCACGACCTCACCTTGCGCACACCGGTGGCCGCGCTGCGCGAGATCAGTCATGACCCCACCCTCAGCACGGCGGTGGAGTTGCGCGACGGGCGCCGGCTCACGGCTCTGCAGATCCAGTGGGACTACCTCGAGATGGCTCGTCGCTACGCCGAGCGCAGGCCGGGCGATGACGCTGCCGAGACCGCGACCGTGCTTGACCGGTGGGAGTCGCTGCTGGCCCGGCTCGAGGCAGATCCGATGACGTGTAGCGCCGAAGTCGACTGGGTCGCCAAACTCTCCTTGCTCAACAGCTATCGAGACCGCGACGGCCTCGACTGGGACTCGCCCAAGCTGGCGTTGATCGACCTGCAGTTCGCGGATCTGCGGCCCGACAAGGGCCTGCACCACCGCCTGGTGAAGCTGGGCCGCATCGAGCAGCTGTTCACCCAGGAGCAAGTCGACCAAGCCGTTCTGACGCCCCCTGAGGACACGCGGGCCTACTTCCGCGGCCGCTGCCTGGCCAAGTTCCCGGCACAGGTGGCCGCAGCGTCCTGGGATTCGGTCATCTTCGACATCCCCGGGCAGCGTTCGCTCCAACGGATCCCGACCACCGACCCGGTTCGAGGGACCAAGGCACACGTGGGCGATCTGCTCGAGCGCTGCCAGAGCGCCCAACAACTCGTGGCCGCGATCACCGGGTCTCCACCCACCAGTCGATAGGGTCTTGCCATGGCACAGGAGCACAAGCAACCGCGTCGTTCGACCTCGGACAACGCCAGTGAGGAAGCCGTCGCCTCCACCGACGCCGCTGGACGCAAGGAACAACTCGACGACGACGTCGACGCGATCCTCGACGAGATCGACAGCGTGCTGGAAAGCAATGCCGAAGAGTTCGTGAAGTCCTTCGTCCAAAAGGGGGGCCAGTGACCGACGCCCGCCTAGGCCCGGAGTACCTCCGACCGGGTTCCTCCTCCTTCGCGGACTTCCTGGCCGCCCAGGCGCCCGAACTCGCGCCCCATCGCCGCGTCCTGCCACCGGGATCGGCCGCCGACATCGCCCCCCACGGCACCACGATCGTGGCGGCTACCTTCCCCGGTGGAGTGGTGATGGCGGGAGACCGCCGCGCGACGATGGGCAACGTGATCGCCCAGCGCGACATCCAGAAGGTCTACCCCGCCGATGAGTACTCCTGTGTCGGGATCGCCGGCACCGCGGGACTCTCGCTGGAGATGGTGCGGTTGTTCCAGACCGAGCTTGAGCACTACGAGAAGATCGAGGGCAGCCCCCTCTCGATGGACGGCAAGGCCAACCGGCTCTCGGCGTTGATCCGGGGCAACCTCGGTCTGGCCATGCAGGGGCTGGCCGTCGTTCCGCTCTTCGCAGGCTTCGACCACGACCGCGGCGAGGGGCGCATCTTCAGCTACGACGTCACCGGCGGTCGCTACGAGGAGACCGCGTTCCACTCCGTCGGTTCCGGATCGGTCTTCGCCCGAGGCTCGCTGAAGAAGCTGTACCGCGACGATTTCACCGCCGAGCAGTGCGCGATCGCGGTCATCCAGGCCCTCTACGACGCCGCAGACGACGACTCGGCCACCGGTGGCCCCGATCTGACCCGCCGGATCTTCCCGGTGCTCAACGTGATCACCGCCGACGGCCAGGAGCGCTGGGCCGATGAGGTCGTGGCGCGACTTGCCGACGACGTCATCGCCGGACGCATGCAGCGACCCGACGGCCCCGCCGCCCCCTTGAACTAGCAGGAGTCCAGTCATGACGATGCCGTTCTACGTCTCACCCGAGCAATTGATGAAGGACCGCGCCGATTTCGCCCGCAAGGGGATCGCTCGAGGCCGCGGCGTCGCGGTGGTGCAGTACCTCGACGGGGTGCTGTTCGTCTCGGAGAATCCCTCCGCGGCGTTGCACAAGATCAGTGAGATCTATGACCGGGTCGCCTTCGCTGCGGTCGGCCGATACAACGAGTTCGAGAACCTCCGCATCGCCGGTGTCCGTCTGGCCGACATGCGCGGCTACGCCTACGACCGACGCGATGTCACCGGGCGAGCCCTGGCCAACGCCTATGCGCAAACCCTGGGCACGATCTTCTCCAGCGGAGGCGAGAAGCCCTACGAGGTGGAGTTGTTCGTCGCCGAGGTGGGAGCCACCGCGGCCGAGGACCAGATCTATCGGCTCACGTTCGACGGCCAGGTCGCCGACGAACACGGGTACGCCGCGATGGGTGGGCCTGCGGAGTCGGTGACCGCCCATCTGGCAGAGAACTGGACCGAGGGCCTCGACCTGGCGGCCGCGATCAAGTTGGCCGCCGCCGGCCTCGGACACGGGGAGACGGGGGAGCGGGTGATCGCCTCAGGTGACCTGGAGGTGGCCGTGCTCGACCGCACTCGCATCCAGGACCGCAAGTTCAAGAGGCTCTCCGATGCCGCCGTCGCGGAGGCACTCGCCACGTAGGGTAAGCCTTATGGACCGCCGGATCTTCGGGATCGAGAACGAGTACGGCGTGACCTGCACCCTCAAGGGCTCCCGGCGCCTCTCACCCGACGAGGTGGCCCGCTACCTGTTCCGCAAGGTTGTCTCCTGGGGTCGAAGCAGCAACGTTTTCCTGCGCAACGGCGCCCGGCTCTACCTCGACGTCGGGTCCCATCCCGAGTACGCCACGCCGGAGTGCGATGACCTGGTCGAGTTGGTCACCCACGACAAGGCGGGGGAGCGGATCCTGGAAGGACTCGTCGTCGACGCCGAGCGGCGTCTTCGCGAGGAGGGGATCTCCGGTGATGTCTACCTCTTCAAGAACAACACCGACTCGGCCGGCAACTCCTACGGCTGTCACGAGAACTACCTCGTCAGTCGACACGGCGAGTTCAGCGCTCTGGCCGACGTCTTGATCCCCTTCCTGGTGACCCGGCAACTGATCTGCGGCGCCGGCAAAGTCGTGCAGACCGTGCGCGGTGCTTCCTACCACATCAGTCAGCGGGCCGAGCACATCTGGGAGGGCGTCTCCAGCGCCACCACCCGGTCGCGCCCGATCATCAACACCCGCGACGAACCGCACGCCGATGCGGAGCGATTCCGGCGCTTGCACGTGATCGTGGGCGACTCGAACATGAGCGAGGCCACCACCTTGCTCAAGGTCTCAACCTGTGACCTCGTGCTGCGCATGATCGAAGAAGGCGTGGTCATGCGGGACCTCAGCCTGGAGAACCCGATCCGGTCTATTCGGGAGATCTCCGGTGACATCACCGGGCGGCGCAAGATCCGCCTGGCCAACGGGCGTGAAGCCAGCGCGCTGGCCATTCAGAGCGAGTACCTCGCGCGGGTTCGCGACTTCGTCGACCAACGCGGTCTCGCAGACGCTCGGGTGACATGGACCCTGGACCTCTGGGAGCGAGGACTCAAGGCCGTCGATTCCGGCGATCTGGGCCTCGTCGAGCGCGAGATCGACTGGGTCACCAAGTTGACCCTCATCGATCGCTATCGGGCCAAGCACGACCTGCCGATGTCGCACCCACGGGTGTCTCAACTCGATCTGACCTATCACGACATCCACCGCGAACGCGGGCTCTACTACCTGCTGGAGAAGCGCGGGGCCGTCGCGCGGGTGACCACAGACCTCGCGATCTTCGAGGCGAAGGTCAAGCCGCCGCAGACCACCCGCGCCAAACTGCGCGGCGACTTCATCAAACGGGCCCAGGAACGCCACCGCGATTTCACGGTGGACTGGGTGCATCTCAAGCTCAACGATCAGGCTCAGCGCACCGTGCTGTGCAAGGACCCGTTCCGAGCCACCGATGAACGCGTCGAGCGTCTGATCGACGGCATGTGAGCAGCCCGATCGCGGGTCTCCGCGGCTAGGGTTGCGCTCGTCGTACTGCGGATGTCGCGGTGTGTTCGAGCGCAAGGAGGAACCGGTGTCCGCTGCTCGCTCCGAGCGCCTCATGAACCTTCTCATCACCTTGTTGGTGACCCGCCAACCGATCACCAAAGAGCGTCTGCGCGACGTCATCGAGGGCTACCGGGGCTCCAGCGAAGAAGCCTTCGAGAAGATGTTCGAGCGCGACAAGGAGGAACTGCGCAGCCTGGGTATCCCGATCGACGTGGCCTATCTCGACAAGTTCTTCGAGGACGAGATGGGCTACCAGGTCGACCGAGGGGCTCTGGAGCTTCCGCCGATCGACCTCAACGCCGAAGAGGCAGCGGTCGTGGGTCTTGCGGCGCGGGTGTGGCAGCACGCTGGGCTTGCGGAAGCCACCTCATCGGCCGTGCTCAAACTCAAGGCCGGCGGTGCCGAGGTCGATCGTGCCGCGCTGGACATCGTGCAACCCGAGGTGAGCGCTGATGAGCCGAGCTTCGATGCCTTATGGGAGGCCACCTCCACACGCACCCCGGTCTCCTTCGACTATCACCGTGCGGCCTCGCCAGCGACCCGACGGCACCTGGAGCCCTGGGGCATGGTCACCGCGAGAGGCCGCTGGTATGTCGCCGGCTTCGACACCGACCGAGGGGAACCGCGGCTGTTCCGCCTGTCCAGGATCCTGGGCGATGTGACCGTGATCGGCGAGGCCGGTTCCTACGAGGTGCCCCCGGGGACCGACGTGCGCGCTCTGGCCACTGCTCTGGCACCGCCCAGGGAGACCCATACGGCCACGCTCAAGGTCCGCGCCGACCGGGCACTGGGTCTGCGCCGGCGCGCCCAGACGCTTGAGTCGATCGATGAGTCATGGGACCTGCTCAGCGTCGAGTACGCCGACCGCGACTCCTTCGCCGGCGAGATCCTCAGCTACCTCGACGCAGTGGTCGTGCTCGAGCCGGCCTCCCTGCGCGCTCAGGTCCGCGAACGTCTCGCCTCGTTGGTGAGCGCCTCATGAGCGGCGCGCGCGACCAGGTGTCGCGGCTGCTGGCACTCGTGCCCTATCTCAACGGGCGGGAGATCCCGATCGACACCGTCGCTAAGGACTTCGGTGTGACCCCGGCTCGGATTATCGCCGACCTGAGGGTCCTCTACTTCTGTGGGCTCCCGGGCCTGATGCCGGGGGACCTCATCGACATCGATTTCGATGCGCTTGGCCCCGACGGCGACAAGGTGGTCCGGCTGACCAACGCCGACTACCTGCATCGGCCTCTTCGGCTCAACGCGACCGAGGCTGCGGCCCTGGTGGTGGCCCTGCGCACACTGCGCGAGAGCAGCGGTGAGGCTCCACGCGATGTGGTGGAGCAGGTGCTGGCCAAGCTGGAGACCGTCACCGGTTCCTCCGGACAGGTGGGGCACGTCGTCGACGTACCAGCACACCGCAGCGCGGTCGATCCCTACCGTGGTCGGATCGAGGAGGCGCTCAAGAAACGCCGCCAACTGCGACTGGACTACCTGGTGCCGGCGCGAGACGCCGCGACCAGTCGGGTCGTCGACCCGATCGCTGTGCTGAGTCGAGACGGCCACGACTATCTCGACGCCTGGTGTCATCTGGCCGAGGCACGACGGCTCTTCCGGCTCGATCGGATCATGGCGTTGGAGATCACGTCCACGGCCGCTGCGACCCACGACCTCACGCCGCGCGATCTGTCCGAGGGGCTCTTCGAACCCGGCGCCTCAAGCCTGGTCGCGACAGTGCAGGTGGCCCCGACTGCCCGGTGGATCGCGGAGTACTACCCGGTCGAGTCGGTGACCGACCTACCCGACGGGGGTCTCCGGCTGACCATGCTGGTCAGCGACCCGGAATGGCTGGTCCGACTGATGATGCGGCTGTGGCCCGAGGCCATGGTCGAACTCCCTACCTCGATCCGCCAGCGGGTCGCGGACCTCGCCACACAGACATTGGCTCTCTACGACGGCTAGGATCGGCGCGCTTGTCGCGATCGTTGCTGGGTACACCGCGTACCATGGGCGGCGTCGCTACCCCGGTGATCGCTCTAGCTAAGAAGGACGTCATGGTCGCTTTGTTCGCCACCCCCCTCCTGCTGGGTCTGGGTGCCCAAGAGATGTGGATCCTTCTCGCGGTGGTGATCTTGGTCTTCGGTGCCTCCAAGCTGCCCGAGTTGGCGCGCGGCTCCGGGCAGGCGCTGCGCATCTTCAAGGCCGAGACCCGTGAACTTCGCGAGGGTGACAAGGCCGAGAACGCCGCCGGTGAGACCGCTGAGGGCGTCAAGAACGTCGGCACGGACGCCGAGCGCCCCACCGACTCTGCCTCCTGAGGCCGGTGGCGTGAGACGCCTGATTGGTCTCTTCTCGGTCAAGCCGCTCCACCCGGTGGGCGACGACGGCCGCATGGCGCTGACCGACCACTTCCGCGAACTCCGTGGGCGCCTGATGCGCTCGGTCGTGGTCATCATCGTGCTCTTCGCCGTGGGTCTCTTCTTCACCGACCAACTCATCGCGATCGTGATGGATCCCTACAACCAGGCACGGATCGCCCTGGGCGAGAAAGTCGTCACGCGACCCATCTTCAACGGAGTGGGAGGGCCACTCCTGGGGCTGATGAAGATGGCCGCTGCGGCCGCCTTGATCGGCGCCGCGCCCGTGTGGCTCTACCAGATCTGGCGGTTCATCATTCCGGCCCTGCACAAGCACGAGAAGCGCTGGACCCAGGTGTTCCTCAGCCTGGCCGGGCCGCTGTTCCTGGGCGGCATCGCGCTGGGCTACTACGTGCTTCCCAAGGGCCTGACGGTCCTGATCGGCTTCACCCAGAAGAACTTCGAGACCCTCGTCGAGTTCGACGACTACTTCAGTTTCCTGGTCAAGATGCTGCTGGTGTTCGGCATCTCCTTGGAGATCCCGTTGTTCGCCGTACTCCTCAACCTCATGGGGGTGCTGCCGGGCCGGGTGATGGCGCAGTACCGCCCGTGGATCATGGTGGGCACCTTCGTGTTCGCCGCAATCGCGACCCCCTCGACCGATGCGATCAGCATGACCCTGCTGGCGATCCCGATGCTGGTGCTCTTCTTGCTCTCTGAAGTCGCCATGCGCACCCTCGATCGGTTGCGCGCCTCCCGCAAGGAGGCGGCCGCGATCCCGGTCGACCAAGCCTCTCCACTCCCGTGAGAATCCGCGAGGTCGACCCTTTCGACCTACCTGACTGGCTCAGCGCCGGGCCGATCACCTGCACCGTGGCGGAGATCGATCCCGCCCGCGTCAGCGGCCGGTTCAGTGCGCTTGATGGCGGGGAGGTCGACAGCCAGATCTGGGCGATCGACCGGGCCTACCCGAGCGCCGTTCTCCCTGACCAGTGGCGCACACCGGCTCATCGCGCCTGGAGCCACGGTCAGGTCCTGCTCATCGATGTCGAAGGGACACTGGTCCTCGCCGTACCAGGTGTGACCTTGCCAGCCGAAGAGATCCTGCATGCGGTGGCCCGGTTCGCCAACGCGGTCGGCGCGGCACCGCGTGACTACCTCGTCGCAATTGCGGCTCGGTGACCCCTTCGGTCGACTAGGGTGCAGGCGTGTCCGGTCCGGAGATAGCGCTGCTGACCAACCCGACCTCGGGCAAGGGCAAGGGGGCCAAGGCCGCAGCGATCGCGTTGCCTCGACTCCGCGCGGCCGGATTCTCGGTCCGTAGCCTGGTCGGGCGAGACGCCGCCGAGGCCCTCGACCTTGCCCGCCAGTGTGTCGCGGACGGCATCGAGACGTTGGTGGTGGTCGGCGGTGACGGCATGGTTCACCTGGGCACCCAAGCGGTCGCCACGACGTCGACGAGACTGGGGATCATCCCTGCCGGCACCGGCAACGACGTGGCCCGCTACCTCGGCCTCAACCGCACCGATCCAGGTTCGGCGACCGACGTGATCGTTGCCAACCGTGAGCGCGTGATCGACCTCGGCAAGGTCGGTCACCGCTGGTTCGTCACTGTGCTGGCAGCCGGTTTCGATGCCATCGTCAACGAGCGGGCCAACAAGATGTCGTGGCCCAAGGGCCAGATGCGCTACAACCTGGCCACCCTGGCCGAACTGCGTGTCCTCAAGCCCATTCCGTACGTCGTCGAACTCGACGGTCAGCCGATGAGCTTCGAGGCCACCATGGTGGCCGTGGGCAACGGGCCCTCGTTCGGCGGAGGTCTACGGATCACCGACGGGGCTCTTCTCGACGACGGCCTGCTCGACGTGGTGATCATCGAGCCGATGGGCAAGATGGAGTTGATCCGCACCTACCCCAAGCTGTTCAAAGGCACCCACGTGCACCACCCCGGCTACTCCCACCACGCGGTCCGGGAGATCACGATCGCCGCCCCCGGAATCACCGCGTACGCCGACGGGGAACGCCTCAGCAGCCTCCCGCTGACCGTGACATGCGTGCCACAGGCTCTGCGGGTCCTCGTCCCGTGACCGATTCCCCCAGCGAGGGCTACGCCCGGATGCGTCGGCGGCAACGCCACCCCCTTCTGGCCGAGTTCACCAGTCTCTACTCCTTCGCCTTCGACGACTTCCAGATCCGCGCGTGTCAGGCCCTAGAGGACGGTGCGTCGGTGCTCGTGGCGGCACCGACGGGGTCCGGCAAGACGTTGGTGGGTGAGTTCGCGGTGCACCAGGCTCTGGCCACTGGCCGCAAGTGCTTCTACACCACCCCGATCAAGGCGCTTTCTAACCAGAAGTTCCACGACCTGGTGGGCCGCTACGGCGCCGAACAGGTCGGGCTGCTCACCGGCGACAACACCATCAACGGTGAAGCCCCCATCGTGGTGATGACGACAGAAGTGCTCCGCAACATGCTCTACGCGGGCTCGACGACGCTGACCGGGCTCGGATTCGTGGTGATGGACGAGGTGCACTATCTGGCCGACCGGTCCCGGGGCGCAGTCTGGGAAGAAGTGATCATCCACCTGCCAGAGTCGGTGGCGATCGTGGCGCTCAGCGCGACCGTCTCCAACGCCGAGGAGTTCGGTGACTGGCTGGCCACCGTGCGTGGCGAGACCGTCACCATCGTCGAGGAGCGGCGGCCGGTGCCGCTGTTCCAGCACGTCCTCGTGGGGCGCCGCTTGTTGGACCTCTTCGCCGATGAGGACCAGCGTGGCTCTGGCCCCGACACCCAGGTCAATCCCGACCTCATCAAGATCTCGCGTGATGAGTGGGCCAGCACGAGGACACGCGACCGGCGCAGCCCCAAGGGTCGAACATCTCGTGGCCGCAACATCGGAAACGGCCGGCGGATCTGGATTCCCAGCCGTCCCGAAACGGTCGAGCGGCTCGATGCGGCGGGGCTTCTGCCCGCCATCGTGTTCATCTTCAGCCGGGTTGGCTGTGACGCCGCCGTCGAGCAGTGTCTGGCCGCCAATCTTCGGCTCACCACGCCCGCGGAGAGGGATGAGATCTTCGCCTTCGTGGAGGACCGCTGCTCGCACTTGCCCGATGAGGACCTCCAGGTGCTGGGCTATCACGAGTTCCTCGACGGACTCACCCGCGGCATCGCCGCCCACCACGCCGGGATGCTGCCGACATTCAAGGAATGCGTCGAGGAACTGTTCCTCACCGGCCTCTGCAAGGTGATCTTTGCGACCGAGACGCTGGCCCTCGGCATCAACATGCCGGCCCGGTCGGTGGTCATCGAGAAGTTGTCGAAGTGGAACGGCCAGACCCACGCCGACATCACGCCGGGGGAGTACACCCAGCTCACCGGGCGGGCCGGGCGGCGCGGCATCGACATCGAAGGCCATGGGGTCGTGCTCTGGCAGGCCGGCTTCGACCCCAAGGCGGTGGCCGGTTTGGCCTCGACCCGGACCTATCCCTTGGTGTCCTCCTTCGCCCCCTCCTACAACATGGCGGTCAACCTCGTCGGCCACTTCGGCAGGAGCCAGGCACGCGGCCTCCTCGAGCAGTCCTTCGCTCAGTTCCAGGCCGACCGCGCCGTCGTGGGGTTGGCTCGGCAACTGCGCAAAGCCGACGAGGCGATGGCCGGCTACGCCGAGGCGGCCGCGTGTGATCGAGGGGACTTCATGGAGTACTCCGGCCTGCGTCGCGAACTCTCCGACCTCGAGTCGGCCAACTCCAAGGCCCGCCGATTCGACGTACGCCGAGAGGCCGAGGCCTCGGTGGAGAATCTTCGCCCAGGCGATGTCATCGAGGTGCCCGCTGGCAAGTATTCGGGGTTCGCCGTTGTGATCGACCCCGGGATCCGCTCCGACCGCGAGGGCCCCCGCCCCTATGTCGTGACTGTGGACCGACACGCGCGGCGGCTGTCGATGGTGGACTTCCCGACTCCGGTTCGGGCGCTGACCCGGATGAAGGTGCCGCGCAACTTCAATGGTCGCGACCCGCAGCAGCGCCGTGACATCGCGAACACGCTACGGATGCGGACCCGGGACCTGCCTCCTTCACCCAGGTCGACTCGCCGCAGAGTCGGGGCGCAGACAACGCCCGACGGTGCTGTGGAGTCGCTGCGCAGCAGGCTTCGTGCCCACCCTTGTCATGGCTGTCCCGACCGCGAGGACCACGCCCGTTGGGCCGAACGCTGGCACAAACTCGAGCGGGACAGCGCCACACTGCGTCGGCGCATCGACCAGCGCACCAACACCATCGCCCGCTCTTTCGACCGGATCTGCGCGGTCCTCGACTCCTTGGACTACCTGCGCGGTGACGAGGTGACGGCCAAGGGCCAGCGCTTGGCTCGGATCTACGCAGAGCTCGATCTGGTCGTCGCCGAGGGCCTCGAGAACGGGCTGTACGCCGACCTCGACCCCGCCGAGTTGGCCGCAACACTCTCGTCCTTGGTCTTTGAGTCCCGTCGTGCCGAGGACGCCGGCCCGCCCAAGGTGCCTGGCGGGGCCGTCAAGGAAGCGCTCAACCAGACCCAGCGACTGTGGCAGGAGCTGGAGGCGCTACAACGCGACCACAAGTTCGGTTTCACACGGGCCCCCGATCTGGGGTTCGCGTGGGCGGCCTATCGGTGGGCACGCGGTGAGGATCTCGACGACGTGCTGCGAGCCACCGATCTGGCGGCCGGCGACTTCGTGAGGTGGGTCAAGCAATTGATCGACCTGGGCGGCCAGGTCGCCGATGCGGCTGGGCAGGCGGGAGACACCCAACTTCGCGAGACGGCCCGATTGATGGTGGGTGCCCTGCGCAGAGGCGTGGTGTCCTACTCCTCGGTCAGTCAGTGAGTCTGCGGCGCCCTATCCGGACGCCTTCGCGACGGCTTCGAGGACTCGGGTGACCGAACTCTCCAGACCCCATCGCTGGGCCAACTCGGCAACGCGTTCGGGAGCCGGGGGTGTGCGTGGCAGGCGGAGGTCGGGGGTGCCTAGTTCGAGATCGGTTGCCACAGCCACGACCCGGGGTGCCACGGCCAGGTAGCCCGAGGCGCCCAGGATCTTGGCTCTCGGCCCCGGAGCCATGTCGCTGCCGGGATCTGCCGCAGCTTCTCGGATGCCGCGCAGGTCGGCGTATTTCAACAACAGGGCTGCCGCGGTCTTCTCGCCCACCCCACTGACCCCCGGCAGACCATCGGAGGCATCTCCACGAAGGGTGGCGAAGTCGGCGTACTGGCTGGGGAGGACGCCGTAGCGGGCAACGACCGCCTCGTCGGTGATCTGCTCATGCCGGGCGACCCCGCGAGCGGTGTAGAGCACCCGCACCGCGCGGGCGTCGTCGACCAACTGGAAGAGGTCGCGGTCACCGGTGACGATGTCCACCGGACAGGTTGCGGTGGTCGCCAGCGTGCCGATCACGTCGTCGGCTTCGTGGGCATCGGCTCCGACGATCGCAATGCCCAGGGCATGGAGGATCTCCACGATGACCGGGATCTGAGCACTCAGCGGGTCCGGGACCTCCTCGATATCCGGCGCAGGACCGGGGATCACCGAGACCACCCGGTGGGACTTGTAGGTCGGGATGAGGTCGACACGCCACTGGGGGCGCCAGTCGTTGTCCCAGCAGCAAGCCAGGTGCGTAGGGGAGTAGTCGTTCACGAGACGGGCGATGAAGTCCAGCAGCCCGCGCACCGCATTGACCGGTTCACCCTGGGGTGAGCGGAAGGTGTCGGGGACACCGAAGAACGCACGGAAATACAACGACGCCGTGTCGAGCAGCATCAGACGGTTCGCCTCGGCGGGCCGATCGGAAATGGTCACGGGGCAGTGTGGCACGGGTGACCATGGCGGGTGGCCCCACGGCAGCGCCAGCGAAGTAAGGTTCGCTCATGGAGGCCATCGATCGCCAACTTCTTTCGCTTCTCGCCGCCGACGGCCGCATGTCTTTCACCGATCTCGGTCGCGAGACAGGCTTGTCCACCAGCGCGGTGCACCATCGGGTGAAGCGGCTCGAAGCTCGCGGACTCATCCAGGGCTACAGCGCGATCATCGACCACGATGTGGTCGGGTTGCCGTTGACCGCGTTCGTCTCCATCCGACCCATCGACCCGAGTCAGCCGGACGATTCCCCGGAGCGTCTACGCGACATCATCGAGATCGAGAGCTGCTGGTCGGTGGCCGGGGAAGAGTCCTACATCCTCAAGGTGCGGGTGGCCACGCCTGCCGCCCTTGAAGACCTGCTCAGCCGGATCCGTGCCTGCGCCAATGTGTCCACCCGCACCACGATCGTGCTCTCCACGCCCTATGAAGGGCGCGCCGTCACTCGCTGAGCGGGTTCAGTAGGCCTGCAGCGCCGCCGTACGTCGAGAGGCCTCGGCCACTTCTGCAGCCTTGAGCGCCGACTCGTCGAGCCGCCCGTGCTCCTCCCACCACGCCTGGCCCTCGGCCGGCAGGGTGTGGATCGGGTCGTAGTACTCATAGAGCCGAGACAACGCCTCGGGATCGGTGCCTTCGATAGAGGTGCGGTAGTTCTTGGTCCAGTAGGAGATCCCATGCACCTGGTCGTAGTCGGCCAACTGGTGCACCCAGCGCTTGCCGACGAACGGCACGTCGCAGACGATGCGTGGCGTTGCGAAGCCGGGCAGGTAGCCCATGATGTCGTGCTGCAACTCCCGGGCGTGGGCCACCGAGACCCGCCAGTGCTCGGAGAAGGGGATCATGTCGCACATGTAGAAGTAGTAGGGCATGATCTGCGCGCCATCGAGCAGGGCGAAGCAGAGGTCCAGCAGGGCGTGTGGGTGAGCGTTGACGCCATCGAGCAGCACCCCCTGGTTGCGCACGTCGCGTACGCCGACCTCGAGCATGCGGTGGGCCGCCTCTGCCACCAAAGGGGTGACCGAGTTGGCGTGGTTGACGTGGGTGTGGATCGCCAGGCTCACGCCACGCGACTGGGCCAGGTGTGCCACCCGGGCCATGCCGTCGACGACGTCGTCCTGAAGCCAGTGTTGGGGGAGGGCCATCAGGGCCTTGGTTGCCAGGCGGATGTCGCGAATGTTCTCCATCTCCAGCAACCGCATGAGGAAGTCCTCCAGCCGCGCCCACGGCATGTTGGCGACGTCCCCACCGGAGACCACGACGTCGCGCACCTCGGTGTTGCGAGCCAGGTAGGCCAACATGTCACCGAGTCGGTCGGCGGGCTTTCCGGCGAACTTGAGCTTGTCGATGACCGGCGTGGAGTTGCCGACGAGGTCCATGCGGGTGCAGTGGCCGCAATACTGCGGACAGGTGGGGAGGAGTTCGGCGAGCACCTTCGTCGGGTAGCGGTGGGTGAGGCCTTCGGCCACCCACATGTCGTGCTCGTGCAGGGAGTCCCGGGTCGCGTGCGGGTGTGAAGGCCAGTCGGTGCGACGGTCGGAGAAGACCGGCAGCATGTAGCGGCGCACCGGGTCGGCATAGAAGGCGTCAGTAAGAGAGCCCGGGCCGGCAGGAGTCACCGTGGGGGCCATCGTGTTCATCATCTGCGGCGGGACCAGCATCGACATGGTCGCCCGCTCGGCCTGGTCGCGCTCGAGGTCGGCGTAGAACCGGTCGTCGAGCAGGTCACCCATGAGTTCGCGCAGCTGGCGCACGTTCTTGACGCAGTGCGAGCGCTGCCACTGCGCCGAACGCCACTCGGCCTCGGTCACACCGACCCAGCCGGGGAAGCGAGTCCAGTCGGGCTCGGTCAGGCTCACCTTGCGGTAGTGGTAGGGCTGGCCGCTGGCGCTCGTTGCCGGGCTGACCGAGGTGGTGGTGTCGGTTGTCATCTGGGTGCTCACTGTCTTTCGTCGCGTCCACCGGGGGTGTCGCTTGTGGCAACACGCAGGTGCTGACAGAGTAGGAGAGGATTGTTCGTCTCGTCCAGCCGAAACGCGGATATCTTGCGGCGGCAGGAGAGAAGTCGGAAAGGATTTGTCGTGAGCGTGACCCAGGCCACAGCCAGTGACCCCGTCGGCACCCATCGTGTGCTGGAGCCGGCCGGAGCTCTGCCCCAGGCTGCTCAGCGACTGGACACCCGAGGTGAACTCTGGCCCGACGAAGTACGTATCCGGATCCGTCGGCTCAACCTCGATGCGGCCTCGTTCCGACAGTTGCACACCAAGCACGAGGGCGACGGCGACGGCGTACGTCGTGAGGTGCTCGACATCGTCAGGACCCGAGGCAAGATGCAGAACCCGGTCACCGGTTCGGGCGGCATGCTCGTCGGCGTGGTCGAGGAGGTCGGACCCCAGTCCCCGCTGGGCCTGCGTGTGGGCGACCCGGTGGCCACACTGGTCAGCCTCACTCTCACTCCGCTGGTGATCGAGGACGAATTGGCTTCCTGGGACGGCCACAGCGAACAGGTCCCCGCCGACGGCTACGCCATCTTGTTCGGCCAGTCGATCGCCGCCGTGCTGCCCGAGGACATGTCGCAGGAGTTGGCGTTGAGTGTGCTCGACGTGTGTGGCGCCCCGGCGCTGACTGCTCGTGTTGTTGCCGGTTACACCGATCCGGTCGTGGCCGTGATCGGGGGAGCGGGCAAGTCGGGTTCGCTGTCCCTGGCTGCCGCCCGGCAGGCTGGCGCGGCCCGCACCATCGGCGTGGTACCCCACCAGGCCGAGGCTGACCTGCTTCAGGCATCCGGGATCGCCGACGCGGTCGTCATTGCCGACGCTCGAGACCCGCTCGCGTTGCGCGCAGCGGTGAGCAACGGAGGAGGGCCTGCCGATGTCACCGTGGTGTGTGTGGATGTCCCTGGGTGTGAGGGTGGCGCCATCTTGGCCACCGCCCAGGGCGGCACCGTGATCTTCTTCTCGATGGCCACCAGTTTCTCTGCCGCCGCTCTCGGTGCGGAAGGGCTGGCCTCCGACGTGACCATGCTGGTCGGCAACGGCTACGTCCCCGGGCACGCGGACGTCGCCCTCGACCTTCTGCGCTCCGAGCCGGGTGTGCGCTCGCTCTTCGAGAGGCGTCTGGAGTGACCCAGACGCTCATCCGCGACGCGCGCTTGTTGGGGCATGAGGGGAGTTGGGCATTGGCGATCGACGCCGGTGCCATTCTCTGGGTCGGTGCCGACGAGCGCGCTTCGGCGTACTCGGGAGCACACGAGGTCATCGACGCCCAGGGTGATCTCGTGGCGCCGGCCTTCGTCGATGCCCACGTGCACCTCGTCCAGACCGGCATGGCTCTGGGCCAACTGGATTTGACCTCGGCACGCTCCTGGGCTGACCTCCTGGCGCTGGTGGCACAGCACCCAGGACAGGACTCCTCGCCGGTCATCGCCTGGGGTTGGGACGATGCGCGGTGGCCGGACGCGGACCTGATCGATGCCGGGGCGTTGGCCATTGCCACGAGAGGTCGCGAGGCCTACCTGGCCCGCGTCGACGGGCATTCGGCTCTCGTCACTCCTGGTCTGCTGCAGGTCGCCCGTGGTGCCGAGGGTTACCGGCCCTCCGGACGCATCGAACGCGACGCTCACCACCTCGTCAGGGCGCGGTTGGATGCCGAGACCACCAACGACCATCGTCGGCGGGCGGTCCGAGCAGGGTGTGAAGAACTGGCGGGTCGGGGGGTGGTGGGATTCCACGAGAACGCCGCCCCACACATCGGATCGGTCGAGGAGATCGCGATCATTCGCGAGGTGGCAGGTGAGGTCGGGCTACGGCCGACCATCTATTGGGGCGAGACCGGCGCCTATGCCCTGGCTCGGGAGCACGGCCTTCCTGGTCTTGCCGGTGACCTCAACGCGGACGGCGCGCTGGGCTCTCGCACCGCGGCGCTGAGAACCGACTACCGCGACGCACCGGGGGAGCGAGGACACGCCTACCTCAGCGAGACCGAGATCGCCGACCACGTCACGGAGTGCACCCGTCGGGGTCTTCAGGCCGGGTTCCACTGCATCGGGGATCTCGCCCTGGACACCGTGGCTGCCGGGTTGTCCTTGGCCGCGCAGCGCTGCGGGCTCGAGGCGATCCGGGCTGCCCGTCACCGCCTGGAGCACGTCGAAATGCCTTCGGACTCGGTGATCGCAGTCTTGGCCCGGCTCGGCGTCCACGCCAGTGTGCAACCGGCCTTCGACGCCGCATGGGGCGGCCCCACCCAGATGTACGCCGACCGAGTGGGTGAGCGCTGGCGCGCGATGAACCCGCTGCGCGCCATGGTCGAGGCCGGTGTGAGCCTGGCGTTCGGCAGCGACTCCCCGGTGACGCCCATCGACCCCTGGGGCGGGGTTGCCGCGGCGATGCACCACCGCAACACCGATCAGCGACTCGACTTCCAGGCCGCGTTCGCGGCCCACACTCTCGGGGGTTGGCGAGCCGGCAAGGACGATGCGTCCGGGCGGATCGCCGCAGGTCAGCGGGCCGACCTGGCCCGCTGGGAGGTTTCGGCATACGCCGAGGACGGCAACCCGGACCTCACCGAGCACCACCCGCGACTGCGACAATGCTGGAGCGCAGGACGAACCATCTGGAAGGAACCGGCATGAGTCGGTCGTTGACCCTCGATCTGAACAAACTGGACCTGGACAAGACCACGGTCCGCAAGGCTCGCCGGTTGGCCAAGAAGGTCGGCAAACCGATCGTGAAACTGGCCAAGCAGCACACCACCGTCAGCGTTGAGCGGGCGACGCTGCGGTTGGCCGGTCTCGGTGGCGCAGACCCCGATGGGACCCCCTGGGTGAATCGCCTCGTCGACGCCGTGCGGGCCGACACGGGCCTGCAGCACGGGATCGCACTGCCGGTGTGGGACGCCCTGCGTCGCGGCGAGGCTCCCGACCTGATGACGCTGGCGCAGAAGGCGTCGGCGGGTGAAGCAAGGTTCCGACTCCCCGAAGGGCGCGACGCGCGCCGGGCCGAGTCGGAGTCCCGTCGCGCAGTGCACAAGGGCATCAAACTCATCGACCGCCGGCGCAAAGAGCGCGACCGCATGATCACCCAGATCGGCGATGCGCCCAGCCAACCCTGGATCTACTTGATCGTGGCCACCGGGGACATCATGGAGGACATCCCGCAGGCACAGGCCGCCGCCCGCGAGGGCGCCGACGTGATCGCGGTGATCCGATCCACTGGTCAGTCGTTGCTCGACTTCGTCCCCGAGGGTGCCACTCGGGAGGGGTTCGCCGGCACCTACGCGACGCAGGAGAACTTCCGGTTGATGCGGGCCGCCCTCGATGAGACCAGTCGGGAGTTGGGCCGCTATGTGCGGCTGACCAACTACGCCTCGGGATTGTGCATGCCGGAGATCGCCGCGCTGGCCGGCATGGAGCGGCTGGACATGATGCTCAACGATTCGATGTACGGCATCCTTTTCCGCGACATCAACCCGATCCGAACCTTCGTCGACCAACGCTTCAGCCGACAGGTGCACGCCCGGGCAGGCATCATCATCAACACCGGTGAGGACAACTACCTCACCACGGCTGATGCCGTTGAGGCCGCGCACACGGTCACCACTAGCCAACTGCTCAACGAGTACTTCGCCAAGGAGGCCGGCCTCGAGGACTGGCAGTTGGGTCTGGGCCACGCCTTCGAGATCGACCCGGCGGTGCCGGACTCGTTCCGGCTCGAACTGGCCCACGCGCTCTTGGCCCGCGAACTCTTCCCGGACGCCCCGTTGAAGTGGATGCCGCCGACCCGGCACATGACCGGAGACATCTTCCGGGGATTCCTTCTCGACGGCTTCTTCAATCTGGCCGGTGCGCTCACCGGACAAGGCATCTTGCTGGTCGGGATGATGACCGAAGCGGTGGTGACCCCATGGATCTCCGACCGCGATCTGGCGTTGCGCAATGTTCGCTACGTCATGCGGGCCGCCGGTGGTCTCCACGAGGACTTCCGCCCGCACCCGGACGGGTTCATCGTCCGTCGCGCCCACCAGGTGCTGGCCGAGACCATCGAACTCCTCGAGGACATCGCCCACGACTCCGACGACGCCGGTGACCCGCCGCTGCTGGCCGCCATCGCCGACGGCACCTTCGGATTGATGAAACGCCCGCCTGGAGGCGGCAAGGGGCTCGACGGGGTGGCCGCGAAGGCCGATGACTACTACAACCCGGCGGTCGATCTGATGGAGGGGGAGTGATGAACGACAACACCTTGATCCGCCCTTACGGCGACACCACGGGTGACGGCATGGTGCAACTGAGTTTCACGCTGCCGATGAAGAACTCCAAGGTGGCTGAGGGCGCTGCGGTGCAACTGGCCAACAAGATGGGAATGGATCCCGCACTCGTCGTACACAGCCAGGCCATGGGGGAGGGGTTCACCTTCTTCGTCGTCTACGGGCGGGTCAATCACCTGGTCGACCCGAGCAAGGTCGAGATCGTCGAGCGCGACTATCCGCTGCTCACGCCCAAGGAGGCCAATGCGACCATCAAGGGCGGGCTGCGCCGGCGGCTGGTGGTGATTGGTGGTTGCATCGGCAGTGACGCGCACACCGTCGGCATCGACGCGATCTTGAACATCAAGGGGTTCGCCGGGGAGAAGGGCCTGGAGTACTACCGCGAGCTCAAGGTCGTCAATCTAGGTGCCCAGGTCTCGGTCCCGCAGTTGGTCGAACGCGCCCAGCTGGAGAAGGCGGACGCGGTGTTGGTCTCCCAGGTCGTCACCCAACGCGATGCCCATGTGCTCAACACCAAGGAGATGTCTGCGGCCTTCCGCGAGGCCTATCCGCCTACGTCGCGCCCGCTGTTGGTGGTGGGCGGACCGCGCTTCGACGAGACGATGGCCCCCGAGTTGGGCGTCGACCGGATCTTCACTCGCGGCACCACGCCCGGAGAGGTGGCCAGCTATCTGGTCCATCGTCTTGTCACCATGAAGGAGTCAGCATGAGCCCCCAGATCGGCCTGATCGTCACACACCGTCGCTATGTGCCGTTCAGTCACGCCCACTACGCCGGCAACCTGGTCGATGGGGCCTACTCGCTGGGCCTCTTCGGCGATGTGGCCACGGAGATGTGTATTCGCACCGACGGCGACGAGGGCTTGTTCGCCTCCTACGACGACGTGCAGTTCCGGGCGCCGGTGCGCGCCGGGGACATCGTGGAAGTCACCGCCGAACTGATCAAAGCCGGCTCCCGGTCGCGTCGCATGAGATTCACCGCTTCGGTGATCGCTCGCGGAACCGCCGGAGGGGCCGAATCGGCTGCGGAGATCTTGGCGGAGCCGATCGTGGCGACGACCGCCGAGGG
>CALMLL010000105.1 GCA_937868075.1 uncultured Marmoricola sp. | reverse complement strand
GAACGCTCGCTTACGGAGGTCAGCGAAACAGGAGGCGAGCATGGTCTACCGCAAAGCTTGGGAGGTGGCCTACCGCCGCGACCGGGCGGCAGGGGGGACACGGTATGTCGAAGCCGAACCGACCCGCGTCAGGCTGGCGGAGCTCGCGGCCGCGCACGTCCCAATCCGGGCGCTCTCACGGGCCGCTGGGCTCAGCGACACCGGGGTGAAAGCGATCCTGGACGGGACCCGGTCGCGGGTGCAACAGAGCACGGCAGCCCGCGTAGAGGCGCTCTCGCTGCGCACCCTCTACTCCAGTCAGGCCACCGGTCACGTCCCGCGTGTAGGAGCGGTCCGACGAGTCCAAGCCCTGATGGCCATGGGGTGGAGTCACCACGAGCTCGCGGCCGCCGGCGTCCCCAACACCGCACGTCTCCTCAGCGGCACCGGACACCTGGTCACACTGGAGCGCTGGCGGGAGGTCTGCGAGGTCTACGACAGACTCTCGATGACCCCCGGCCCCTCCCCCGAAACTCGCGGCTGGGCCAAGTCCTTGGGTTACCCGCCGCCCCTGGCCTGGGACGACGACGCGATCGACGATCCCACCGCACGCCCGCACCACCAAGACACGAGTTCGCTCCACGCGCGGGTCGTCGACATGGTCGCCGTACGCAGGGCCCTCGACGGGAGGAACCAAGCCACCGGCCTGACAGCACCCGAGCGGTCCGTCGCAGTGCGCACGATGGCCGCACGCGGGCAGACCGACCCCCAGATCGCCGACCGTCTCGGCGTCAGTGATCGAACGGTGCTGCGCTGGCGGCAGCGTGAGGGGGTCCCCGCCGCTCGCACCCCGGCCGCCGCCCACGAATGGGCGGGCGCCGTCGACGCGACACGACGCAGCCCCATCGTGCAGTCCCAGCGGCCCTCCCTCGGGCGCACCCCCGACCTAGGCAGAAGTGTGGCCCGATGACCCTCCAACCGGCCCAAGAAGGGGATGAGGCCCCCCTGATGACAACGCACACAGGCATCGACAATCCCCCCGACGAGGAGGTCGCCGGGTACCTGCTCGCCGGCGTGACCGTCCGGCCTGACACCCCAACCGGGCAGGCACTCCTGGCGCAGGCCTACCTGGAGCACGAGCGGCCGATGTGTCGATGCACCCCCGACGGGACTGCGATGTACATCGCCCGGATAGGGACCAGATTCATCGTCAAGCGCATGCCCGACTCCGGGTCGCTGCACTCGACACGTTGCGGCTCCTACGCGCCCGAGGAGGCCTCCGGCCTCGGCCACGCACTCGGCGACGCGATTCGGATCGACCCCGAGAGCGGGCAGACCACCTTGCGCCTGGGATTCCGGCTCTCTGTCGGAGAACGTGCCGCTCCTGACACCAGCGGCCCCCCGACGATCGCTGACAGTGTGACCACCAACGGCAAACGCCTGAGCCTGCGCGCCCTACTGGACTATCTGTGGTACGAGTCCGACCTGGTCGCGTGGAGCCCCGGGATGGCAGGCCGGCGCCACTGGGGACTGGTGGCCTGGCTTCTCCGACAGGCGGCAGCGACCGCCCGCGCGAAGGGCGACCCACTCACCGAGCGGCTCTACATCCCCGAGCCCTTCCGTGTGGAGCGCAAAGCCGAGATCGCTGCGCGACGACTCAACCGCTGGCAGAAGGCCGCGGCCCGGCCTGGCCGCGTGCAACAGCTGATGGTGCTCGTCGCAGAACTCAAGGCGATCGAACCCGCCCGGTACGGGCACCAGATGGTGCTCAAGCACATGCCCGACGCTCCCCTGTTCCTCGACGAGCAGCTGCACCGCAAGCTGACTCGACGGTTCGCCCGCGAGATCGACCTATGGAACGCCGACCAGCACGGCCACCTGATCGTCATCGCCACCTTTGTGGTCGGCAGGGGTGGCTCGGCCATGGCCGAAGAACTCGCTCTGATGCCGGCCACCGCTCAATGGCTGCCCTACGACGACCCCTACGGGAAACTCCTGCTCGAGACGCTCGTCGACCAGCACCGACGGTTCAGGACCACCCCGCGTTTCACGCTCCCGTCCGCCGTTGAACTCCCCACCGCGATCCTCACCGACCGCACCGAGCCCACCCGGCTGTATGTCCGGGACGACTCCACTGGCGAGGACATCCCCGCGCCAGACCGGGAGTGGGTATGGCATGTCGACGAGCCGCTGCCGCCGCTGCCGCGCCTCGACTGACCCCGACCGCAGCCCACCTTCCGTATTGGACGGTGTCGGGTGCTGCACTCCCCCGCCTGCGGAGGAGGCGGCAGCGTCGTCGTCGTCCTTCTCCACAGGTTTCCGGCGTGGACTGGACATGTCTATTCCATCTATTCGATAATGAGAGAGCGAGCAGGCAACTGTGCGGCTCGAACCTCTAGGAGGACTCCATGAACGACCCCATTGCTGGCGCCGATGACCGTGTGCTCGTCGAGGACCTCTCATGTGCCGACGCAGCGGCCGACGTCGCACTGTTCCTTGAAGGCGAAGAGGACGTCGACGGGCTGATCGTGGCCACCGCGACAGCCGTCGGCGACGAGATCGTGATCGTTCTCGAGGACGCCTACGACGGCTCCCGCACCTTCCGGCTACGCGTCGTTGAGGGGTGAGGGCGATGCTGACGATCGTTCCGCCACTGAACCGCTTGGGGCGCGAGGGTGCAGAGCAGCGCTACGCCGTCGCCTGCGTGAGCTCGGCCGTGGTCTTGGCCGCCCAAGGGCAGACTGCCGGCGCTCAGACGCTGCGTCGGATCGCCGCTCATGTCGCGGCCGCGTCCTGGTGGCCGGCCGAGGTGTGCATGTGCGCCGTCGTGCCGTGCGCCGAACGAGACTGGACCCATCAGGGGCACTGCTGCCGGGCCGTGGATGATCACCAGGCCCTCTTCGATGCCGTGCACGCCCAGGTCTGCCCGCTGCCGGATCACGCCTCGGCCAGGAGCGCCCGATGAGCGCCACTGCGACACTGCGCTACCAGAAGAAGTGGCGGCTGGACCGAGCCCGGGGCATCAAGCGCACCGTTCCGGCCGACCCGATCCGCACCCATCTGCACGAGCTGTTGAGGGCTCAGGCATCCCTGCGAGGGATCGCCGACGTCAGCGGCATCCCGGTCGCAGTCATCACCCGCATCGCGGGCGGCCATCAGCCCACGGTCACCCGTCGGGTTGCCGCAGCTCTGCTCGAGGTCACCAGCTCAGACCTGACTCGGCGGCCCAACCCGGGCGGGTTCGTCCCGAAGGTCGGCGCCGTGCGACGTATCCGGGCGCTGCAGGCCATCGGGCACTGCGCCCGGGACATCGCGGCCGCCGGCAGCCTCACCGAGCGTGACGTCTACCTGATCGTCAACCAGGCCGGGCGGTGGATCACCCAATCGCGGTGGGATGCCGTGACCGAGGCCTACGACCGTCTCTCGATGACCCCCGGGCACAGCACCAAAGCGCGCGCGATCGCGGCTGCCGCCGGCTATCCGCCACCGCTGGCCTGGGATGAGGACGCGATCGACGATCCCGACGCTGGGCCCGTCGACTCCTGTGAGGCACGCCCCACCGTTGACGAGGTCGCGGTCGAGGCCGTCATGGCGGGGCGCCACCCGCACGGCCTGCGAGAGCCCGAACGCGTGGAGGCTGTGCGACGTCTGGCAGCCCAAGGGTGGAGTGACCTGGGGATCGGCCGCCAGATCGGCGTGTGCGACCGGACAGTGCTGCGTCTACGACAGGCGTACCAGATCCCGAGCGGGTGGTCGGCATGAGTGCTTCCTACCGCCCCGCCCAGCGGCGCCGCCGGTTCCGGCACGACGAGTACACCGCCGTCGACCTGTTCTCGGGCTTCGGGGGTCTGACCCAAGGTATCGAGCGGGCCGGATTCACGGCGATCTCGGCCGCGAACCACAACCCGTACAAGGTGCAGGTTCACGAGGCCAACCATCCGCACGTCGAGCACTGGATCGCCGACCTGGTCGATGGGGAATCACCCAACTACCACTCGGTGCGGGACCTGCCTCGCGCGGATCTGCTCGCCGCCGGTGTCAGCTGTGTCAACCACTCCGTGGCCAACACCAAGAAGGCGTACGCGCGTGGGCTGTCCCTGTTCGACCTCGACGACCCCGAGTTCGATGCCCGGGTCACCCGCTCCGAACGGGACCGGGCAACCGCCAACTGCGTACTGCACTACGCAGCCACACACCACCCCCGCGTGATCCTCGTCGAGTGCACCACCGAGCTGCAGTCGTGGGGGCCGGCCATCCCGAGCAAGCCCACCGTCGGCGACGGCAGCACCTACCGGTGGTGGCTTCGCCAGTTCACCAACCTCGGCTACCGGCATCGCACGCTGTACCTCAACAGCATGTTCTTCGGTGTCGGCCAATCCCGGGATCGGCTCTATGAAGTGTTCTGGGACAGGGCGATTCCTACCCCGGACCTGGAGCACCGGCCGCTGTCCTGGTGCTCGTTCTGCGACCGTGGCGTTCCCGCCGTCTGGACATGGCGCACGGGTGTGCCGCCGTCCGGGTCAGTCCGGTACGGCAAGCAGTACGACTACCGGTGCCCCGCCTGCCGGGGCCCGGTGATCCCGCCCTACACCCCCTCGCTGGACGCCTTGGACCTCAGCGACCTGGGGACCCGGATCGGGGACCGGGACAAGCCCCTGGCAGCCGCGACCATGGCGCGGGCCGAACGCTGCCGGCAGCGGTTCGCGGACTTCCCGGCCGTCATCATGCCCGCCAAGGCAGTTCGCGGAGTGGAACGTCACCCGTGGCAGCCGATGGCCACCCAGACGAGCCAACAGGAGACCGCGCTGCTGTCCACCGGGGCCCTCGTGGCCGCCGCCGGCAACACCTCGGAGCGGCCCGGCTCCACCTGTCGCAGCCGAAGCCTCGACCAACCCCTGTGGTCACAGACCGCCACCAACACCACCGGGCTACTTGCCCCGCCCATGGCCGCTGCGATCAGCAACTACCAAGGCGGCCCTCGGGGGCTGGACGAGGCCCTGCCGACCCAGGGCGGATCAGAGACCCTGGCCCTAATGTGCGGGGTTCTGCCCTATCGCAAGCACACGACGCCGACCACGCACGCGGAAGCGATGCCCACGGTCACCGCCGAGCAGGTTCCGGCACTGGTCACCGCTGCTGGGATGATCAAGAACAACGGCGTCATCGCGGAGGCCAGGTACCGCGCCCACCCTCTGGACCAGGCACTGGGGACAGTCGTCGGGTCAGCCATCACCCAAGGACTGCTCTTCTCCGGCTGGACCAAGCTCAACGGCTCCACCGGCGACCAGACCGCGCCTCACCCGGTGCTGGACCCCTTCGGCACCCACACCGCCAGAGACACCACGGCCCTTATCTCAGCCCACTGGCAGCAGGCCTTGTCAGAGCTGGCACTCGAAGACTGCTACTTCCGGATGCTCTTTGCGCACGAGATCGGTCGCGGATGCGGCTTCGACGTCGACTTCGGTGCCCAGCACAAGGGCACGTTCGTGGTCTGGGGATCGGACCGGGCCCAGGTCGACGGGTACGGCAATGCCGTTTCACCCCAGGTCGGCGAGTGGATCGGCAGCCGACTGTACGACGCCCTGCACCAGGCGGCTGCGGCATGAACCCCGACGACGCGGTCTGGGGCCAGCACCACGGCAATGCGACGGCACTGCTGTCTGCGGACGGGCGCTACCGGTACTACCTGACCCGCGACCTGCCCGGGTCCGCCCCACCGCTGCACTTCGTGATGCTCAACCCCTCGAAGGCCACCGCGAGTGAGGACGACCCGACGATCAGACGCTGCCTGGGCTACGCCCGCGCCCTCTCGGCGGAGAGCCTTCACGTCTGGAACCTGTTCGCCTGGCGCACCACCCACCCAGACCAGCTCCCCCAGGACGAGAGCGCCATCGGCCCCCGCAACGATGCCACCATCGCCGCCGCACTGGCCACAGCGGCCGCGACCAGCGCAGTGGTTGTGGCCGCCTGGGGAGCCCACGAACACCCCCTCAAAGCTCGTCAGGTCGCCCGGCTCCTGGCCGTGGCGGGCCGGCACCAAGTGCCTCTGCAGGTGCTGGCCATGACCAGACGAGGAGACCCCGGCCATCCCCTGCGACTGCCGAGATCCCTGCGGCCGACAGCGGCAGCCTTGGAGCCGTCGTGTTGCCCGGGATGCGGCTGCACCGACGATCAGCCGTGCTGGCCTGCCTGCTGGTGGGTGCCCGACGCATCGACAGTGCGGGTGTGCTCCCGCTGCGCGGGACGGTGGACCCCGTGAACCTGCAAGACCAGTTCCTGAGCGACCAACTGCTCGCCGTGCTGCACTCGTGTCCACAGCCGCTCAGCACCGGGGAAGTCGCCCAAGCCGCTCCCCCACTGATCGAACGGCATCCCGGGTGTGAGCCGGTCTGGCATCAGCGGGCCCGCTCCTCACGTACTCGCGAGGAGACCTGCTACGGCACCCACCACATCCACGTACGCGCCCGGTACGCCCGAGAGGTCTACCAGGCCCTTCGCGCGATGACCGCCAACGGTCAAGTCACGCCCATCCGAGATCCCCACCTCAGAATCGTGTCCTGGCAAGCGAGCAACCCGCCCCGGTTCGTCGACGAACTCGAGGCATGCCTGGCATTACCGCCTCGCACGCCTGCCGGCGATCGGCCGCTCAGTGCAGACTGAGGGTGTGACCCCCGCCGAGTTGAAGACCACCCGCGAGGCGTTGGGGCTGTCCAGCGATTGGGTCGCCCAGGTCGGCGGCGTCGCCGTGCGCACAGTCCGGCATTGGGAAGGCGGCGCGGCCCGGGTCCCGAGCGACATCGCCGAACGGTTGGAGGATCTGGCCCGCCAGGTAGCCGACCACGTCGCCTCCCTGCTGGCAGCCACACCGCCTGGACCGGTCACCCTTCTGCGGTATCGCGATGAGGCAACGCTGCGCCAAGCCACCGGGCTGTCGTGGCCGGTGTCAACGCACGCGATAGCCCAGCTGCGGGTGATCGCGGAACTGCGTGATCGCGGCATGCCGGCCCGGCTGATCTGGTTCAACTCCGAGGAGTACCGGTCCTGGGCTGCGGCCCAGGACCGGCCGACTCCGCAGGGATGGGCAGACACCCAACCCTGGGACCGCACGCCGTGACGCCGGCGCCATACACCCCACGCGAGCTGGAATGGCACGATCACGCCGTCGCGGCGGCCGCCGCAGCATGGCTGCACGAACCTCGTGACACCGAGGCATACCGCCGCCTCGTCGAGGCCGTGCTGCGGCGCCGCGCCTTCCTTCAACCCACCCTGGACGAGGTCGGCGACGACGGGCCCGAGGTCCTGGACGAGATGAATCCCGACCATGCCCCGCAACGGCTGGGCAATGCCCTCGACGACGTGATGGCCACGCTGCGCCGCTCGGCCGTCCGGCAGCAGCCACAGAATCCGGATTCCTCGACCACGACCTGACCCGCCAACGGGCGCGACCCGCTTTTGGTAGGTAGGAGGGCGCCGGGACAGCCGGCGCCCGCTACACGTCCTTCTGCACGGAACCAGCGGCATCGGACCGCAGTACTCGGTGCGGGACAGAGAGCGGGTCCACGGTGGACGAACGACCGGACCTCGACACGATCAGGGGCCACCTCGAGAAGGCTTTGGCCGCGGTGGCCGCGTTGCGCGAACTCGCCCCACAGTTGCCGTCGACCCTCGATCCCGACCCCGCCCCTGGGACCCAGGATGGCGCAGTGACCGGCATCGCTGGCGGGCGCGATGAATGACCTGCGCGAGGCCGACGACGTTCTGCTGCACCTCGCGGCGGCGCGGGGCAACCTCCACCAGGTCTGGCGATCAGTGGAAGAGCTCAGCGGCTACGCCCGTAGCGCCGAACGCACGCTCGACGACCTCGAGGCCGAGACCGCACGGGCACGACTGACGCCCGACGATCCCCGCGGGACGGCCTACCTACGCGACGCCGGCGCCCAGATGGACGTCCTGCGGCAACGCTGCACACTCACCGCAGCCACGGCCGAGGAGATCGAGCAGAGACTCCAGGTGGCCAAGCATCACCTTGTTGCGGCGCGCGAGCACCTGGCGCACTTTGACTCCGCACCAGAGGCGGACGTGGCCGGCTTGCGCACCAAGGTTGAGGACCTGGGGGTCCTGGTCGACCTCGCCGCTCCCCTGGCCCAGGCGGCACGCACCCACATGCAGCAGGCGGCTCAGACCGCAGCCGCGCTGACCAGTCCCAACCCGCTCGAGGCAGACCGTGAGTACACGGTTCTGCGTCTGGACCGGGGCGCACAATCGGCTGGTCGTCACGTGGTCCGCGCCGAGGAAGCCGCCCGGCACCTTGACCGGACTCTTGAGTACGCGGGCGCGGGAGTCGCCCGATCGTTGGGGTCCGCAGAGATGTTGGCCGCCGCCGCGCACGACCGACTCCGCGCGGGTCAGCAGAGCAGTCCCGCCCCGAACCTCGGCGGAGATCTCCCGGGCGGCCCCGCACGGTGAACGCATCCGCAGCCCCTGCCTGGTCGGGCCCACCCTCCCCCTTGACGATCGCGCTGCAGCTGCACGCGCAACTGCAGCGCGATCTCTCCCGCTCCCCCATCGGCCCCGCTCGCGCCCCCGAGGGCTACCTCGATCAGTCGCGCGCCCTGCTGGCCCACCTGGCTGAGCAACTGCGTCTCGAGACCGGGCCTGACCGGGAAGATCGCAAACTGGGACAGAACCTGCGCCACTGCGCCATCGTGAGCCGACTGCTCGCGGCCGCAGCCGACACGGTCGAGGCTGCGGTCCCCTCCCGCACTGCTTGGGATGCCGCACGCAGATTCTTGGTGGCCGCACAGTGCACGATCAGCGACCTCATAGAGGGCATGCCCGGCCCCGGGCCGCGAAGGTTACGGGTCATCGCCGGTGGCCGCCGATGACCGGTCCGAGGGTGGCTGCGGCGCTGGTCGGCGTCCTTGTGACCGTCGCGGCCTCCGCCCAGCTGGGCCGAACCCCATGCAGCGCTGAGGTGGTGGGTATCGTCATCGCGATCATCGATGGCGACACCATCCGTGCCAGAGACCGTGACGGCCAGGATCTGGGCCGGATCCGTCTGCTCGGGATCGATGCTCCGGAACTGGCGCACGGGGAAAGCCCGCAGCAGTGCTGGGCCGCACGAGCCAAGGCCCGACTCGCCCAGCTGGCCCCCGTCGGCACCACCATCAGACTCAGGCCCGACCCGACCCAAGCAGACCGCGACGCCTACGGCCGCCCGCTTCGCTACCTGCTCGTCGACGGCCGCGACATCCAGGAGATCCTCCTGGCCGAAGGACAAGCACGCCCGTTCTGGCCCGAGGGGCCGGGAACCCAGGCCACTACGTACCGACAGAGCGCGCAGCAGGCCGAACGCAACGGTCGAGGGCTGTGGGCAGCCTGCGCGACAGAAGGAGCATCCAGATGACCGACGACCCGAGCCGCGCCGAGCAGCAAACTCGCGATCGGCGGGAGGAGTACGAGCTCGCTGAGGCCGACGACGCCCGGACCCGGGCACTGGCCCGGATCGAAAGAGCCCGCCAAGAAGAGGTCGCCGCCAATGCCGCTGGTTACGGTGAACTCACAGAGGTGGCTACACCCGAGCGTTGACGGCCGCTCACCGGTTCAGCGCACCAACCCGACCGGTCGGGTTGGTGCAGTTGAGGGCTCCAGCGCGCGAACGCGCGCCCGCGACCCGGCCGTGCTGGGACAGCGCCGCACGAAGGCTGCCATCGCGGCCGCCAAGCCCGCCGCCCGAACGGCTCGGTCGCCAGCGTCGAGCAGAGCGCGCTGCCAGTGGCGGTCCCATACGGGCATCGCATAGCTGATGACCCCGATGCCTGCGATCACCAGAGCCAATCCGACCTGATGCGCCTGGGCGCTCTGGATCGCGGCGATGCCGATAACCACGCCGCGCAGCCTCCAGGCCACCGTGGTCAACGGAAGCCGTCGACCACCTGCCGCGATCGCCTGCGCGACCCCACGAACCAACTGCCATGGCAGCGTCCAGAAGCCGAGCACCGGGTCGTGCCGAACCCAGCCACCACGCACCAGCCCGGCCGCGTGCGCGATGACCGCAGCGGCCTGGTCCACCGGGAGGCTGCCATCCTCGACTGCGGCCACCAACCCTTGAGAGACCACCACCGTCTGACGCCCCATCCCTGCGGCACCGATCGAGGTCTCCCCCACGCGGACCCGCAACCTGACCAATGGCGGCCCCAGGCCGGCTCGGCACAGCAGCGTCAGCGGGCCGGCCAGCACCTCCCGCTCCGCGACTCGGGCCGGCCGTGACCACAACAGCACGCGGGCAGCAGCCTGCTCGCCCACACCCACCAGCAGCAGCAGGCCAGCGAGCAAACCCCCGAAGAACAGCACCGACCCTGCCAGCGGTGGCATCGCTGCCCCCACCAGCATCGTTAGAAACGTGCTCGTCACCACCGCAGGCGAGAGAGCCAACGCCTTGACCAGCCAGCGCGCCATCCCCACCACCTCCGATCCATAAGGGCTAGCCCTAGTGGTACCGACTTTCGTGTTTGGTGACCACCGGAGAGTGCCCACCTGCATTCGGATGCTGAGGCCAGTGTCCACACAGGCACTGACACATCTCCGGTTATCCACACCACCCGGATTGCTTGAGCGGCTCTGCCGCCGGATCTGGCTCGATGGGGACGACACGACCACCGAGAGGAGCTCAGCCCATGACCCGCACCACCCTGCAGACCGCCGACGCCGTCGACACCTGGCGCGAGATGATCGCGCTCTTGGCCGAGGCCGCCGACCGCGGCTACGAGGAAACGATCACCAACCCAGCAGCGCATTCCACCGCTCTGGCCGCCGACGGACTGGCCTCGGCCGCGATCGCTCTACTACCCGAGGACCTGGATCACGAGCTCGACGAGGTGACCCTCGACGCCGTCGTCGCGCACCTCGACTCGGCCGGTTTGATCCGCCGCGCCGAACAGGTCACCCGCCGTCACCCCATCGAGCAGCTTCCCGCGGGCG
>CALMLL010000104.1 GCA_937868075.1 uncultured Marmoricola sp. | reverse complement strand
GCCGGGGTGATCGAGACCGGGAACGCCTTGATCCCGTTGACGAAGTTGGAGCGCACCCGCTTGATCTCGCCGTCGACGGCGATGTCGGCCAACTGGGGCAGCAACTCTTCGAACATCAACCGGATCTCCATGCGGGCCAGGTTGTTGCCCAGGCATAGGTGCGGAGAGCCCTTGCCGAAGGTCATGTGGTCGACGTTGGGGCGGGTCACGTCGATCGAGTACGGGTTGTCGAACATCGAGTCGTCGCGGTTGCCGGAGGCGAACCACATCACGACCTTGTCGCCGGCCTTGATCTCCTTGCCGGCCAGGACGGTGTCCTTGGTCGCCGTACGCCGGAAGTGGTAGACCGGCGAGGCCCACCGCAGCAACTCCTCGATCGCACCCGGGATCAGGCTCGGGTCGTCCTTGAGGCGCTTCATCTGGTCAGGCTGCTCGATTAGACCGAGCATCGCGTTGGAGATCGCGTGCCGGGTCGTCTCGTTGCCGGCGATGACCAACAACGTGAAGTACATGTTGAAGTCCTGCTGGCTCATCGGGATGCCGTCATCAGGCATCCGGTTGGCCAGGATCGAGATCAGGTCGGTGCCGTCGCCACCTTCACGCTCCTTGCGTAGCGCGTTGCCGTAATCCCACACGTCCAGGACCGTGGGGGAGCGGAAGGGGAGGTTGCGGTACTGCTCGCTTTCCTCCGAGCCCATCATCACCCGCGCGAAGTCGGGGTCGGTGTTGCCGACGAACTCGTTGCCCCACGCGATCAACTGCGGAGTGTCCTCGGCAGGGACGTCGAGCAGCCTGGCCAGCACATTGATCGGGAAGTCCGCGCTGATCTCTTCCACGAAGTCGATCGTGGTGCCCCCGCTGGCCTTGTCGAAGGCCTCGCTGATGGTCTTTCGCGTCAACTCCCGCAGGAACCCCTCGTAGTTCTTCAACAGGGTGCGTGGGGTGAACTCACGCTGGATCAGCCGACGCAGGGCCGCGTGCCGTGGCCCATCGGTCTCCAACAGCGAGCGGCGCACGTCGCGGTCCTCGGGAGCCACCTCCTCCATGTTGACGAACTGCTCGGAGGTGAAGGTCTCCGGGTCGCGGTCGACGGTCCAGATGTCGTCGTACCGGGTGACCGCCCAGAAACCGCTGTTGGGCTCCGGCTCGGGGTTCCAGTGGACCGGGTCTTCGGCGCGCAGAGTGTCGAGTTGGGAGAAGCCGCGCAGGTTGGCGAATCCGTCGAGGTCAGACAGATCAACGTCTTCGAGGGCGACCGGCTCGTGGCGAGGCATGGACGTGTCCTTACAGGTGGTAGGTGTATTCGTTGAATTCCCAGTCGGTGATCCAGGAGTTGAAGCGCTCGATCTCGTCGCGCTTGTAGGTCAAGAAGGTCTTGACGAAGGGCTCGCCCAGGACCTCGACGAACGCGGTGTCGGCCTCCAGGGCGTCCAGAGCGTTCGACAGGGTGGTGGGCAGCATCTCGGCCTTGCTGGGGTCGTAGCCGTAGCCTTCCAGCGCCGGTTGCGGCTCCAATTCATCGCGGACGCCGAGGTATGCCGCGGCCAGTAGTCCCGCGATGGCCAAGTAGGGGTTGGCGCTGGCGTCACCGAGGCGGCACTCCATCCGCGAGGCGCTGCCGCGCTCAGGCGGGATGCGCACCATGGCGCTGCGGTTGTCCAAGCCCCAGTCGACCAGCCACGGCGCCAAGGTGTCGGGGCCGAAGCGCTTGTAGGAGTTGATCGTGGGGTTGGACAGCGCCGCCAGAGCGGGGGCGTGGGCCAAGACGCCGGCGATGGCCTGGTGGGCGGTCTTGGACAGCCCGTTCTTGGCCGAGGGGTCGTCGAACAACGGCACGCCGTCGTCGGACCACATCGAGAAGTGGAGGTGGAAGCCGGAGCCGCCTTCGTCGTTGAACGGCTTGGGCATGAACGTGGCCATCTTGCCCAGGCTGCGTGCCAACTCCTTGACGCCGGCCTTGAAGCGGTGGGCGCGGTCGGCGGCGTCGAGGGCGTCCCCGTGCCAGAGGTTGATCTCGAACTGGCCCGAGGAGAACTCGTGGTTGGCGGCCACGACCTCGATGCCGTAGTTGCCCAGGTGACGCAGCGCGGTCAGCAGGACGTTCTGCGGGTCACCCTTGAGTCCGGAGACGTAGACGTTGCCGGTGCCTTCGCCGTAGCGCTGCCAACCCGAGGCGGCGGTGTCTGACTCCTCGAGGACGTAGAACTCCAGCTCCGGGCCGACGATCGGGTTCATCCCGAGCGACTTGAACTGCTCCACGACGTGGCGAAGCACGTAGCGCGGGCTGGCCGGCGAGGGTTGGCCGTCGGGGTTGTAGAGGTCGGCGATGCAGTGGGCGACGCCCGGCTCCCACGGGATCGGTTGCAGGGTCGACAGGTCGGGGAAGGCGAGGATGTCGGGCAGCCCGTCGGACAGGCCGCCCTCGATGTCGACGACTCCGCCGCGCGGGGTGGTGCCGTAGACGGAGCGACAAAAGGCCACGCCCGAGGAGACGGTGCGGGCGAATCGGTTGACCAGCAGGTCACGACCACGGTCAGTGCCGATGATGTCGGCGTACCCGAGTCGGACGACGTCGATGCCGTCGCGTTGAAGTTGATCCGCGGCGGGCTCGAGTCCCGACGTGTCGAAGTGCGCCAAAGGGGGCCTCCTAGAATGTCGTTTGGGTCCGAACAGTACCGACGCCACCAGCCCTTCACAAGAGGTTGGTGTGGTGCGCGTCACTCGCTATCGTACGGAGCCAAACGACTCTGCGGGCACCCCCGCAGCCTCCACTTTTCGAATCGATTGGCGGCTGGTGATGAAAGGCTTCTTCTTCCCGCGTACGACGACCGGTCAGGCATCGCTGATCCCGAACCCGCCGTGGTACTACTCCGGGGACCTGTTGACCGTCGAATATCGCACCGATCCTGCGCGGGTGGCCGAACTCCTGCCCGAACCTTTGTCGCTGGCCCCCGAGGACCCAGGCGCTGTCGCCCTCATCTGGGCAGACTGGCAAAGCTGCTCGTCCTCGCGCGAGGAACTCCTCGACCCGGTCCGCTCGCAGTACAAGGAAGCGTTCGTGGTCGTGCGCTGCGCTTTCGAGGGAGTCACCTACTCCCGGTGTGTCTACATCTGGGTCGACAAGGACTTCGCCATCGCTCGTGGCATGCACCAGGGCTACCCCAAGAAGCTCGGCTCCATGTGGCAGACCCGACCCCACCCCTTCTCCCACGCCGCCCCCCAGGTCGGGGTCGGCGGCGTCTTCGGAGCCACCCTCGCCGCCGGGGACCGGCGCCTCGCTGAAGCGGTGCTGACCATCACAGGTGCCTCGGAGACCAACGGGTTCGTCAACGGACATCCCATGGCCCATCACCGGATCTACCCAGACATCGCCGGTCACGGTGATGCCTACACCGAACTGATCTCCTCGGGTGCCTCCGCCTTCGAAGGTGGTCAGTCCTGGCAAGGCGATGTCGATCTGCGGATCTTCGAGTCCCCCACCGAGGAGTTGGCCCGTCTCGAGGTCGACGAGATCATTGGCGGCTATTACCGCCAGGTGGGTGTCGTCTGGGACGGCGGCACCTCGTTGGTCACCTTGTGAGCCGCGTCCTGGTCGTCCTTCACGACCTCGACGACCACCTCAACGAGTTGGGCGGTCCGCTGGTCGATGCCGGACTCGCCATCGACACGTGGTGCACCTGGGTCGACAAACGGCCGCAGTTGCCCCCGTCGGCGTACTCGGCCATCGTGTCGATGGGTGCGATCGCCGGAGTGGAAGACCACCACGTCCACCCGTGGATGACTGTCGAATCGGAGTACCTCACCGACGCGCTGTCCCACGGCAAGCCGGTGTTGGGGGTCTGTTTCGGGTCCCAATTGTTGGCCAAGGTCTGCGGTGGGCGGGTGTTCAAAGCGCCGACCCCCGAGATCGGCTGGACCACGGTGACCGCAACCCCCGAGGCCACCGACGACCCACTGGTCGCCGGCCTCGGCACCGAGTACGACGGCTTCCAGTTCCACTACGACACCTTCAGCCTGCCTGACGACGTGGTCGTCCTGGGCCGCACCGGCGACCTCATCGAGGCCTTCCGGGTCGGCGACAACGCCTGGGGGCTGCAGTTCCACATCGAGGCCAACCCGGGAGTGGCGCTGCAGTGGCTAGGCACGTACGCCGGCGAGTTGGCCGCGGCCGGAGTCGACCCGGAGAGGTGGCAGCGCGAGACTGCCGCCAAGTGGCGCAGCTATCGCGACGCCTGCTCGCAGGTGGGCGCCCGGTTCGCCGACATGGTCGTGGCCCGCGCAGACGAGGAAGTGGGCTGACATGCCGGACCGGCACTCCCTGGAGGAGACCGAGCGGGCCGCAGCGGCCCGTCTCGCGAACCTGACTCTCAACTTTCCGGCCACGCACGCGCTGGCCAGCCTGTACCGGGCGGCCAACGCGGCCAGGTCCCACCTGACCACGACCGCGCTGCGCCCACACGATCTGACCTGGACCGGGTTCGTGGTGCTGTGGCTCCTGTGGATCTGGGGGTCGATGGAGACCCGGGAGATCGCCGAATCGGTGGGGATCTCCAAGGGCACCCTGACCGGCGTGACCAACACCCTGGTGGCCCGCGACCTGGTGGTCCGGGTTCCGTCGATCACCGATCGCCGCCTGGTCAGCCTTGCCCTCACCGACGAGGGTGTTCGGGTGATGGAGCAGGTCTTCCCCCGGGTCAACGAGGCCGAGTCCCGCCTCGTGGCCGGGCTCGACCCGGCTCAGGTGGCCGCGCTGACCGACATGTTGCGCCAGATCGTCACCACCGCCGAGGAGCAGTGAGGCTCGTTCAGCCGCGGCACGCCTCCACGAAGGCCGCGAAGATCGCCGCCTGAGTGGGGTTGTCTGCGGCCGTGTCCTCCGGGTGCCATTGCAGCCCCAGGAACCAGCCCTTCGCGTCGGCGTACGCGACCGCCTCGGGAACGCCGTCCTCGGCGGAGGCGATCACGCGCAACCCCGGAGCCAGGTCGCCGAGACACTGGTGGTGGTAGCAGGAGACCTCGACGTTCTGGCCGGTCACCGTGTCGAGCAGCGAACCCGGCTCGACACTCACGTGGTGCACGTGGTGTCGGTGGTGGGTGATGCCGGCGGAGTCCATGTCCGAGATCAGCGTGCCGCCCATCAGCACGTTGACCACCTGCAGACCTCGGCAGATCGCCAACGTCGGCAGACCCTGAGCCAGCGCGTGCTTGGCCAGCGCCAGGTCGAAGGCGTCTTGCACCTCGTCCACGTCGTACGCCGTGACGTGATCCTCCTGCCCGGACCAGTGTCCGGCCAGGTCGCCACCGCCGGGCAATAACAAGCCGTCGGCCCACGCCAACCGGGAGGCGACGTCGGTGTCGAGGCCGTGGTCGGCGCTGGGGTGCAACATCAGTGGCTCACCACCGGCCGCCCACACCGCCTGAGCCAGGGAGCGGGAGGTCACGTCGGCGCGATAGCGCAGTGCCGAGGCCGAATCGGAGAAGCGCTGGGGGAGTGCGATGAGGGGCCGTGTGCCCATCAGATCTCCGAGCCGGGTGGCTTGGGGGCGCGGATGCCGCGGAACTCCCAGTCTCCGCCTTGGGCTGTGGAGAGCACTTCCTCGGTCTCGGTGGGCTGCGCACCGACGTCGGTGCGGATCGGGGTCGGTCCGGACACGATGTGGTTGCGCAGGGTTCCCAGCCCTTCGACGACCACCTCGACGACATCGCCGGGGTAGACGGTCCTCGAGATCGCCGGGGTGCCGGACAACAGCAGGTCACCGGGCTGCAGGGTGATCGTGCGGGCGATGTCGGCGACGAGGTAGTGCATGTTCCACTCCATCTCGTCGGTGTTGCCGTCCTGGCGGACCTCACCGTTGACGATGGTCTGGATCCGCTTGCCGCGGAAGTCCCACCCCTCGACCACGCCGGGGCCGACGGGGCACAGCGTGTCGGAGCCCTTGACCCGCAGCATCGATCCGGAGTCGGTGTCGCGGAAGTCGTGCAGGCCGTAGTCGTTGGCCACGGTGTAGCCGCGGATGTAGTCGCCGGCCTCGTCGGGAGAGATATTGCGGCAGGTCTTTCCGATGACGATGGCGATCTCGCCCTCGTAGTTGAGCCACTTGCAGCCCTCCGGGCGCACGACTGCGGCGTCGTGGGAGTTGAGCGCGGTGATCGGCTTGTGGAAGTACGTCGGTGCCGGCGGCAGCTTCAGCATCATCTCAGTGACCCGAGACATGTAGTTGAGGTGGACGCAGACGATCTTGGTCGGGGTGACCGGAGGCAGGTGGATCGCGTCGGCGATCGCCACGACCCGTCCATCACCTGCGACCAGATCCTCGCCTCGGCGTTCCACGTCGACGGGGTAGCCGTCGAGCAGGATCCGGCGGAACTCGCGCGTGCTCATCGTTCTCCTTGTGGGTTGCGTTCGCGCCGGTCAGCCGGCCGCGGGTATGTCGACTTTGCCGCCGCCCATCTGGCGGACGTAGTCAGGGTCGGTCGGAGTGGCGTGGGGCCGGGGGAAGCCGCCCTCGGGTCGGTCGAACCACAGGTGCACCTGGCCGGTCCCGATGGAGTTCTCATAGTCGCCGTACTGACGTGCGGTGGCGGTGAGATCGCCTTCTCCGAGCGCCCCGGCCATTTGCAGGTAGTGGGCGAACATCGCCTCGGGGCGGTACTTCATGAACTCGCCCATGGTGTCCAGCACCCGCTTGTGGTCTCCGGCCTTGAACCACTCGATGCGCTCCAGGTCGGCGGCGTACGCCTCGGGAGTGAAGATGTGGGAGGGGTCGGCGGCCTCGTGATCGCGCAGTTGCCGAAGCTTCCAGAACGTGTGCGACAAAGCCCCGGAGGCAATCAGGAGCACCTTGCGGTCGGTGGCCGCGATGGCCTCACCCAGGGCGCGACCGCACCGCAGGAAGTCCTCGGCGTCACCGGTCTGGGCGACACTCACCGAGATCCACTGCTTGTCGAGCCCGCGGCCCAAGAACTCCCACATGTTGATGGAGGGGTAGTAGAGCGGCAGGTAGTGGTCATCGATCGCGGTCACCCAGGTCGAGTGGGCAGCCGACGCGTCGGCCATTGCGAAGGCCAACTCGGGGTCGCCGCGCCAGTCGTAGGGGATACGGCACATGCCGCGAGGCAGTTCTTCGGCGGTGAAGAGGCCAGAGCGGCGGTCCTGAGCGGTCACGACGAACTCCACCGTGGTGAACCAGTGGGAGTCGAGCACCACCACGGTGTCGTAGTCGAGGGTCTCGAAGACCTCTTTGCGCAACTGGATCAGCGCACCGCCGAGGCTGAAGTCCTCGCCGTTGTTGAGCTCCCGGCGGACATCCTCGGGGAGCATGATCGTGGGGACATGCGCCAGCAGTCCGGCGCCGACAACCTCACCCATGTTGATCTTCCTTCCACCCTGACGGGCTGAACGTGCTGGTTTTGATGTTGGTGTAGAAGTCGAAACTCCACACGCCGCCTTCACGGCCGATCCCGGATTTGTTGTTGCCCCCAAACGGGGCGCCTAGGTCGCGCACGAAGAAGCAGTTGACCCAGACGGTGCCGGCGTCCAGCAGCGCCGAGACCCGCTCGCCGCGATCGCGATCTCCGGTGACGAGGGTTGCGGCCAACCCGAAGCGGGTGTTGTTGGCCAACTCGACCGCCTCCGCCTCGTCGGCGAACGTCTCGATAGTCAGGACCGGCCCGAAGACCTCCTCGGTCAGGATCTCCGATCCCGGACGAGCATCCACGAGGATCGTGGGCCGGAAGTACAACCCGCCCAATTCCTCGTTGGGCCCGCCCCCGAGGATCGCCCGAGCGCCGTCCTCCAGGGCCCGCTCCACGAAGCCGGAGACCTGGTCGAAGTGGCGACGCGCAATCAGGGCGGACACGTCCGTCGCCTCCTCGCGAGGGTCGCCCTGGACCAGCGCGGCAGCCTTGTCGGCCACGCGGCGTGTGAACTCCTCGGCAATGGAGTCCTGAACGATCAGCCGGGCGCCCTTGAGGCAGACCTGCCCGGCGTTGTCGAACTGCTCCACAGCCAGGTGTACGGCGAGGTCGAGGTCGGCGTCGTCGAAGACGACCAGCGGGCTCTTGCCGCCCAACTCGAACGAGAGCGGGACGATGTTGGGCGCTGCTGCGGTCGCGATCACGCCGGCGGTCGGAACCGACCCGGTGAAGCACAGTCGGTTGATGTCTGGATGCGAGGTGAGCGGCGCCCCGGCCGACAGGCCGGTTCCCTGAACCACGTTGAAAACCCCCGGTGGGAGGCCTGCCTCGGCGGTGATGTCTGCCAGCAGGCTGGCGGTGAGCGGCGCCCACTCCGGTGGCTTGAGGACGACGCAGTTGCCAGAGGCCAGCGCCGGGCCGATGCGCCACGTGGCCAGCATCAGCGGGGCGTTCCAGGGCGTGATGATGGCCACCACTCCGGCGGGGTCGTAGCTGATCCGCTCCCGGTGGCCACGCACCTCCATGTCTGGGTGGGCCAACTCGTGCTCGGCGTAGTCGGCGAAGAACCGGAAGTTCATGGCCACCCGGGGCATCACGCCACGGCGATGGCTGCGCAGCAGTGAGCCGTTGTCACGGGTCTCGACCTGGGAGAGCTCCTCCACTCGCTTCTCGACGAGCTCGGCCACGCGGCGAAGGATCGCGCTGCGCTCGGGGACCGGCATGGCCGCCCAGGCGGGGAACGCGGACCTCGCCGCTGCGACCGCCGCATCAACCTCCGCGGCGGTGCCGAGGCTGACCTGGGCGATCTCGGTTTCATCGATGGGGGAGATGTCGGCGAACGTCTCGGCCGAGGCGACCCGCTGTCCGCCGATCCAGTGGCGGGTGTCGACCTCGACGCCGGCAACGGTGGCGGTGTGCTGGCTCATCGAATGGCTCCTGGGCGGCGACCGTGATCGCCGGGCTGGTTCGAGTAGATCGTTTGGGGGCAAACGTATTGAGGCGTCGTTCGAGGGTCAAGGCGCGTAGGCCTTGCCTGCGAGACCCAGATCACATTACCGTTCGCATCCATACGATCTCGGAACCGCCCCGTCGACCGACCGCAAAGTGAGTACATATGAGCGACGTCCGACCTTCTGACGCGATTGCACGTCGCGATGAGCAGCAACTTCGCCATGGCCGCCTCGGCGCCATGGCGATCGCATTCTTCGTGATCTCCGCAGCCGCCCCCCTGACCGGCATGGGTGGTGGCGCGCCCTTCGCCATGCTCCTGGGCAACGGCGCCGGTGTGCCGCTGGCCTACGCCATTGTCACCGCACTGATGGTGGTCTTCTCGGTGGGCTATGTGGCCATGGCCCGTCACCACACCTCGACCGGTGCCTTCTACTCCTACCTCGCCCGAAGCATGGGCGGGTACGCCGGCGGCGCAGCCGCCCTGATCGCGCTCCTGGGCTACAACACGATGCAGATCGGTCTGGTCGGGTTGTTCGGGGTGCTGGCCTCGGCCTTCATGGGCGTGATCGGTGTGAACGTGTCGTGGTGGGTGATGTCGCTGGTCGGCTGGGCGCTGGTCGCGATCCTCGGCTACCGCCAGGTGGACCTGTCCCTGAAGGTCCTGGCCGTCCTGGTCGCCTGCGAGTTCCTGATCGTGATCCTCTTCGACATCATGGTCATCGCCAAGGGAGGCTCCCTTGGTGGCGGTGCCGCCGCCGGGACCGCACTCGGTGCCAGTTCGTTCACCTGGAGCGCATTCAAGAGCGGCGCGCCAGCGATCGGGTTGCTGTTCTGTGCGGCCTCGTTCGTCGGGTTCGAGGCAACTACGATCTACTCCGAAGAGGCCAAGGACCCCGAGCGGACCGTCCCCAAGGCGACGTACATCGCGGTGCTGACCATCGGGATCTTCTTCATGATCACCTCGTGGCTGATGGTGGAGGCGTTCGGGAACAACGCCGGACTCGTTGACTTCATCGGCGGCAAGGACCTCGGTGACCCGACCAACTTCCTGTTCGCGATGGCTGGGCCCTACATCGGGGACTTCCTGACCAGCAAGGTGATGCTGTTCCTGTTCGCCAGTTCGCTGTTCGCAGCGATCTTGGCCTTCCACAACGCGGTCGCTCGCTACACCTACGCCCTGGGCCGCGAAGGACTCGTCCCTGAGCGCATGGGCCAGACCCACTCGGTCCACCTGAGCCCGCACATCGGCTCCATGAGCCAGTCGGTGCTCTCGCTGGCGCTGCTGCTGCTGTGGGTCGTTACGGGTTCGAACCCCAACAACATGTTCACCTGGTTGACCCAACTGGGCACCCTGGCGATCACCTTCCTGATGGCCTTTGCCTCGCTGGCCGTCGTGGTCTTCTTCCTGCGCAACCCCGGCTTGGAGAAGAACATCTGGAAGAGCCTGATCGCGCCGGTGATCGGCTTCGTCGGACTGTTCATCCTGGGTATCTACGCCACGGCCCAGTTCGGCTTCTTGGTGGGCACCGAGGCATTCGCCCTGCGCTGGGGTCTCCCGTTGCTCATCGTCGTCTTCGGTGTGGTCGGTGCGATCTCTGCGCACCTGCTGCGCGGCCGCGAACCCGACGCCTTCGAGATGCTGGGTCGCCACCGTCCCTCGGAGGTAGGCCTTCCCTGAGCAGGCGTCCAAGACAACAGTGGCGGGGGAGCCCTCTGGGCCCACCCGCCACTGGTCTTTTGCTGCCCCGGCGCTACTCCAAGCTCAGCTTGACCGTCGTGCCCGGAGGCAGCGACTGCACCAGCTTCAGGTGAGCTAAGGCGGGGTTCTCAGCCAGCAACTTGGCGCCGTTGGCCAGCGACCGCAACGCGGCGGTCTCGGCTCGCGCCGCCTCCAACTGAGCCACCGACCGCTGCCGCGCCGCGGCCACGTCGATGTAGGCGTGCCGCAGCTCCGCAGGAAGAACGACGTCCTTGACGATCACCTCGCTGACCTCGACGCCCACGGCCTGTGCCGCCGAAGCAGTCACCGACAGCGCGTGGGCTCCGACCGAGCTTCGAGCCACACCGATCACCTGATCGGCTGCCAGCGTGGAGACCGCCTCCCTGATGCCCACCTGGGCAGCCAGGTAGATCTCGGCCATCGGGTCAGCAGCGACCGACACGAACCGCACCGGGTCGTCGACCCGCGATGCGATGACGGCCGAGATCTTGACCGTGATCACGTCGTTGGTGAGCACCTCCTGGGTGCCGATGTGGGTCTGCGATAGCCGCATGTCGACCCGCCTCACCCAGGTCGTCGGGAGGCGCCAGTGCTTGCCAGGCCCGAGCACGGAGAAGGGCTGACCGGGTCGGTAGGTGACCGCCCGCTCCCACGGGCGAACAGTGATGGTGAAGATGGACATCGCGGCGCTCCTTTCCGAGGTGATGACGATGCGCGGACTGTGGATGAAGTTGTGGTGTCGGGATCGGCCGCCGGTGTCCCAGGCGGGGTCACCCCCGTCGTCCTGACCGAAGGTGCCGCAAGGCCTGGCTCACCGCCTCGCGAACGAGGAAGCGGCCGATCCGCGATCGGGAGCGGACTTGAACCGCGGACTCCGAAAGCCGTTTCCAGATCGCGGTGAGGTACGACGCGCGGAACCGGCGCTCTGTCTGGTCCGGCCGCTGATCTCACCAAGCGCGAGACCCTACGGCTCGCTGCGGGTGCTCGCCACCGAATTCCTCAGCGCGAATCTTGGAACCCAACGACCCGCCGCGTGCAAGGATCGAGCCCGTGTCGAGGTGGATCGGCTTCCAGCGGGCAGTCAATGTGGGCCGGCGGGCGTACCCGATGGCGCAGTTGCGGGCCGCACTCATCGAAGCTGGCTATCGAGAGGTAGCCACCCATATCCAGACCGGCAACTTCCGTGTGGAGACGAGGCGTCGCTCGCGAGAGTCGGTGCGGGCGCACCTTGAGCAGGTCTTCGCGACCGACCGTGGATTCACAGTGCCGACGCTGCTCTACAGCCCAGCCGAACTCAGCCAAGTGGTCGACGATGCCGATCGCTTGGGTGAGCAGCACGAGGGCTCTCACTATGTGTGCCTGGTCGGCGCCGAGATCGCCGAGACCGTTTCCCGGGCTCTGGCAGGGCTGAGCCGACCGGGTGAGACGGTGGTGGCCGCAGGTCGCTCGATTCACCTGTTCTACGACGTGTCCTTTCACGAGGCCAAGGTCGGTCTCCCTCAACTCGAGAAGGTGATCGGTACCGGCACGGTTCGCAACCGGCGGGTCATCGACGCCATCGCCTCCAAGTGGGGAGCCTGACCCAATGGGGGAGCCGGCACCGAGCCTGGTCTGTCGCGGCGGCCGGGTCGTGTTAGGTTGCTGGTCGCGAGGGTGCATGTTGCCTTCGCGAGGTGAGCCTGGGGGAAGCCGGTCCAAGTCCGGCACTGTCCCGCAGCCGTAGGTCGCCACCGAAGATCGAGAAGTTCATCCTCGCTGCTTCGGCGCCGACAAGTCGGAATGCCCGGTCTCACTGCGGCTCCATTAACCGTCGAGGTCAACGGGACGGAGCCCAGGTGATGGGCCTGGGTTGCGTCGCGAACCGCACCCAGAAAGGCACCACCGTGCGCATTCCAACTCGCATCACCGCCATCGCCGTCGGCGTGGCACTCCTCGCCACCACCCCGGCCGCCTACGCCGGCTCCGAAGACTGGACCGGCTCCGGGCTGGCTCGTCAGTTGGCCGACAACGGCCACCACTTCTCCGTCGACTACGGCGGCACGTTGTACGACGACTACGGGCTCACCCTCGACGGCGTACTCGCCCTCGACGCCACCGGCGTGGCCAAGAAGGAGGCCATGGCCTCGACCCACTACGTCGGGGACCACCTGGCCGACTACATCGGCTATTCCCCCGACGCCTACGCCGGGGCGACCGCCAAGGCGCTGGTCGTGGCCCGGGCCCAGCGTCTGGGCAACGCACCCACCGGGTTGAACCTGCTGACCCAACTGAAGTCGCTGGAGACCGCGACCGGACGGTTCAGCGACAAGTCCGCGTGGGGTGACTACTCCAACACGTTCTCCCAGTCCTTCGCCCTGATCGCCTTGAAGAAGGCCGGCGCCACCGCGTCGCGCAAGTCGGTCGCCTACCTGAAGTTGCAGCAGTGCCCCAACGGCGGCTTCCGTGAGACCGAGGCCGACACCGCCTGCACCGACAACACCAAAGCCGACCCGGACGCGACCGCGATCGCCATCCAAGGTTTGGTGGCCACGCCCAAGACGCTGGACCGGGCCAAGCGGATCTTCCGGGCGGCTTCCTACCTCGTCGGCCTGCAGAACAACGGCGGCGGGATCAAGGGCGGCCCCGGACAGGTGCCCAACGCCAACACCACCGGACTGGCTGCGCTGAGCCTGCAGACCGCCGGCCGCTACACCGCCGCAGCCAAGGCGCGCGGCTTCTTGAAGGCGGTGCGCTACGGCTGTGCGTTCCCCGCTCCGATGCGCGGCCTGATCGCCTATGACAAGGCGCGCTTCGCCGAAGCCAAGTCGCAGGGTGCCGCCGCTGTGGTGACCGACCAGGACCGTCGGGCCAGCACCCAGGCCGCGCTCGGTCTGGCCAAGAAGGCCCTGGTGTCGGTGTCCAACGCCGACTCCATCGCTGGATTGCCGTCCCAGACGTGCTGAGGCGGCTGCTCCTGGCAGCCAGCCTGGTCTGCGCGGCCGCGGTCCTGACGCCGGTGTCCCCGGCGTCGGCCGCGGCCTGCGCTGGCGGCGACGGGGTCACCGTCGTGGTGCAGTTCCCCAATGGCTCGACCAGCATCGGGTGTGCTCCCGGGGACCCGACTTCGGGGTTGGCGGCGCTCAAGGGAGCAGGCTTCGGCTACACCTTCGCGCCCAACGAGCCCGGGTTCGTCTGCCAGATCGACGGTGCCCCGGGTGACCAGAACTGCATGAAGCCCAACTACTGGGCCTACTACCACGCCTCAGCGGGCGGCTCCTGGCGATACAGCACCGTGGGGGCCGGATCGTTCGACCCGGCGCCTGGCTCGGTCGAGGGGTGGCGCTTCGGGTCGGGGTCGGCACCCACGACCGCGCCTCCGGGCGCGGGGTCGCCGAAACCTTCCCCGAAGCCGACACCCAAGCCGACACCCAGACCCAAGCCGACTCCCACACCGACGGTCACGCCGAGCGCGACCGCATCGGCCACGCCGACCGCCTCACCGACTCCCAAGGCGACCAAGAAGCCCACACCGCAGGCCACCCCATCGGCGACCCCGAGTCCGGTGATCGCGGCCGCCGAACCGCCGACCCCGGCCGTTCCCGCTCCCGCGGACTCCACGACCTGGTGGATCGGCGGCGGATTGGTGCTGGTGCTTGCAGTGGCGACCGCATTGATCGGCGTACGCCGGAGACGGCAGCGCTCCTGACGTGCGCGCGCTGCACCCCATGGCCTGGTGGGGCTGGGCGATCGGGCTGGCGGTGGCCGCCAGCCTGACGACCAATCCCTTGGTGTTGGCGCTGATCCTGGCTGTCACCGTCCTGGTCGTAGTGGCGCGCCGCACCGACTCCCCATGGGCCAAGGCGTTTCGGCTCTACCTCTTCCTGGGATTGGCCGTGGTGCTCTTCCGGGTGTTCTTCCACCTGCTGGTGGGGCTGAAGTTCGGCGACATCCGGCTCTTCTGGCTGCCTTCGGTGTCCATGCCGGAGTGGGCTGCTGGGGTGCAGTTGGGCGGCACGGTCTACCTCGAAGGCCTGCTCGGTGCGATCTTGCTGGGGGCCAAACTGGGGGTGCTGATCGTCGCGGTGGGTGCGGCCAATGCGCTGGCCAACCCCAAACGTCTGCTGCGCGCCTTCCCTCGGGCGCTGCACGAGATCGGCACCGCCGTCGTGGTGGCGGTCAGCGTGGCTCCCCAGTTGGCCGAGTCGGTGCAGCGCGTCATGCGTGCTCGACAACTGCGTGGCGAGCCCCGCACTGGTCTGGCAGGGGTTCCTCGGGTGGCCCTGCCGGTGCTCCAAGACACCCTCGACCGCTCCCTCCAACTGGCCTCGGCCATGGAGAGTCGCGGCTACGGCGGCCATCACGGTCAACCCCGTCCACGCTGGGTGGGTGCCCTGACCCTGGGCGGTCTGATGGTCACGACCTGGGGACTGTTCGGACTGCTCTCCCCGGCCAGCGCCACCTGGTGGACCAGCCCGGTGGTCCTGGCCGTCGGCGTGGTGGTGAGCGTGGCCGGGCTGTGGGCGGCGGGTCGGGCGGTCCGGGTGTCGACGTACCGCCCGGATCGATGGGGGCTGATCGAAACCGTCACGTTGTCTTGTGGCCTGGCCGCGGCCGCGACGACCTTGTGGGTGCGGCACGCGGATCCGCTGGCGCTGCAGATGCCGCTGCAACCCCTGTCGACCCCGGCGTTGCCCTGGGTCGCGGTGGTGGGCATCCTGGCCGCGACCCTTCCCGCTTTCGTGACCCCACCGGCTGAGGAGACCTCGTGAGCGCAGACCTAGGCGCGTCCGCGGTCACCTTCGACCACGTTTGGGTGACGTACGCCGACGCCGACGAGCCCGCCCTGCGCGACGTCACGTTGCGCATCGGCCACGGAGAGTTGGCGGTCGTGGTGGGGCGCACCGGCAGCGGCAAGAGCACCCTGCTCGGGGCGATCAATGCGCTCGTGCCCCATTTCACCGGCGGCACCCTGCGCGGCCGGGTCACCGTCGGTGGACTCGACACCGCCACCCACCGCCCGCGGGACTTGGCGACCGTGGTGGGAGTGGTCGGGCAGGACCCGGCCGCCGGGTTCGTCACCGACACCGTCGAGGAGGAACTGGCCTACGCTATGGAGCAACTCGGCCTGCCCCCGGCCACGATGCGCCGCCGGGTCGAGGAGACCCTCGATTTGCTCGGCATCGCCGATCTGCGCCACCGCCAACTACGCACCCTCTCGGGTGGGCAGCAGCAGCGCGTTGCGATCGGTTCGGTGCTCACCGCGCACCCCTCGGTGCTGGTGTTGGACGAACCCACTTCGGCCCTCGATCCCACGGGAGCCGAAGAAGTGCTGGCCACGATCACTCGACTCGTCCATGACCTCGCGGTGACCGTGGTGTTGGCCGAGCATCGCGTCGAGCGCGTGCTGCAGTACGCCGACATAGTCATCCACGTCGACCAGGGCCAGGTGACCAGCGGGGCACCGGCCGACGTGATGCTCACCTCGACCGTCGCCCCGCCGGTGGTCGAGTTGGGCCGCGAACTGGGCTGGGCCCCCCTGCCACTGAGCGTGCGGGACGCCAAGAAGGCCGCGCGAGGACTGCACCTCACCCGGCCCGAGGAGGCCCGACGAAGCGCCGGAGAAGACGTGCTCACTGCTCGCCGCGTCGGTGTCCGGCACGGATCCCTGGTCGCGGTCCACGAGGCTGACGTCACAGTGCGACGTGGTGAGGTGACCGCCTTGATGGGGCGCAACGGGTGTGGCAAATCGTCGCTGTTGTGGGCCCTCCAAGGCTCCGGCACACGAACCGGTGGAACGGTCGAGATCGAGGGGCGCGATCCCGCCGAGACCGGTCCGGGCGAGCGCCGAGGTCTGATCGGTCTCGTGCCGCAGACTCCGGCCGACCTGCTGTATCTCCCGTCCGTGGGGGAGGAGTGCGCCCAGGCCGACACGGAGTCGGCGGCAGCCAGCGGGACCTGCCGGGAGATCCTGGACCGACTGGTCCCCGGGATTGGCGATGAGATGCATCCGCGTGACCTGTCCGAGGGTCAACGTCTGGCGCTGGTCCTCGCGATCCAGTTGACCGCGCGGCCACGGGTCCTGCTTCTCGACGAACCCACGCGGGGTCTGGACTACACCGTCAAGGCGGCCCTCTCAGCGCTCCTGCGTGACCTCGAGGACACCGCGATCCTGCTCTCGACCCATGACGTCGAGTTCGTCGCGGGTGTGGCCGACCAGGTGATGGTGATGGCTCAGGGCGAGATCGTGGCTCGGGGGTCGACCCGCGACATCGTGGTGTCCTCGCCGGCGTACGCACCCCAGGTGGCGAAGGTCCTTGGCGGGGCGTTCCTCACTGTCGCCGAGGTCCGGGAGGCCCGGTGAGAGCGGTCGCGGTGTCTCGCCGGGGCGTCATCGCGCTCGCGGTGACTTCGGTCTGCGGGGTGATCGCCTTCGGGTGGCCGCTGCTGGTCGCCGGAAACGCCCGCCTGGGCGACGACGCGATGGCACCGTTGGTGTTCGCGGCCCTGCTCCCGCTGATCCTGGCGGTGGTGTTGGTCGAGATCGCCGACGGCGGCATGGACCCCAAAGCCGTGGCCATGCTGGGAGTCCTGTCCGCGGTGGGCGCGGCCCTGCGACCCCTGGGCGCCGGCACCGCAGGCTTCGAGACGGTGTTCTTCCTGCTGGTGCTCTCCGGCCGGGTCTTCGGGCCCGGCTTCGGGTTCGTGCTGGGCGCGACCACGTTGTTCGGCTCGGCGCTGATCACCGGCGGGGTGGGGCCCTGGTTGCCCTATCAGATGCTCGGGGCGGCCTGGGTCGGGCTGGGCGCCGGACTGTTGCCACAGGTGCGCGGCAAAGCCGAGGTGGCCATGCTGGCGGCGTACGGCGCCATGGCCGGGTTGGCCTACGGCACTGCGATGAACCTGTCCTTCTGGCCCTATGCGTTGGGTCCACAGACCTCGATCAGCTTCGTGGCCGGGGATCCCGTGCTCACCAATCTGCACCGCTTCGCGGTCTTCACGCTGACCACGTCGTTGGGGTGGGATCTGGGCCGCGCGCTGACCAATGCGGTGCTGATCACGATCACCGCCAAGGCGGTGCTGGCCACCTTGCGCCGTGCGGCCCGCAAGGCCGCCTTCGCGGCGTAACCTCGCAGGTATGAGCGATCTCGACATCTCGCTGGACGACCACGTCCTGACACTGCGCTTCAACGCCCCGGAGACCCTCAACGCGCTCACCCCGACCATGGTGGAAGGTGCCTGCCATGAGTTGGAGGAGGCCGTCACCCGCGACGACGTGCGGGTTGTGGTGATCACCGGAGCCGGAGGTGCCTTCAGCGCCGGCGCCACCTTGGCAGGCGATGACCCGGCAGCGCACTTCGACATCACCGCCATGGATCGCGCCAACCGACTGATCCGGGCCGTCCTGCGTGTCGACAAGCCCGTCGTGGCCGCCGTCAACGGCATCGCTGCTGGGGTGGGCTGTTCGCTGGCGCTGGCGTGTGACCTGCAGGTGGCCACCGAATCCGCAGCGTTCTTGCTGGCCTTCAGCCGCATCGGGCTCACCTGCGACGGCGGCACATCGGCCACCGTCGCGGCCGCAATCGGTCGACCGGCTGCGATGCGCATGGCCCTGTTGGCCGAACCGATGACCGCCCGCCGGGCCTACAAGAGCGGGCTGATCAGTCACGTCGCCCCCGACGCCGAGTACGCCGACCTGCTTGATGAGGTGGTGAACCGGTTGCGTCGCGGAGCCCCGCTGGCGTTCGCGGCCACGAAGAAGATGATCAACGCTGCGGCTTTGGCGCAGGTCGAGGACGCCTTGGAGAGGGAACGGCTTGCTCAGTCCGCGCTGTTCTCCACCGACGACACCCACGAGGGCATGCGCGCTTTCGTGGAGAAGCGGCGCCCGGTCTTCGTTGGCCGCTGA
>CALMLL010000103.1 GCA_937868075.1 uncultured Marmoricola sp. | reverse complement strand
CGAGGGTTCGGGCGAGCACACTCCGCTCGGAGTCGACCGCCTCGGCCAATGCGTGCCCTTGGTCAGGTGCAGCAGGTGCCGAAGGCCTTCGTTCGGATCCGACCGCGTGACCAACCACCACCAACCTGGGAGTGGTCGCGTCCGCGACGCACGAGTGCTTCGGCACATGGGCGGGAAGCGCAGCCGGTGTGCACGTCAGTGGGGCCTATGGGTGGGCCGAAGACGTTCGACAACGCTGGTGACATCGAGGCTCACATAGGGTCACCCCGTGCGTACACGTGTCGTGCTTGTGGTGTTGGCCGCCCTCGTGGTGTTGGCGACCGGCTGTGGGGCGACTCAGAAGGGCCGGGACGCCGCCTTCACCTTCGCGGTGATCGGCGACCTGCCGTACTCCAAGAAGGACCTCAAAGACATGTCGTCGTGGGTGCGCGACATCAACCACGCCGACCCGGCGTTCACCGTGCACGTCGGCGACGTCAAGACCGGACCGGCCGACTGTGGCGACGACTACTTCAAGAAGATCCGCAAGAACTTCGACCGCTTCGACGGTCCCCTGATCTACACCCCGGGCGACAACGACTGGACCGATTGTCACGCCAAGGAGGCCGGCACGTTCGACCCGTTGGAGCGTCTGCGAGCGTTGCGGGCATTGATGTATCCCACCCCGGGTACGACGTTGGGGGACCACCCCATGAAGGTCCAGTCGTCTCCCGGTTTCCCCGAGAACCTCACCTTCACCAAGGACTCGGTGCGGTTCGTCGTGGTGCACCTGGTCGGCAGCGACAACGGGTTGTTGCCGTGGACCGACCTCGGGTACGACGCACCCACTGCAGCCGCGATTGCGGAGGTGAAGGCGCGAACCGAGGCCGCAGTCACGTCCATCCGGGACGGTTTTGCTGCCGCCCGGACAGCAGGAGATCGTGCCGTGGTCGTGCTGACCCAGGCCAACCTCTTCCGCAAAGACGTTCGCACCGATCTGCTCCGGCCGGTCGTCAACGAACTGGTGGTCGGTGCGAACGGCTTCGACGGGCAAGTGCTGCTGGTCAACGGCGACACCCATGAGTACGTCGACGGGGACCATCCGCTGGCGAGCGGTTCGCCATGGCTGCGGGCCTACCGCCTGGACACCTCCGCCGATGGGATCACCCAGGTTGTCACCGACGGCGACAAGACCGCTGACGAAGGTTGGCTGGAGTTCAGTGTCGCGCGGACCGGACGCGATCCCGTGACGTGGAAACTGATCGCCTACAAGTAGGCGCGAGAGTGCGTCCTACGCTGACCCCATGACCTCAGCGCGAGCACTACGGGTGAACAGCATCGGCGGTCGACAGAACCTCGTGGTCGACCAGATCGACGTACCCGCCCCGGGTGAGGGCGAGGTGTTGATTCGCGTCGAAGCAGCCGGGATCAACTTCATCGACGTCTATCAGCGCGAAGGGCTCTATCCCAAGCAGACTCCGTTCACTCTCGGGATGGAGGGCGCCGGAACCGTCGTCGAGGTGGGCCCGGGCGGCGACATGCCTGAGATCGGTAGCCGGGTCGCCTGGGCGATGGAGAACGGCGCCGCCGCCGAGTTGGCCGTGGTCGGTGCCGCTCAGGTGGTTCCGGTGCCCGAGGGGGTGAGCAGCATCCAGGCAGCCGGAGCGATGTTGCAAGGCATGACCGCCCACTTCCTGACCAACAGCACCTACGCGGTCCAGCCCGGAGACGCGGTGCTGGTTCATGCAGCCGCCGGCGGGGTGGGTCAGTGGCTGGTGCAGATGTGTGCAGCCAAGAGGGCAATCGTCGTCGCCACGGCCGGCACCGAGGCCAAACTCGACAAGGCGCGTTCACTGGGCGCGACCCACACGATCAACTACTCCGGTCTCGGCAGCGACGAACTCGCCGCGGCCGTTCGTGAAGCCGCTGGGGGTGGGGTCCCGGTGGCCTACGACGGCGTCGGCAGGGCCACCTTCGACGCATCCCTTGCCTCGTTGCGTCCTCGAGGACTGGCCGTGCTGTTCGGGGCGGCCAGTGGCCCGGTCCCGCCCTTGGAACTGCAGCGGCTCAACTCTGGTGGCTCGCTCTTCGTCACCCGTCCCAGCCTGACTCACCACCTCGCCACCCGGGAGGACTTGCTCTGGCGGGCCGGTGAGGTGTTCGCTGCCTTGGCCTCGGGTGAGGTCGCTATGGAGATCGGCGGCACCTTCGGGTTGGACCAGGCCGCGGCGGCGTACGAGACCCTGGAGGGGCGCGCCTCGACCGGGAAACTGATCTTCGAGATCTAGCCGTTGCGATGACCCGGTTGCCACTGACCCAGGCCCAATGTGCGGCCCTGACCTGGGAACTCGACGCGCGGAATCCGCTGATCGGGCCACCGTGGCCCTCTCCGGTCATCGCCGACCCCACCGTGTTGCCGCCTGAGGAGACCCCGGACCAGCGTTGGCATCTGATCGCCCACAGCCTGCTCGGCATCCACCACTTCGTCTCCGACGACGGGGTCGACTGGGACTCTCGGCGGACCCTGCGACGCAACGCGCTCAGGGCTCACCTGACCCGGATCTCCGAGGGTGAGTACGCATTGTTGATGGAGAAGCCTCGGCTCATGGTCCCGATTGGTCCGCTGCCGTGGCGCTCGGTCATTCAGAGCCAACAGTCCCATGACCTTTCGACCTGGACCCGCCCGGTCACCGTGCTGGAGCCGTCGTTGGCCTGGCACCACGAACCCGGCCGCGGGAGCGCGGTCGGCAACCCGTGTCTGATCCGGGTCGAGGAGGGGTGGCGGCTCTACTACAGCGCCGGGCTGGTCTTCCTCGAGGACTGTGGGTTCTGCGAGCCGCGCTGGATCGGTCTCGCCGAAGCACCTGCCCTCACCGGCCCGTGGGTCCCGCGGCCCGAGCCGCTGTTGGGCACCGACAGCGTGGCCACTCTGGGAGCGGGCGCGATCAAGGTGTACCCCGTTCTGGACGGGTACGTCGGCCTGCAGAACGCCATCACCATCGATGACGCGGGAGGCTCAGGATCGCTGATCCGTCTCCTGGTCTCCGATGACGGGATCGACTGGGTCGCCCCGGACCTGCCGCCCATCGTGCGACCCGGAATGGCACCGTGGATGAACAGCCACGTCTACGCCCTCGACGTGGCCGTGCACGAAGGGAGCGTCTTCCTCTACTTCAATGCTCGCGACGACTGGCACTGGCGTCGAGGTCGCGAGCACATCGGCAGGGCCGCGGCTCGTCTCCCCGGCTAGATCTGCGGGGTGTGGGCGAGCGCGTCCGCCGCCGCCTCGGCTGAGAACGTGTCGTCGGCCAGGTGGTCGGTCATGAACTCGGCGTACGCGTTGAGTTCGAGCAGACCGTGTCCGGACAGCCCGACGACGATCACCGGTTCGGTGCCCGACTCGGTGGCTGCCAGGGCCTCTCGTCGAGCCTGGGCCAACGCGTGTGACGACTCCGGGGCCGGGACGAAACCCTCGGTGCGGGCGAACTCCAGGGCAGCGGAGAAGCACTCGTGCTGGTCGATCGCCGACGCCTCCACCCAGCCCTCGTGCACGGCGTGCGAGACCAGCGGGGCCATCCCGTGGTAGCGCAGCCCGCCGGCGTGGATGGGGGAGGGCACGAAGTCGTGGCCGAGGGTGTACATCTTCAGCAGCGGGGTCATCCCGACGGTGTCGCCGAAGTCGTAGCGGTACTCGCCCTTGGTCAGGGTCGGGCAGGAGGTCGGCTCCACCGCGATGATCCTCGGGTCGCTGTCACCGGCGAGCTTTCCACGAAGGAACGGGAACGCCAGCCCGGCGAAGTTGGAACCTCCACCGGCGCAGCCGATCACCATGTCGACCTTGTCCTCCCCGGCCTTGGCCAACTGGAGCAGGGCCTCCTCGCCGATGATGGTCTGGTGCAACAGCACATGGTTGAGGACCGAACCGAGGGAGTACTTCGTGTCCTCGGCCCCGGCAGCCACTTCGACCGCCTCGGAGATCGCGATGCCCAGCGAGCCGGTGTGGTCCTCGGGGAACTGCAGCCCGGCTTGGGTCATGCGGCTGGGGGAGCGGTGGACCTGGCCGCCGAAGACCTCGATCAAGGTGCGTCGTTGCGGCTTGGTGTCGTAGGAGATCCCGACCTGCCAGACCTCGCACTCGATGCCGAACAGCGCACAGGCATAGGACAACGCGGTGCCCCATTGGCCAGCGCCGGTCTCGGTGGTCAGTCGGCGTACCCCGTGGAGGGAGTTGTAGTAGACCTGCGGCACCGAGGTGTTGACCTTGTGTGATCCGGCCGGAGAAACGCCTTCGTACTTGTAGTAGATCCGGGCGGTCGTGCCGAGCTTCTTCTCCCACTCGTGGGCGCGGTAGAGCGGCGAGGGACGCCACTGCTTGTAGACGTCTCGCACGGCCTCGGGGATCTCGACGTACCGCTCGGAGCTGACCTCTTGCAGGATCAGTTCGATCGGGAAAAGCGGGGCCAGGTCATCGGGACCGACCGGCTCGTGGGTGCCGGGGTGCAGTGGGGGCGGCGGCGGCGTGGGGAAGTCGGCGGTCACGTTGTACCAATGGGTCGGCATCTCCGACTCATCGAGGACGAACTTGTGCTGCTTGTCTGCCATGACGCCTCCAGAGGATGTACCGGGTCTAAGCCCCACCCTATTGGCCCGAGCGCGGCTTGCTAGTTGTGGTCCAGGCTCTCTTCAGCCTGGCTCTCTTCGGTACGGCGAAAGCGGCGAATGCTGTAGATGATCGTGCCGAGGGCGATGGCAGCCGAGACGATCAGGCTGATCCCGGTTCCCCAGCCACCTGGCAGCCACCACCGCTCCGGCCACATCCACCATGCGGGCGGATCGGGGTGCAGTCCCCAGACCACGCCCAGGCCAGCCAGCCAGGCAACCCCGATCAGGCTCAACACGATCCGCGGGCCGGTGGCGACTCCCTGACGGGCCGCCTCGAGGGCACGGGCACGCACCGGCTCGACGTGACGCTGGGCCCAGGTGTACTGCTGGGAGAGAAGCAGCAGGCCCGCGAACAGCAGCAGCAGACCGGGTCCGGGCAGGACGAGGGCGGCCAGTCCGGCGAAGACCAGGACCCACGCGATCACCTCGACGACGAGGCGGCGGGCGTGGCGAGTCCCGGGGATCTGCAGGCGCATGCTCAGAGACTGCCAAACCGGGGCAAGCCGGCACCCCCGACCCGCTCACGAGCCGCCCTCCGTCCCCCAAATTCGGTCGCCGGGGGCAGGGTGATGGGCCAGACTGGGCCGGTGGATGAACTCATCGCCTTGGATCGCAGTGCCCAGGTGTGGCGCGATGCGCTGGCCCTCCTGCCGCAGGATCTGTCGGCGCCGTCGTACCTCCCCGAGTGGAGCCTGGCCACGGTCGTCAACCACGTCCACGGCGGCGGGGTGCGCTACCGGTTGTACGTCGAGGGCGGCCCCGGCGGTGAGGTGACCCAGAGCCGTTCGGCCGACTGGTGCTCACCCTCCCCGGACACGGTTTTCGATCAGACCCAAGTGGCCTTGCGTGCCGCCTTCGTCGCTCATCTGGGTCGGCCCGAACCGGTGCCACATCCTGCAGGTGCCATGCCGGTGGCGGCGCTGCTGCGGTTGCGTTGTCTGGAGTTGACCGTCCACGCCTGGGACATCGCCAAGAGCGTCGATCTGACCGGTGTCGAGACCTGCCCGATGCCCAGTGACCTCGCCGATTGGCTCTCCCGGGAGATGGCCGAGGGGCTCCGGGGGCTCTCGACCCAGGGTTACTTCGCGGCGCCGCCGGGGTCTCACAGCGATGATCCTCGGGCAGAGTTGTTGCGGTTGTGCGGGCGGAGTTGAGGATCGTGCGCGCCCTCGTTCGGCCGCCGAGCAGTCGCCTGGCTGAGGGCCTCCTCACCCATCAGGAGCGGCAGTCCGTCGATATCGACCTTGCCCGCCGCCAGTGGGCTGGCTACGTCGAGACGCTCATGGACCACGGGGTTGACATCGTGGAACTTCCGATGTTGGAGGACTGCCCCGACGGGGTCTTCGTCGAGGACACCCTGGTGGTGCGTGGCGACCTTGCGGTGATCACCCGTCCGGCCCACCCCAGCCGACAACCGGAAGTGGCCAGTGCGCGTGAGGCGGTGGCCTCGATGGGATATCGCCTCTCCGACGTTACCGATCCGGGCTTCCTCGAAGGCGGCGACGTGCTCAGCGTCGGCGAGACCACCTACGTCGGTCACACGCTGCGAACCAACCCCGAGGGCATCGCCCAACTAGCGCGGAGCCTGCAGGGGGAGACAGTGGCGGTGCCGCTCTCCAAGGTGCTGCACCTCAAGAGCGCGGTGACTGCCCTCCCCGACGGCCGGATCATCGGCTACCCCGACCTCGTCGACGATCCGTCGGCGTTCCCTCAATTCCGGGCCGTTCCCGAGCCGAGCGGCGCTCACGTCGTACTCCTCGACGACGAGCACCTGCTCATGGCGGCCAGCGCACCACGCAGCGCGGCGTTGTTCGCGGACTGGGGCTATCGCCCGGTGACGGTGGACATCAGCGAGTTCGAGAAACTCGAAGGCTGCGTCACCTGTTTGTCGGTGCGGTTGCGCACCCCGCCTAGTTCGACAGGGAGTGCGCCCGCTCCCAGGCGGTGAAGCCCCCGAGGATGTCCGAGACGTCCTTGAATCCGCGCTGCCGCAGGAGGCTGGCTCCCACACTGCTGCGCCATCCGCCGGCGCAGTAGAGCAGCACTGGGCGGGACGGGTCGAGTTCGTCGGCCCGACGAGCGAGTTCGGCCAACGGGATGTGGCGCGCGTCGGCGATGCCGCCGACGGCGAGTTCACCGGCGTTGCGGACGTCGACGACCTGCACGTCGGTGTTCGCGAGTGCCTCGTCGGCCTGGCGCACCGTCAACCGGCTGGCCGGCTCCACCTGGTCGGGGTGGTCCAAGAAGTAGGCCTCGGGCGCGGGGATGTAGCCGAGCACATTGTCGAAACCGATCCGGGCGAAGCGCACCGCCACGTCCTGCTCGGTGCCCTCCGGAGCCACCAGGATCACCGGGTCCTCGGCGTGTAGGACCATGCCCACCGTCTCGGCCATCCGGCCGTCGGCAGGGACGTTGATGGACCCACGCAGATGGGCTGCGGCGAAGTCGGCGGCCTCGCGGGCGTCGTGGATCACCGCGCCCTCGGCAAGGGCCTCGCGGACCTGAGCCTCATCGAGGGCGTCGATGGAAGCGTCAGTGTCGCGGATCTCGCGCTCACGCCGGTTGAGCAGGGCGTCGTAGACGAAGTACTCCGGCGCGGCCGGCTGTCCCTCGGTGACCACATCGACGAACTCCTGCTCGGTCATCGGCTGGCAGGCGTAGTTGAACAGCCGCTGTTGCCCGATGGTCGACTGGCGCTCCGTGGAGAGGTTCTTGCCGCAGGCCGATCCGGCGCCGTGGGCGGGGAAGACCCGCACGGCGTCGGGCAACCCCATCAGCTTGGTGTGGATGGAGTGATAGAGCATCGAGCCGAGTTCGATGGCGGTCACGCCGATGGAGGCGAGCAGGTCGGGGCGGCCGACATCGCCGATGAACAGCGCGTCACCGGTTAGTACGCCGTAGGCGACCTCGTCGGTGGGGTGCTCGAAGACCAGGATCGAGATCGACTCCGGGGTGTGACCCGGTGTGCTCATGATCTCCAGGGTCACCTCCCCGAGGCTGATGCGTTCGCCGTCGGCCAGGTGGCGGATCTCGAAATCGGCCTGCGCTGCCTCGCCGTACCCGATCCAGGCACCAGTCTCGCGGGCCAACTCCAGGTGGCCGGACAAGAAGTCGGCGTGGAAGTGGGTGTTGATCACACCCACGATGCGCAGCCCCTGGGCCGCCGCATCGTTGAGGTAGTCGGCCACGTCTCGTCGCGGGTCGACGACGACGGCCTCGCCGCTGGTGGCATCGCCGATGAGGTAGGACGCCTGTGAAAGGCAGTCGAGGTAGTACTGCGTGAAGATCATGTGGTCACTCCCGTGGTCGAGTGCTGAACTATACCCCGTGGGGTATCCAAATCAAGCCGAGCCGCGTTGGCTCCAGACTAGGCGTTCACCCGATACCCTCCTGAGGTGACCACAACTCCCACCTCAGCTCCGGCCGTCCTGAAGACCCTGCGTCTGGCGGCTGCGGCAACAGCGATCCTCGCGATCATCCAAGCTCTCATGGGCGTCGGCGTGCTGATCGCCGAAGACACCCTGAAGGACTCCCACGGCATCGTCGGCATGGTGACCTCCGCGTTCGCCTGCGTCGCCGCCATCGCCTCGATCCTCTGGATGCGCCAAGGTGGCAACAAGGGCTTGGTCGGCCACGCCGTCGGCACCGCCGTGCTCACGATCGCCCAGATCGGCCTGGGATTCGCCGAGATGCGTGGCGTGCACATCGCCCTGGGGCTGCTGATCCTGGCTGCCGGCACCTCGTTGGCGGCGATCGCCTACAACAAGCCCGGCGGTCCGTCCGCCGCCTAGAGCGAGATCTGGCTCCGGACCTCGAACAACTCGGGGAAGAAAGTCAGGTCCAGCGCGCGGCGCAGGAAGTCGATGCCGCTGGAGCCACCCGTGCCCGTGTGACGCCCGATCGTGCGGGTCACGACCTGCAGATGGCGGAAGCGCCACTGCTGGAAGTTGTCCTCGATGTCGATGAGTTCCTCGCAACTCTCATAGACCCCCCAGTGCTGGTCGGGGTTGTCGTAGACCTCGGCGATCACAGCCACCAGGTCGTGGTTGATGCGGTAGGGCTGGGCGAAGTCACGTTCGAGTACGTCGGGGGGGATCGCGTAGCCGCGCCTGCTCAGGTAGGCCAGGAACTCGTCGTACAACGAGGGTTCGTGCAGCAGCGTCTCCAACTCGGCCCGGACCACGGGATCGTGCTTGAACACCTTGACCATGTCGGCGTTCTTGTTGCCGAGCAGGAACTCGACCTCGCGGTACTGGAAGGACTGGAAGCCCGATGAGGTGGCAAGGAAGGGCCGGATCTCGGCGTACTCACTGGGGGTGAGCGTGGCCAGGACCGCCCACTGATCGGTGAGGGTGTGCTGGATGTGCTTGATCCGTGCCAGCCGCTTCAGCGCCGGGGAGAGTTCGTCGGCGCGCAGCAAGTCCCGGGCCGAGCGCAACTCGTGGATCATCAGCTTCAGCCAGAGCTCGGAGGTCTGGTGCTGCACGATGAACAGCATCTCGTCGTGCTGCGGCGGCTGGGCCAGCGGAGTCTGTGCCGACAGCAGGACATCGAGGCGCAGGTATTCGCCGTAGGACAGGTTGGCACTGAAGTCGCGCTCGATGCCCTCTTCGAGTTCGCGCACCGCGCGAGAGTCGTCAGCCATGGCAACAACGTACGGCGAGCCGGTGCCGGCCCGTAAGCCCCTCCTTGCGGTGGGCTTCTACCCCTTCGTCGAGCCCAACGTCAGCCCGGAGACGAACTGCTTCTGCAGGACGAAGAACACGATCAGCACCGGCAGCGCCACGATGATCGAGCCGGCGGCCAACAGGTTGGTGTCGGCGAAGAACTGTCCGCGCAGGTTGCCCAGTGAGCTGGTGATCGGGAACTTCTCGCCGCGTCCGCCCAGCAGCACGGTGGCCCAGAAGAACTCGTTGTAGATCCAGGTGAACTGCAAGGTAGCCAGGGCGGCCAGCGCAGGCCGGACCAGTGGCATCGTCAGTTGCCAGTACTGCCGCCAGACACTGGCGCCGTCCATCTCGGCCGATTCGTAGATCTCCTTGGGCAGCGTCTTCATGTAGTTGCTCAGCACGAAGGTGCAAAAGCCCAGCTGGAAGGCCACGTTGATCGCGATCAGACCCCAGTAGCTGCCCAACAGTCGACCGGTGTCGCTCATGGCCAACGGGAGCGGAATCTCGCGGTAGATGCGGAAGATCGGGACCAGGAGCGCTTGGGGCGGCAGCAGGTTGGCAGCCAGGAACACCGCCAGCAGGGTCAGGTTGAAGCGGTAGCTGAACCGCGCCAGCACGAACGCGACCAGTGAGGCCAAGAACAGGGTCAAGATCACGGCCGGGATCGTGATGATCATCGAGTTGATGAAGTGCGGGCCGAATTGGCCGCGATCCCAGGCGTTCTTGTAGTTGTCGAAGGTCCACCCGCCCAGGGATAGGTAGCCGTTGGCCTGGGTGTACTGGTAGGTGCGCAGCGAGTTGACCACCGCGAACAGCAGCGGGAACAACCACGCCAGCGACAGCAGCGCCATCACGATGGTGGCGATCAGACCCCGGGGTCGGTTGAGCGCCCCACCTTCGATGCGCACCGGCGGCGCCGGTGCCACGTTGTCGGCCCGGCTCATGGCTGCTGCTCCTCTTTGAAGACGATGCGGAGATAGATGGCGATGAAGATCGAGGAGATCACCATCATGATCACCGCTAGTGCTGACCCGAAGCCGATCCGGCTGGTCTCACCCACGACGTTCTGGGTCACCAACGCGGCGATGATCTCCAGGCCGTTGGTGCCCTTGTTGACCACCCAGACGAGGTCGAAGGCGCGTAGCGACTCGATGACCACGATGACCAACACGATCATGTTGATCGGACGCATCACCGGGAAGACCACCTTGAAGAAGGTCTGCACCTCGGTGGCACCGTCCACGGCCGCCGCCTCACGCAGGGTCGAGTCGACGCCTTTGAGACCGGCGAGATACATCAACATGATGTAGCCCGTATGCCGCCAGGCGGTGGCCACCAGGACCGCCCAGAGGTTGACGTTGGAGTCGCCGTACCAGTCGACCTGCGTGTGGAACACCTGGTTGAGCAGCCCCTGGTCGCGGGAGTAGAACAACTGCCAGATGAAGCCGACCAGGGCCAGCGAGAGCACCACCGGCATGTAGAAGGCGCTCTGGTAGAAGCGGCTGCCGCGCATCTCTCGGTCGAGTACGACGGCCAGCACCATCCCCAGGAGGGTGGGGATCAAGAAGAGGAAGGCCAACCAGATCAGGTTGTGGCGCACCGCCGGCCAGAAGGGCGGATAGATCTCGGTGACGTCCTTGTAGTTCTGCAGGCCGACCCACTCGATGCGATCGAGCCCGCCGATGCCGTTCCATCTCGTGAACGACAAGGCCACCGACATCAGGGCCGGCAGCCAGACGAGAAGCAGCACGAACAGCGTAGGGATGGCCACCATCACGATGACGGTGAGCCGATCCCGTGCCGGCAGGCGCTTCTCGCGGGTTGGCCGAGAGGACCGCTGTGTCGAGCCTTCGGTCGATGCGGTAGCTGACACAGCGGTTCCTCTCGGGACGACGGGATCCAACTCAGACGAAGATGGATTCCTTCTGCTTTTGGATGCTCGTGACGACATCATCGATCTTGTCGGGGGCCTTCAGCCAGGTCTGGATCGCCTGGACGACCACCGGAGCGAAGTCCGAGCGGGTGTCACGGTCGAGGAACTGGGCGATGTTCTTGGCTGCGCCCACGACCTCGGCGGACTTCTTCTGCAGGGCCGAGTAGCTGGCCGTGCTGGCACCGGAGTTGGCGGCGATGAACGGAGCGTCCGCGCCGTTGTTGCCGGCGTCGGCTGCCTCGGCGGTGCCGAGGTACTTCAGCATCTCCTTGCCGGCGTCCTGGTTGGGACCGGCCGCAGCGAGGCAGAAGCCGTCGATGGGGGCATCGAGGGCGTCGGCGCCGACTGCGGAGTCCAACTCGGGGAAGGTGAAGAAGTCCAGGTCATCGGCCTGGTCGGCGATGGCGTCGACCACGAACGTGCCGAGGAGGTACATGCCCGACTCGCCCTTGCCCATCGAGGTCGCGGCTTCCTGCCAGGTCCGGCCCAGCGGGTCGGGCTGGGTGTACTCCAAGAAGCCCTTCCAGGTGTCGAAGACCTGCTTGACCTGGTCGGTGTCCCAGTCCTCGTCGCCGGCCATCAACTTCATGTGGTAGTCGAAGCCGTTGATGCGCATGTTCAAGATGTCGAACGTGCCCAGAGCCGGCCAGCCGTCCTTGTCGCCGAAGGCGAACGGGCTCAGGCCGTCCTTCTTCATCTTGGCCATGAGGGCCTGCAGGTCGGCGTACGTCGTGGGGACCTCGTAGCCCTTCTGCTGGAAGATCGACTTGCGGTAGAAGACGGCCCACGGGTAGTAGTCCTTGGGCACGAAGTACTGCTTGCCGTCGGTGGCAGTTGAGGCCGCCTTGAAGCTGTCGTTGAGGCCATCGATGGGCCAGACGTCGCTGACGTCGGTGATCAGTTGCTGCTCGGCGAACTGGTTCATGCGGAAACCGGCGAACCAGGTGAACACGTCGTCGGGGCTGCCCTGCAGGTAGGTGGTGATGCCTTCCTGGAAGGTGTTGTGGTCCACCGCGTTGACGGCCACGGAGACGCCGGACTTCTTCTCGTAGGCCTTGGCCATCGCGGCCAGGCGATCGGCCGCAGGACCGGAGCCCTTGGCTTCGTTCATGCCGAACTTGACGGACTTGCCGCCGCCGCCGCTGCCGCTGTCACTGCCGCAGGCAGCCAGCAGGCCCGGGGCGCCCAACAGCGCGCCACCCAGCGCGGCCGAGCGCAGGAAGTTACGCCGCGAGGCAGCCATGGTCACCATGGCCGAAGGCGGGATCTGGAGGCCCTGTCGAGGGTCTCGATCATGTGAACGGGTGGTCATTGTGCGCCTCCAAGAGTGTTGAGCATGAGCGACCAGGACAGAAGTGGTCAGAAACCAACATCCGTTTTGCATCCTTGGGGAGGCAGGGATGCCTGTCAACAGCCCGACCCGTCGAATTCGATCACTTTCCGGACACGCCTTTGTGTGAACGTGTTGACTCTGTCTAGGGACCCGTCCAAGGTGGTCATGTGCCCCGGTCCCTGCCTGCGATGCCCTTCGGCGGTGACTACAACCCCGAACAGTGGCCGAAGCAGACCTGGACCGAAGACGTCGAGTTGATGCAGCAGGCCGGCGTCGTCCTGGTCACCGTCGGGGTGTTCTCGTGGGCTCATCTGCAGACCGGCCCGGACCGCTTCGAGTTCGGTTGGCTCGACGAGATCATGGACCTGATGCACGAGGCCGGGATCGCGGTGGATCTGGCCACGGCGACCGCGTCACCACCGCCCTGGCTGACTCGACTGCACCCGGAGATCCTGCCGGTGACCGAGTCCGGGATCCGGGTCTCGCCGGGTGGGCGTCAGGCCTTCTGCCCGAGTTCGCCGGTGTTCGCGGAGTTCTCCCTCGACCTGTGTCGCCGACTCGCGCAGAGGTACGCCGGGCATCCGGCCCTGGCCATGTGGCACGTGTCCAACGAACTGGGCTGCCACAACGCCCGGTGCTATTGCGATGTCAGCGCCGGGGCATTTCGTGACTGGCTGAGGGCGCGTTACGCCGACGATCTCGACCGGCTCAACCACGCGTGGGGTACGTCCTTCTGGTCACAGCGCTACACCGACTTCGAGGAGATCCTGCCGCCGCGCACGGCCTACGCGTTCGCCAACCCCACCCACAAACTGGACTTCCACCGCTTCTCCTCCGACCAACTGATCGCCAACTTCGTCGCCGAACGCGACCTTCTTCATGAGATCTCGCCTGGGGTCCCGGTCACCACCAACTTCATGGTCACCGACCACATCCGCGACATCGACTACTTCGCCTTCGCCCGCGAGGTCGACATCGTGACCAACGACCACTACCTCGTGGCCGCCCGACCCGACGCGCATGCGGAGTTGGCCTTCTGTGCCGACCTCACCCGAGGCCTGGCCGGGGGCAAGCCGTGGCTGTTGATGGAGACCTCCACGAGCGCGGTGAACTGGCAACCGCGCAACGTGGCCAAGCGACCGGGTGAATTGCTGCGCAACGCCATGGGCCATGTCTCCCGGGGTTCAGACGGGATGTTGTTCTTCCAATGGCGTGCTTCGGCCGCAGGAGCCGAGAAGTTCCACTCCGCTCTGGTGCCTCACGCCGGCACGAACACCCGGATCTGGCGTGAAGTCGTGGCGTTGTCGGGCCACCTCGATCGACTGGAAGGCGTCGCCGGATCGACCTGCCGCAATGACGTGGCCCTGCTCTTCGACTGGAACTCCTGGTGGGCCAGTGAGTTGGACGCTCACCCTTCCTCGAGCCTGAAGTACCTCGATCGGCTCCACGACCTCCACCGCAGCCTCACCGCCTTCGGGGTAGGAGTCGACGTCGTGCACCCCGAGTCGGACCTGAGCGGCTACCGCCTGGTCGTCGTGCCCACCCTCTATCTGGTCACCGATGCCGCCCAGGCCAGGATCGCCGAGGCGGTCGCCGCCGGGACCGATCTTCTGGTCACCTACTTCAGCGGGATCGTGGACGAGTTCGACCACATCCGCCTCGGCGGATACCCCGGGGCATTCCGGGACCTGCTCGGGGCCTGGGTCGAGGAGTTCACCCCGCTGCGAGTCGAGGAGCAGGTCCACCTCGACAACGGATGGTCGGCAGGTCTGTGGGCCGAGATCGTTCATCTCGAAGGTGCCGAGGTGCTCGCGACGTACGCCGACGGGCCGGCGGCCGGGCACCCGGCCATCACGCGCTGGCAGCAGGACGGCTCAACGCGCTGGTACGTCTCGACCCGTCTCGAACCGGGCGCCACCGACCAACTTCTCGGGCAGGTTCTCGACGCCGCGGGGGTGCACCGCTGGTCGTCGACACGCCCCGGACTTGAGGTTGTGCACCGCGAGGACGACACTTCACGTTGGACATTCGTGATCAATCACACCGATTCGGAGGTTGATCTCCCGGTCACCGGCATCGATCTGTTGACGAACACCGTCGTCGACGGAACGACTCGACTAGCGCCGGGGGCGGTCTCAGTGGTGAGGAGTCGATAGATGCTGGGAGCCGAACGGCGCGCTCACATCCTGGCTGAACTTGACGCGCACGGAACCGTCAAGGTCAGCAATCTCGTCGTGTCGTTGGGGGTCTCGGACATGACGATCCGCCGGGATCTGACGATCCTGGAGGAGACCGGTCTGCTGGAGAAGGTCCACGGCGGTGCCATCGGAGTGAACCAACTGGCTGCCCTTGAGCCGGGCTTCGAAGCAAAGTCCACCCGCAGACTGGCCGAGAAGGAAGCCATCGCCGCCTACGCGGCGACGCTGGTGCGCCCGGGGTGGGCCATCGCGGTCTCGGCCGGCACGACGACTCACACGTTCGCGCGACACCTGGTCGACATTCCCGACCTGACCGTTGTCACCAACTCGGTCCAGGTGGCCGATCTCCTTCACCGTCGCGGCAACGACTCGATGACGGTGCTGTTGTCCGGCGGCCTGCGCACCCCCTCCGACGCGCTCGTGGGGCCCTTGGCGATCGCGGCTCTGCAGTCGCTGCACCTCGACGCGGTGTTCATGGGCATCCACGGCATGGACCCGGTCGCCGGCTTCAGTTCTCCCAACCTTCTCGAAGCCGAGACCAACCGAACGATGATCAAGAAGGCGCGGCGCCTCTACATCCTCAGCGACTCCTCGAAGTGGGGGATGGTCGGACTCTCCGCCATGGCCGAACTCGGCGATGCCACCGAGGTGATCACCGACACCGACATGCCGGCCTCGGCTCGCGAGGTCTTCGCCGAGATGGACGTCAGCCTCACTCTTGTCGACGCTGGCCGGATGCCCGACGAAGAATGGACCTCCAACCGCTTGTGACCCTCAGGGGATCAGGGCAGGATCGAACCTGACCTACCGAGGAGTAATCACATGGGTGCCGACACCTTCGCCTTGTCCGTTGCCGACGGAACCGCAATCACGGTTCATCGCTGGCTTCCCGATGTCACTCCCAAGGCATCAGTGCTGCTGGCACACGGAATGGCCGAACACGCGGCGAGGTACGACCACTTCGCCACCACCCTGAACGCGGCTGGGTACGCCGTCTACGCGCCCGACCACCGTGGCCACGGGATCACCGCCCAGGGCGGCATGCTGGGTCACTTCGCCGACCAAGCCGGGTGGCAGAGCGTCGTGGAGGACCTCAGCGCGCTGGTCGCCAAGATCCGCGCCGAGCAGCCTGGCCAGAAGGTCTTCTACTTCGGCCACAGCATGGGCTCGATGCTGGGCCGTTCCTACGCCATCGCCCACAGCGGTGACATCGACGGGCTGATCCTCTCCGGGACGGCTGGAGATGCTGGCGCTCTTGGCAAGGTCGGTCTGGCGATCGCCAAGTTGGAGTCCAGGATCCGCGGCAAGCGGGCGGTCAGCAAACTGATGGACGGGCTCTCCTTCGGGCAGTACAACGCCGCCTTCAAACCGAACCGCACGTCCTTCGACTGGCTTTCTCGAGTCGAGTCGGAGGTGGACAAGTACGTCGACGACCCGCTGTGCGGCAACCTTCACACCGCTCGGTTCTGGGTCGACATGCTCGGTGGCGTCGAGCAGATCAACACCACCTCGGAAGTGGCCAAGATCCGTGACGACCTGCCGGTCTTCCTCTACGCGGGCACCAATGACCCGGTGGGCGGCAAGTTGGCGGCCGGCGTCAAGGGGGTCGCCAAGCAGATGCGCGAGACCGGCATACGCGAGGTCACCGAGAAGTACTACCCCGAGGCCCGCCACGAGGTGCACAACGAACTCAACCGTGACGAGGTCGAAGCCGACGTGGTGGCCTGGCTCGACGCCCACGTGTAGCGCCCCCTCGACGCCTGCCGGGTGACCCGGCAGGATGCGCCCATGGCGAAGAAGTGGCTCGTACCCCCGTCGGATGCGATGTTCTTGTGGGGTGAGACCGCCGAGACGATGATGCATGTCGCCTCACTCATGCCGTTCACGCCGCCGCCCGACGCGGGCCCGATGTTCCTGCGCGACCTCCTTCAGGCGGCCCGGAAGGCGCCGGTGATGCCGCCGTTCAACCGCAAACTGAGCCACCCGCACATGCTCATGCACCCGTTGCAGGCCTGGGTGGAGGACGAGAAGTTCGACATCGACTATCACGTGCGTCGATCCGCGCTGGCCTCGCCGGGCGACGAACGCGAACTCGGCATCCTGGTCAGTCGGCTGCACAGCCACCAACTCGACTTCACCCGTCCTCCGTGGGAGATGCACATCATCGAAGGGCTGGCCGGCGGCCGGTTCGCGATCTACACGAAGGTGCACCACGCGCTGGTCGACGGCTATTCCGCGGTCAAACTGCTCTCCCGCTCCCTCAGTGCCGATCCCTCAGCGGAGGACGTCGAGTTCTTCTACTCACTTCCCCCAAGGTCTCGACCCAAACCTCCCAAGGAGTCGGCCTCACTGACGTCGATGATCACCGGGGCGGCGGCCGGCGCGGCCGGGGCTGTGACCGGCACCGTCACCGGTGCGGCCGATGTGGCCAAGGCGGTGCTGAAGTTGGAGTTCGGTCGCGGCGAGGAACAAGGTGCGCTCAAAGGCGGGCGTGACGCCCCGGCGACCATCCTCAATCAGCGGACGTCGCGGACCCGGAGGTTCGCCACCCAGGTCTATGAGACCGAGCGGCTCAAGGTGATCGCACGAGCGTCCAACGGAACCCTCAACGACGTGGTGATGACCATCTGCGGCGCCGCGTTGCGCCGCTACCTGCTGGAGTTGGGGGAGTTGCCGGACAAGTCGCTGGTCGCGTTCATGCCGGTCAACATCCGTGAGGAGGGCGATGAGGGCGGCGGCAACAAGGTCGCCGTACTGCTGGCCTCGATGGGTACCGACGTCGCCGACCCCGTGCAACGGCTCGAAGCCGTGATCAGCTCGACGCGCGCGGCCAAGCGCCAGATGAAGGGGATGGGGCAACTGCCGGCACTCGCCTACACCGGCTACCTGCTCGCCCCTGGGGTCGCCCAGACCTTGGCGGCCATGACCGGGGTGCGCAATCCATTGCCCACGACCTTCAACCTGGTGCTGTCCAACGTGGTCGGACCCCGTCACAAGCTCTATCTGCGAGGTGCCGAACTCGAGGCGGTCTATCCGATCTCGATCCCGGCCCACGGGATGGCGCTCAACATCACGTTGGAGACGTACGCCGAGAAGATGTGCTTCGGCTTCACCGGGGACCGTGATGCGTTGCCGAGCCTGCAGCGGCTGGCCGTCTTCACCGGAGATGCGCTGACCGAACTCGAGGCGGCGCTGCACCTGCCGGTGGCCGGTGGGATGGGTGAGGACCTGGCCGGCACGGATCAGCGGCGCAAACGATCCTCAGGGACCTCGAAGGCGACCCGCGCGGCGTTGGCGCCTCGCTCCAAGAAGGGGTAGTTGCTCGGCGGGAAGTGGCGCGGCCTTCTTCGAGTGAGCGAGTGTAGGTCACCACTTGATACAAGACCGCGAGTCGATCGTAAAGTCCCTACAAATGGGTAGGGCCCTCGAGGCTAATCGACCGTAGGTTTGCCACACAGAATCCGAAGTCTTGGAGAGTGGTGGTCTCGTTGAAATTGCATCAGCATCTTGCCCGCTTGATAGCCGTCCTCGGTCTTGCCGTCGCCGGCCTCGTTGGTACCCCCGCGGTGGCTACCGCTGCACCCAGTGGTTGTTGGGCCGGGGGAGGTTTCACCTATTCCACTGCGTACTGCTCGGGAGGGACCGGGTACTACCAAGCCTACGCCGTTTGTCAGCAGACATTCTGGCCATACTATAGCGCGTTCGTTCAAAGCGATTGGAAGCGGGCCAAAAGCGGTCAGACCGCCTGGGTTTGGTGTCCGCTGACTTACAACGTCATGTCTCGTGGAGTAGGTATTCGTAACTAGCTAGCTAAGAAGGAGAGCAGATTGAAGTGTGAGAAGTGTTTCCGCCCTTTACATGACTGCCAGGGATGTAAGGGAGGTACGAGCAACCTAACGTGTTCAAAGTGTCGAACTACCGGCCTCGTGTGCTCCGAGCACGGCGGGCATTGGAAGAGGTGAGAATGTGGGCGCATTCATAGCAATCTTGTATATCCTGATCGCCGCGGGCTGGGGACGCGTCTATTTTGCCCGCAAGCATGGAGTCCGATTGGGGAGCGGAATTGGGGCCCTGCTCAATCCGGGGTCAATGGAGGGTCTCCTGGTTGGAATGGCATGGCCAGTAACGCTGTTCACAGCCCGCGATCCAGAGCCCTGCACACATCGGGACCACGTTATTGCCCGCGGTGCACAGCATGATCAGTATGAGGCCGACAATAGGAGATATGAGGAGTCTCTGCGACGGGAGCGCGGGGGCCACGAGTAGCGGGGCTTGCGCTGTGCTTGTAGGACGTCGGGGCCCAGCACAGCGCAGGCCCGCCCCCCGGACTTGGACAGCGATTGAAGCGCCGGGTTCGCAACCCGGTAGCGGTATAGATGCATTCTGCTGGAAACCACTGAGAAGTGATTTCGCTAAGGGCGACTACGGCTCCTCGGCGCAGCGAGAGTCGATCTGGATGAGGACCTCTTCATTGTCGCCACGAATAGTATGCGACGTGGCCAGAGTTCTTCTCGCCAAATGTGCGGCCTGATCGCGAATCTCACCCGCCTTCCTGGACTCGACTCGGATAAGGGCCGAAGGAGTGCCAGTCAGTCGGAGGTGCACGGTGTCCGGACCGGTCGTCACGGCAAGGACCAAGCCGAGAGCCTCGCGTGTTTCGGCGATGAAGATCGGCAGCTCAGGCTTGGAGCTCGAGTCCGTGGCTCCACATGAGAGGGTCACGTGAACCCCGGATTGGCGAGCTCTCCCTATTTGCTCGGCCAACAACGGGTTCAGCAACGCGGGGGCTTGGAGCTGATCCCGTAGGGATGCGGCTCCCAGACGAGCGGCACTCCGCAATTCCGGAGTCCATGGTTCGGGGGCTGCCGCTCTAGAGAGGATCGGTCCGACAAGCAGCATGATCTCCTCGATTCGAGCACGGTCAAGTGAAATGGACCGCTCTATGGACCTGTCTCGTTGAGTATCCACAACACGTCGAACCTCTAGATTGTCGAAGATCCAATCGTTGTGGGCGAACACCAGGAGCAATCCCACAGGCACGAGGAGAGCCGTGAAGATAGGGACTGCCAGTGGCCATGAGGCAGCAACGAGATCGAACCCGCGGGCACCTCGCAAGTGCATCGACCACGTGCAGCTAGTCAGCAAAACCGTCGAGCAGACTAATGCAGTGGCGAAACGGCGCCGCAGCATCAAGACGACCAAGACGCCACTGAACCCCCCCATGGGCCAGTTTGCATAGTTTCTGAGACCTTCAGCGGACAGCCATGGATGCACCAAAGAGACCGCGACCACCATCGTTAGCGTGACGGCGAGGGAGTTCGCTATGCTGCTGGCTCTGGACAGGTAATCGACGCGGGAAGGGCTCAACGCGGCGATGGCGACGCAGACGAACGCAGCCGCGATCGCCGGCAATAGCAGTAGAGGGCGGCTGTGCTCCTCAGCATATGCGATGCCCAAAATCGCGTGCAACAGGATCCAGATAACCATGGCAACAAGAATTTCGCGACCAACCCTCTGATAGACGTCATCTATAGTGGACACGTCAGCCTGACCACTGTTCCGTGCTTACCGCTTTCTATCTCGGAGGATCCGCCGACTGACTCCATTGAGCGCCGGATGGAATATTCCAGACCAAAGCGCGTGGAGTCCCTTCGTGTGGTGTTGAAACCCTTTCCTTGATCGCGTACAGTAATCACGAAGTGATCAGTGGTTCGCGTCAGAAAAACTGTTGCCGGACCCTGTTGATCGCAAGGATAGGCATGGGCGGCGACGTTGCGCAGTGCCTCACTCGAGGCGTTGATGAGTGCGGCGGCGCAGTTTGTCGGGAGTATCGTTGGTTCGCCTTCCAATGGAATGAGCACGCCCAGTGGGTAAAAATCATCGATCGCGGACATTAGTGCAGACTCGAGCTCTAGCGTGCTGAACACGCCTTCAGTGTCTTGGGAAATTCGATCGTGAGCCCTCCGGAGATATGCTCGCCCCTCTTTTTCGGAGGCTAGGGCCACTGCCTCGAGGGCTGCAATCAACTCATCATGAATAAATGCATCCCGCCGGAGCATATCCGCGTGGGCCTGCTCCTTTTCAAGTCTTTGGGAGAGCGTTGTCGCAGTCAGCGTCAGCTGAGTGCGGAGTCGGGCCTGTGATGTCCTGATTACCTTTGATATCGCACTTGCAATGAGTACCATTACTGACAGGTACAAACCATCGAAGACTGCCTCGCGCCCCCACGAGTCAGACCTGGAGTATAAGGAGCAGTCGCCAACTGCTATTCCAAGAATGAGGATGGCGGCGTATATGAATGCCGTCGATTTGGTTTTGGAGGCAATGGGAATCAAGGCAGCCGCGATTGGTGCAGCGATACTCAAGGCCAAGGTAGCGCCTAGCTGTGCTGACTCAGCTGGTGGAGCCGCGAGACCGCCGAATGCCGTGGCCGCTACAAAGAGGGTTGCTGGAGCCGCGACTGACTGGCCGAGCCACACCTGCCTAGCACCCCAACCTAGGGCTGTGCTGAGTCCAGCTACCAGGGAAACTGTCCACCAAAGGGACCGGGTGGTGCCCGGGCTAATCGCGATGGCCATGAGAGCAGGGATCAGGGCGACCACAGCCGCCAAAGTGAAGGCCATCGCGGTGCGCGAGGGGGCAGACCAACCGGTGAGCGGACTCAAGGCAAACGTGACCCATCTAGATACAGGTCTTCTTCTGCTCTCTGGAGCAGCGCCACGCGATTACCCGCATCCCTGCCCAGTTCGGAGTACTTCGAACGGATTCGCTTCAGGTGCTCGTTGACGGTTGCAACCGCCAGGCCCAATTCACGGGCTACTTGTTTGGCTGCCAGACCCCGGTTGAGGAGTTCGAGGACCTGAACCTCCCGTTGTGTCAGGTGTGGACGCAAATTGGACGAGGAGACGAGCACTTCGGCCACTTCTGCAGAGACCCAGGAATCGCCGCGGCTCACCGCGAGAATCGCGTCCTCGAGGGTCGCGGGGGCCTCGCTCTTGAGAACGAGTCCGGCAGCGCCACTGGCCAAAGCCTCGGCTACCCAGGAAAGGCGCGCGCCGTCGGTGAATATTAGGACGGAGTAGCCGGCCTCGATCAGAGTCCTCACATTGTCTCGAGGTCGAGAGTTGTCGCCAAGTCTAAGATCCAATAACACGACTGAACAACCGCTGTCCTGGGCCAAGAGATTGGCGACCGTATCCGCCATAGTCACAAGGCCAAAAGCGCATTCGTCCCGCCGGGACAACTCCTGGATACCCATCAGCAAGATGGGGTGATCGTCTACTGACGCGACGAGTACACGGGAGTCGTTGGACACGCCACGAATCTATCGGCTCGCGCGGGTGGTTGGGCAGGGCATTAGGGGGGCTGTGCGGCCTGGTCAGCTCTAGATCTCCGTCCGGTCTGAGCTGGTTCACATAGATTCAATGGTTGGGGTGCGTGCCGTCGACCAACGCAAAGTGGGGGTCTGGCGAGGAATCGTCGACAACTCGGTCGTCGTACCGAAGCTGTGCTCGCGAAGCTGGAGCCTCACCGGGGTTGCAACC
>CALMLL010000102.1 GCA_937868075.1 uncultured Marmoricola sp. | reverse complement strand
CGGTGGAGCTGAGGGGACTCGAACCCCTGACCCCCTCCATGCCATGGAGGTGCGCTACCAGCTGCGCCACAGCCCCGTATGCCTTGCGGCAACTCGCAGATACTAGCCAACGCCCTCGGCTGAGGTGAAATCGGGGGTGCACAGGTTGTAGGCACCGAGACGGAACCTGTCACCTGCGTCGGTCTCGACGAGTTCGATCCAGTGACAGTTGCCGACGCCGACCAGGAGCGCGCGAACCTCCAGCGGCAGGCCGAGCGCCACGCAGGTGAGCACCTTGAGGGCGGCGCCGTGGGTCACCACCAGGGCAGTTTCCCCGGTCGGCAGGGTATTCAGCAGGTCACTCCAGCAGGCCGCGAGCCGCCCAGCCACCTCATCGGTCGTCTCCTCTCCCGCGACCAGTGGGGTGTCGAGACCGGCGATCCAGGCGGCGTACTCGGCCGGATAGGCGGCCTCGAATTCGCTGCGCAGCATCCCCGAGCGCACGCCGAGGTCGAACTCACGCAGCCGTTCGTCGTGACGTACGTCGAGTCCGACTCGGGCGGCGATCACCGCAGCGGTCTGCTGGGCCCGCTCGAGATCGCTGCTCCACAACACGGTGGGGCCGTAGTCGGCCAACGCCGGGGCACACGACTCGGCCTGAGCCCGGCCCACGTCGTCGAGGGGAACGTCGGCCCATCCCTGGGCGCGGTCCACACCGTTCCAGGCGGTGCGGCCATGGCGGACCAGGATGACGCGACGTGTCACGAGACGGCTTCGTCGAGCGCCAACTGGATGGCCGGGCAGTCACGCCAGAGGCGCTCGAGGGCGTAGAAAGCCCGCTCCTCCTCATGTTGGACGTGCACGACGATGTCGCCGTAGTCGATCAGCACCCAGCGGCCGTCGCGCTCGCCCTCGCGTCGGATCGGCTTCGCGCCGATCTCACGCAGGCGGTCCTCGACGTTGTCCACGATAGCTTTGACCTGGCGCTCGTTGCTGGCCGAGACCACGACGAAGACGTCGGTGATGGCCAACTGCTCGGACACGTCGAACGCCAACAGGTTCGTGGCCAGTTTGTCGGCGGCTGCAGCCGCGGCGGCCTGGGCGAGTTCGATCGCCCGCGGGGTGGCGCTCATGCGGGCTCCGCGGCGTAGAGGTCGTACTTGGAGATGTACTGCACCACGCCGTCGGGCACGAGATACCAGACCGGTTCGCCCGCCTTGCGGCGCTCTCGGCAGTCGGTGGAGGAGATGGCCAGGGCGGGGATCTCGATGATCGTGATGCGGTCGGTGGGGATGCCGTCCAGTGTCGTGGCGTCCATCTCGAACCCCGGCCGGGTGCAGCCGACGAAATGGGCCAACTCGAACAGTTCCTCCGCCGATCGCCACGTCAAGATCGCAGCCAGGGCATCGGCGCCGGTGATGAAGTAGAGGTCGGCGTCGGGATAGACCCCGCTCAGGTCACGCAGCGTGTCGATGGTGTAGGTCGGCCCGGCGCGATCGATGTCGACCCGAGAGACGGTGAATCGTGGATTGGAAGCGGTCGCCACCACGGTCATGAGGTAACGGTGTTCGGCAGCACTGACGACTCGATCAGACTTCTGCCAGGGCTGACCGGTGGGTACGAAGACCACCTCGTCAAGATCGAACCACGCCTGCACTTCGCTGGCCGCGACCAGGTGGCCGTGGTGGATGGGGTCGAACGTACCGCCCATCACCCCGATGCGGCGGCGACTGGGGTGTCGGGCAGCGCCGGGGGTCAGGAGTGATCCCGGCCGTTGCCGAAGGCGATCAGCGCGAACATCGCGCCGAAAAGGATCACCAACGCGGTGCCGCCCACCCAGTAGGGGGTGGCGCCAGCGCCGGTGGAGGCGGCTTCCATGGCCACAGTCATCAACGTCATGGGTGGGAGTCTAACGACGCTCGCGCCGATCGTGTCAGCGGACGTGCCCGTCGCCGGTGACGACGTACTTGGTGGTGGTCATCTCGGTGAGCCCCATGGGGCCACGCGCGTGCAGTTTCTGCGTCGAGATCCCGATCTCGGCTCCGAAACCGAACTCCCCGCCGTCGGTGAAGCGGGTGCTGGCGTTGACCATCACCGCGGCGGAGTCCACTTCGGCGATGAAGCGCCGGGCGGCCTGGGTCGACCCGGTCACGATGGCATCGGTGTGCTGGGAGGAGTAGCGGCGGATGTGCTCGATGGCCGCGTCCAGGGAGGGTACGACGGCCGCGGACATCTCCATCGCGAGGTACTCAGTCTCGTAGTCGCTCGGGGTCGCGGCGACCACTCCGGGGATCTCCTGGAACCTCTCATCGCCGTGAACCAGCACCCCCGCCTCTTGCAGCGCCCGGGTGATCCGGGGCACGAACGACTCGGCGAGGGCCGCGTGCACCAGCAACGACTCTGCGGAGTTGCACACACTGGTGCGGTGGGTCTTGGCATTGAGCACGATCCGCTCCGCCATCTCGAGGTCGGCGTGCTCGTCGACGTAAACATGGCAGTTGCCGACCCCGGTCTCGATCACCGGCACCGTCGACTCGGCCACGACCGTGCGGATCAGGCCCGCTCCCCCTCGCGGGATCAGCACGTCCACGAGACCGCGGGCCCGCATCAGGTCCTTGACCGACTCTCTCGAGTCCGAGGAGAGCAGTTGCACCACGTCGGGAGAGAGCCCTTGTGACCGGGCGGCCTCGCGCAGCACCGACACGATCGCGGCGTTGGAATGAGCCGCGCTCGAACTGCCACGCAGCAACGCCGCGTTGCCGCTCTTGAGACAGATACCGGCCGCATCGGCGGTGACGTTGGGGCGGGCCTCGTAGATGATCCCCACCACCCCGAAGGGCACCCGGACCTGGCGCATCTCCAGTCCGTTGGCCAAAGTGCTGCCCCTGACCACTTCGCCCACCGGATCAGCCAGGCGAGCCACGTCGCGCAGCCCCTGGGCCATGCCCGCCAGCCGAGCCTCGTCCAGCCGGAGGCGGTCGATCATGTGGGCCGGGGTCTGGGCCGCCTCGGCGGCCTCGATGTCGAGGGCGTTGGCGTCGAGAATCTCTGCCGAGTTCGTCAGCAACGCCTCGGCCATCGCCTCCAGGGCGGCGTCCTTGACCGCGCGGGTCGCGGTGGCCAGTGCGATGCTGGCCCGTCGGGCCTGCCGGGCCGCGTCCGCCACGGTGAGAGTCATCGGAGCCTCCTTCACGCAGGCCAGGCTAGTGCGCGGTGGGGCCCAGCAGCACCAGGTCGTCTCGGTGCACGACCTCCCGCTCGTACGCCGACCCCATCTCGGCCGCCAGATCGCGGGTGGAACGCCCGAGAAGACTGGGCAGTTCGTCGGCGTCGTAGTTGACCAGGCCCCGGGCCACCCGGGTCCCGTCCGGGCCGAGCAGATCGACCGGGTCACCTGCCACGAAGGCACCCCTGACCGCAGTGACCCCAGCCGGCAGCAACGAGGCGTCACGCTCACAGACCGCTCGCACCGCGCCGGCATCAAGGACCAGGGCGCCTTTGGCTTCGGTGGCGTGCTGCAGCCACAGCAACCGGGTCGGGCGGCGTCGACCGGTCACGTGGAACCTTGTGCCGACCCGCTGCTGGGACAGCGCAGCGGTGGCCTGCTCCGCGCTGGTCACCACGACCGGGATCCCGGCCGCGGTCGCGATGCTGGCCGCCTCGATCTTGGTCTGCATCCCACCGGTGCCGATACCGGAGCCGGACTTGCCGAACGTGATGCCGTCGAGTTCAGCCAGGTCGTGGACATCGGTGATCAATGCGCTGGCGGGGTTGGTGGGGACGCCGTCGTACAACCCGTCGACGTCGGAGAGGAGCACCAACAGATCGGCATGCACCAGGTGTGCCACCAGCGCCGCAAGTCGGTCGTTGTCGCCGAAGCGGATCTCGGTGGTGGCAACGGTGTCGTTCTCGTTGACGATCGGCACCACACCGAGGTCCAGGAGCTTGGCGAAGGTCTGGTAGGCGTTGCGGTAGTGGCTGCGGCGGGTCACGTCGTCCAGGGTCAACAGCACCTGGCCGGCCACCAGCTTGTGGCGGGCGAACTCCTCGGTGTAGCGATGCACCAGGAGGCCCTGACCCACCGAGGCCGCGGCCTGCTGCGCGGGCAGGGCCTTGGGGCGCCGTCGAAGGCCCAACGGCGCCAGCCCGGCGGCGATGGCCCCCGATGAGACCAGGACCACCTCGACGCCGGTCAGTCGCGCGGCCGCGACCGCATCGACCAGCCGAGAAACCCGGGCCGGGTCGATGCCGCCGTTGGCGGTGGTCAGCGAGGAGGAGCCGACCTTGACGACGATGCGGGTCACAGGTCGTTCTCCCACTCCCCTGCGGGCTGATCCACGTCGAGATCATCGGCCTCATCGTGGTCGAGTTTGCGGGCCACGTCGGCGCGAGTTTCGTGATCGGCTCGCTCCGGCATGGCGCCCTCGATGGCTCGACGCCTCTGCGCCGCTGGGCGTGATTCGGTGAAGCGGGTGTCCTCGCCGCGACGGCCAAGGATCTCGGCGCCGGCGTCGAGGCCGGGCTTGAAGTCGAAGACCACGGCGTTGTCGGGATCGCCGATCAGCACGGGATCACCCTCGACGGCACCGAGCTTGACCAGCTTCTCCTCCACACCGAGTCGATTGAGGCGGTCGGCAAGGAAGCCCACGGCCTCGTCGTTGCTGAAGTCGGTCTGCTTGATCCACCGCTCCGGCTTCTCTCCCCGCACCCGCCAGCCCTCGCCGGTGTGCCGGATGGTGAACTCCTCGCCGCCTCCCGAACCGGTCGGGCGCAGCACGATGCGTTTGGGTTCGGCGGCAGGCAACTGCGCTCGTCTGGCCACCACGAGACGCGCCATGGCGAAGCTCAGGTCGCGCAGGCCCTCGTGGGTGGCCGCGCTGACGAGGTAGACATCCAGGCCCCGCGCGGCCAGATCGTCGGCCACGATCTGCGCCATCTCGCGGCCGTCGGGAATGTCGGCCTTGTTGAGCGCCACGATGCGGGGCCGGTCCTGCAGACCGCCGTAGGAAGCCAGTTCGGCCTCGATCACATCAAGGTCGCTGATCGGGTCTCTCCCGGGTTCCATGGTGGCGAGATCGATCACGTGGACCAGGGCCGCGCACCGCTCGACGTGGCGCAGGAAGTCGTGGCCCAGCCCGCGCCCCTCGCTGGCTCCCTCGATCAGTCCGGGCACGTCGGCCACCGTGAACGTGGTGTCCCCGGCGGTGACGACCCCGAGGTTGGGTACCAGCGTGGTGAACGGGTAGTCGGCGATCTTGGGGCGGGCGCGACTGATCGCGGCGATCAGGGAGGACTTGCCGGCACTGGGGAAGCCGACCAGGCCGATATCGGCGACGACCTTGAGTTCGAGGCCGATCTCGAGGTCGTCGCCGGGTTCACCGAGCAGTGCGAACCCCGGAGCTTTGCGCTTGGCACTGGCCAGGGCCGCGTTGCCCAAGCCGCCGCGGCCACCGTGGGCAATCACCATCTCGGTGCCAGCACCCACCAGGTCGGCCAGCACCGTGCCCTGGCTGTCGGTCACCACGGTGCCGTCGGGCACCGCAAGCACGAGGTCAGAGCCGTGGGCCCCGTTGCGGTGGCTGCCGGCGCCGTGGCCGCCGTGCTCGCCACGACGTACGCCGCCGAGGTGGTAGTCGATCAGGGTGGTCACGTCGGGATCGACGCGCAGGATCACCGAACCACCGGGGCCACCATTGCCACCATCGGGGCCACCGAGGGGCTTGAACTTCTCGCGGTGCACCGAGGCCACCCCGTTTCCGCCCCGGCCGCCGATGACGTGCAACGTCACGCGGTCCACGAAGGTCGGGACTGCCATACGGGATTCCTTCCACAAAGCGTTAGGGCGCCCCCGATGTCAGGAGCGCCCTAGCGAAAGCAACTGCGAACTACTGGGGGACGACGTTGACCACCCGGCGGCCACGCTTGGTGCCGAACTCCACCGCGCCTGCCACCAGGGCGAACAGGGTGTCGTCGCCGCCACGCCCCACGCCCGCACCGGGGTGGAAGTGGGTGCCACGCTGACGCACGATGATCTCGCCAGCGTTGACGACCTGGCCGCCGTAGCGCTTCACGCCGAGGCGCTGAGAGTTGGAGTCACGACCGTTCTTGGTGGACGCTGCGCCCTTTTTGTGTGCCATGAATTCAAATCCTTCGTAAGCGATCCGGTGAGGATCAGAGCGAGATGTCGGTGACCTTGACCTGGGTGTACTTCTGACGGTGACCCTGGCGCTTCTTGTAGCCGGTCTTGTTCTTGTACTTCTGGATGATGATCTTGGGGCCCTTGGTGGCGCCGAGAACCTCAGCGGTCACCGTCACCTTGTCCAGACCGGTGGCCTTGACGGTCTCACCGTCGACGGTCATCACGACGGGCAGAGAGACCGTGTCACCGACCGCAGCGTCGGTGCGGTCGATCTCGATGACGTCGCCCACGGCAACCTTCTGCTGCTTGCTGCCACTGCGCACGATCGCGTACACCGCGAGTCACTCTCCTCGAATGTCATTCAACGTCTGGGCCGGTGCAGCACGCATCGGCGAGCACGCACACGGGGATTCGGCGTGAGAACACACCGAGGGGCTACTTTACGCGGGCGCGGGCTACAGGGTCAAAACGGTGGCCACCAACGTGACCGATCCCCCAGCACTGGCTTCTAGACGCAGAAGCCGTCTGCCACCTCGAGAGCCCGGTCCAGCATGGCCAGGCCCTCAAGCATCTCCTCATCGGTCGTCGTACACGGAGGCACGACGTGGGTGCGGTTGAAGTGGACGAAAGGCCACAGCCCCTCGGCTCGACACGCTGCGCCGAACGCGTTCATCGGCGCGGCGGCCTCGCCGGCGGCGTTGAACGGCACCAACGGTTCCCGGGTGTCTTGGTTCTTGACCAACTCCACCGCCCAGAAGACCCCGAGCCCGCGAACCTCACCCACACTGGGGTGGCGGGCCGCGATCTTGGCCAACTCCGGACCGATCACGTCGGTACCGAGGTGGCGAGCGTGCTCGATGATGCCCTCCTCCTCGAAGATCTTCATCGATGCCACCGCGGAGGCGCACGCCAGCGGGTGCCCGGAATAGGTCAAGCCGCCCGGGAAGGGGCGCTGGTCGAACGTCGCGGCGATCTCGTCGGAGATGATCACCCCGCCCAGCGGCACGTAGCCGGAGTTGACGCCCTTGGCGAAGGTGATCAGGTCGGGGACCACTCCCCAGTGGTCGATCGCGAACCATTCACCGCAGCGCCCGAACCCACTCATCACCTCATCGGCGATCAGCACGATCCCGAACTCGTCGCAGATCCGGCGTACGCCGGCGAGGTAGCCATCGGGCGGAACCAGGATCCCGTTGGTGCCCACGACGGTCTCCACAATGATGGCGGCCACCGTCTGCGGGCCTTCCACCATGAGGGTCTCCCGCAGGTGCTGCAGGGCTCGTTCGCACTCTTGGGCCTCGTCAGTGGCGTGGAAGGCCGACCGGTAGGGGTAGGGCCCCCAGAAGTGGACGACGGCTCGATCCCCCGGCTCATTGGCCCACCGGCGCGGGTCACCGGTCAGGGTGATCGCGGTCGAGGTGGCCCCGTGGTAACTGCGGTAGGCAGCCATGATCTTGTGCCGGCCGGTGTGGAGCCGGGCCAGCCGGACCGCGTTCTCGTTGGCCTCGGCGCCACCGTTGGTGAAGAAAACCTTGTTGAGGTTGCCCGGGGCGCGCTCGGTGATCATGCGCGCGGCTTCGGAGCGGGCGTCGTTGGCGAAGGACGGCGCGATCGTGCACAACTTCGCCGCCTGCTCGGCGATCGCGGCCACCAGCTTGGGGTGCTGATAGCCGATGTTGACGTTGACCAACTGGCTGCTGAAGTCGAGATAGGTCGTGCCGTCCTCGTCGGTGAAGTGACTGCCCTGGGCCGAGACGATGTTGATCGGGTTGATCAACCCCTGCGCCGACCAGGAGTGGAAGACATGCGCTCGATCATCGAGCCGAGTCTGCGACGTCATCGTGGTCACCCTTCTGCCGAGTGGAACCGGCCGAGGCTTTCTCGGCCGGGGTTAACGCTTGCGAGAACCTTTGCGTTTGATCGGGACGTGCACCAGGTTGGCCGCAACCGTGTCGGTGCCGTCCTCACCGATCGCGGTGTCTGCGTCGGTGCTGTCTTCGTCTGCACCCTCGTCCCCGAGAGTGTCGTCGGCAGCGTCCTCTTCAGCCGCCAGCGCAGTGACCAGTGAGACGAGGCCGACGGTGGCCACCTCCGCGGATTCTGGGCTCTGCTCGTTGGCCGGGTCGCCAGCAGGTTGGTCGACGGGTGTGGCCGGAGGTCCCGCCGGGCGACGTGCGCCTCGACGACGAGTGCTGGTCTTGACCACCGGGGCCGGCTCGACGACAACCGCCTCTACCTCGGCAGCCGACTCGGCCTCGGATCCGTCGGCTGCAGCGGGCCCGGTCGGCTCGGAGTCGGCCGGTGTCTGCGAGTTGAGCCCATCGGTGCTCTCGACTGCATCCTGCGCTTCGACATCGGCTGCTCCCGGCTCGGCGGATGCCGCTGCCTCGATGGAGGCCGTCGCGTCGGCGTCCTCACCCTCCACCGGTTCGGGGCGCGGTGAGGATCCGGCGAGGTCGCGAGGCGAAGGAACCGGCGGAGTGGTCCTCGGCGTGGTGGCCGCCGGGCGGCCGCGGGTACGCCGGCCGCGCGCGGGCGCCTCTTCGCGTACAGGGGCAGGCTCGACCGGCTGCTCGTGGACCACGACACCGCGTCCCTTGCAGTGGTCGCAGTCGGCACTGAAGGCCTCCAACAGGCCCGTTCCGATGCGCTTGCGAGTCATCTGCACCAGACCCAATGAGGTCACTTCGGCAACCTGGTGACGAGTCCGGTCCCGGCCGAGGCACTCCACCAGTCGGCGCAGGACCAGGTCACGGTTGGACTCCAAGACCATGTCGATGAAGTCGATGACGATGATGCCGCCGATGTCGCGCAGGCGCAGTTGCCGCACGATCTCCTCGGCTGCCTCCAGGTTGTTCTTGGTGACGGTCTCTTCGAGGTTGCCGCCCGAACCGGTGAACTTGCCGGTGTTGACATCGACCACCGTCATCGCCTCGGTGCGGTCGATGACCAACGAGCCGCCCGAGGGCAGCCAGACCTTGCGGTCGAGTCCCTTGGCGATCTGCTCATCGACGCGGTAAGCGGCGAAGATGTCCCCCGACTGGCCCTCCTGGGGCTCGAACCGGCTGAGGCGTTCACGCAGGTCGGGAGCCACGTGTGAGACATAGCCGTCGACCAGGTCCCAGGCGTCGTCGCCTTGGATGACCAATGAGGAGAAGTCCTCGGTGAACAGGTCGCGAACGACCTTGAGGGTCAGATCCGGCTCCCCGTAGAGGAGTTCGGGAGCCCGTCCGGCGGCCACCTTCTGCTCGATGTCGGCCCACCGGGCGGTCAATCGCTCGACATCGCGGGTGAGTTCGTCCTCGCTGGCCCCTTCCGCCGCAGTGCGCACGATGACCCCGGCGGTGTCGGGAACGATGTCCTTGAGGAGGTTCTTGAGTCGGTTGCGCTCGGTGTCAGGCAGTTTGCGCGAGATCCCGCTGGTGGTGCCGTCCGGCACATAGACCAGGAATCGGCCCGGCAGGCTGATCTGGCTGGTCAGACGGGCACCCTTGTGCGCCACGGGGTCCTTGGTGACCTGAACGAGGACGTGCTGGCCAGACTGCAGGACCGACTCGATCTTGCGCTGCTGGCCGTCGGGGTGGCCCAGTGCCTGCCAGTTCACCTCGCCGGCGTACAACACCGCGTTGCGGCCCTTGCCGATGTCGATGAAGGCCGCTTCCATGCTCGGCAGCACGTTCTGGACACGACCGAGGTAGACGTTGCCGATCAGCGAGGTCTGCGATTCGCGGGCAACGTAGTGCTCGACCAGAACCTTGTCCTCCAGGACTGCGATCTGGGTCAGGTCCTCGCGCTGGCGGATGACCATGACCCGGTCGACGGCTTCGCGGCGGGCCAAGAACTCGGCCTCGCTGACGATCGGGGCGCGGCGGCGACCGGCCTCACGACCTTCGCGGCGACGCTGCTTCTTGGCCTCCAGTCGCGTGGACCCGGTGACCGCGGTGATCTCGTCCTCGAGGTTGCGAGCGCGCCCATTGCCGTCGCCGGCGTCGTCGCTGGGGGCACGCCGGCGGCGCCGGCGGCGACGTGGGCCACCTTCACCGGCGGAATCGTCGGATTCGGAGTCAACACCGTCCTCACCCTCGGAGCCACCGGTGTCGGAGCCATTATCAGAGCCCGAAACAGAGTCGGTGTCCTCACCGGTCTCGTCGGTCCCTTCTTCCCCGTCGGCGGGCTTGCGGCGGCGGCGGCCACCGCGGCGGCGCGGACGTCGACGTGGCCCGCTCTCCCCGTTGTCGTCGGTCTCGCTCGTCTCAGCCGAGTCCAGGGTGGTGTCGTCGGGCTCCAGTTCGTCGTCGGGTTCGACGTCGGCGGGATCGGGTTCGGCCACGGTGGGGGGCCCTGATCGCCGAGTCGAGGCGCGCCGCCGAGTCGTGGTGGTCGTCGTGGCCACGGGCGGCTGGAAGAGCACCGAGATGGCGCTTGCGCGGGGGGCTTCGGTCGTGTCCGTGGCAGTGTCTGCTGCCGAGTCTGCTTCCGTCGCCGGGGCCGCCTCCGCGGCCGACACGGGGGTGGCGTCCGCGGCCTTGGTGGTCTTCTTCTTCGCTGCTCTTGCGCGAGCCGGGGTCTCAGCCGGCGCCTCGTCGGCGGTGGCTGTCGACTCCGTGCGCTCGGCGCTCGACTTCTTGGCCGCAGGCTTCTTGGTTGCCGCCTTCTTCGTTGCTGGCTTCTTCGTTGCTGGCTTCTTGGCCGTCGCCTTCTTCGCGGGTGCCTTCGCAGCTGGCGCGTCGGCGGGGTCCTCGTCGTCGACCGGCTGATCTGAACCGGAGGGGGCGGCGGCCGTTGCCTTCTTGGCCGCTCGCTTGCGTGGAGCCGACTTCTTCACCGGCTTGCCGACGCCGAGGTCTTGGCCCGACTCCTGGGTGATCTCCGGGGCTGAGCCCGAGGTGAGGTCGTCGGTTGGTGAGGTGGGGTTGTCCTGGTCGAGCATGTGCTCTCCTTGTCAGCACCAGATGCGATGCACCCGGGTGCTGGGTGTCGTCGGCGTACGCCAAGGCGCACGCCAGAAGCCTGCAGTAGTGCGGCGACACCCTCCGCGTAGTCAGTGGAGGACCGATCGCACCAACCGCGGTCAGCGACCGTTGGGGACGGCCGCGTCGCGGTCAGGTGACAACGGGTCTCCCACCGTGCCGGTGACAGGATCGAGCGGGCCCTGCGCCAGTCGCTGTTGCACGGGGGCAACCTCGGCGTCGAGTCCGGCGATCTCGCGGAGTCCGGCGAGAATGTCGTCGGGTCTCACAGACGGAATCCCGTGTCGTAAGACCACGTCGAGTATGGCACACGTCTCGTGTGTTGGGGTGTTCTCACCCGCGCGCGCGGACAGGTGTACGACGGCGGCCCTCGAATCGAAGCGCCGCATCCCCTTCTTGGTCATGCGTTCGACCGGGATCTCTGCGGTCGCCAGGAAGCGGGCCACCGCCTCCTCGGCCCGAGGAAGGTCGACGCCGGGCATGGTGATCTGCCAGTGACTGGCCTCCAGGCGGTCGGCCAACGACCCGCCGGCACTGGTCACGACCTCGATGATGTCGAGCCCGTCGGGCAGCGACTCATCGAGCAACGCCGCGATCTGGTCGGTGGGCATCGTCTCGGCCAAACCGATCTCGAGATACTCGGCCTCGCTGGCACTGCCGGTCGGGGCCGCTCCGGCGTAGGAGATCCTCGGATGGGGGTTGAACCCCGAACTGAAGGCCATGGGGATTCGGGCCCGCACCAGGGCACGTTCGAAGGCTCTGCTGAAGTCGCGGTGGCTGGTGAACCGCAACCGACCACGTTTGGCGTAGGCGATCCGGACCCGTTGGACCGGCGGCGGTTGCTGGACCGGCATCTCCCGGGCCATGCTCACTGCCCCCGCAAACGCTCGCGAAGCACCAGCAACTGCTTCTTCTCACGGGCGGTGAGGGAGTCCATGCCGGTGGCGTGGATCTTGTCCAGCAAGAGGTCCAGGGCCTCCTGGTCGTTGCTGGGCGGCTTCGGCCACGGTCCGGGAACCACCGTCGGCGTCATCCCCTTGCCTTCGCGGGGCCGCTTGGCCTTCGGCGTACGCCGGCGGCGCTGGCCGAGGAAGCGGACCTCACCGAGGAGACCCACCGAGCGGGCCACGAGAGCGCACGCAATGAGTCCCAGGACGAACTGGATCAGCCCGAACCAGTAGCGGCTGCCGAGATAGACGATCACCTGGATGCCGACGAATGCGGCACCCAGAACCCAGCCGGGGATGTTGAAGAAGAAACGGCGTTGGGGGTACTGGCCGATATAGACCAGCAGGAGGACGAACTGGAGCAGTTGCGGACCCGCCAACAGCGGCGCGTCGATAGGGCCGTAGAAGATCAGGCTCAAGGCGACGGTGAGCAAGGCCAGCACCACGGTGCAGCCGACGAGGAATCGAGCGAAGCGGAAGCGACCGATGTCGGCTTCGAGTTCGCGGCCCAAGACCCAGATGAGAGCCAGCGCGATCAGGGTCCAGATCGACAAACCGAGTTGGCTGAAGGGCCAGGTCAGGATCTGCCAGACGAATCCGTGCAGGACCTGGCCGGGGTTGAGCGCAAGATAGCGGTGCAGCGCGCCGGCGAAGGCGTAACTGAGGATGAAGACTCCGCTCACCAACACGAACAGGATCGAACTGGTGACTTCCAGCGTGCCCACTCGGAACCAGTGGCCGTGGGGGCTGGAGTCGTTGGATCGCGAAAACGAGAACCGGCTGCTCACGCGCACACGGTAGCCGTAACGGCGAACTGTTAGGACCGGTGTGCCCGGCTCAGGGGGGAGGGGTAGAGCGTGCCGACGATCTCCCCGGCCAACCAGTCGGTGAGTTCGACCGCCCTGTCGGTCAACTGTGCGGTGGCGTCGGCGCCCACATCCTCCAATAGATCGACCACCACGACTCCGTCGGGATCTTGATGCCAGCCACCCACCACGCGCCCGTTCCACCAGGCGGTGGTGCCGGCATTGCCGTTGCCGTCGAAGAGCTGCCCGGCGTGATCGCCGAGATACCAGTCGCGGTGCTTCCAGCCCATCGTCGTGGCATCGAGCACCGGCAGCAGGGCAGCCCACGGCTCGGGCAGGTCATCGGACGGGTCCACCACGTCGTCAGGAAGCACGAAGGCGGGGCCGACGCCTGTCTGGACCTCCACGGCTCGCAGGTCGGCCAACGCTCGGCGGACCACGGACTTGGTGGCCCCCAACCACCACACGATGTCGTCCTCGGTGCCGGGTCCGAACTGCCGCAACCATGCGCCGATGAGGTGCCGGTAGCCCTCCTCCGGGTGCAGCGGGGTCGCAGGACCTCCCAGCCAATCGTCGTCGGTGGTCCATTCCGGGCGACTTGAACGCCACGTACCCCGGTTGGCACCGCGCTGGATACGCCCGGTGGCGGCGAGCACCGTGATCGCCTGATTGGCGACTGCGACCTCGGCTTCGTAGGGCTTTCCAGGGCTGAGCACCATGCGCTGGTCCAGCTCCGGGACCGCCGCCCGAAGGTCTGCGGTCGTCATCGGTTGCTGGCGCAGTGCGCTGCGGACCGCCGCGTCCTGCCTGTTCAGCCAGGCACCACCGTCCTCGGCCAGACCGCAGCGCTCGATCTCCCGGGCCAGTCGTGGTCCGATCTGGTCGGCGACGCGAGCAGAGGCGCTCCCCCAGACAGCTGGCATCACCTCGCGCGGGAACACGAACAAGGTCCGCCGCATCGCAAGTTGCTTGACCAGTTCACGATCGGTGTACATGGCCTGATCGAACGCCGCTCGGCCCAGACCTGTGCGGGCCCACACCGATAGGTAGGGAGTGGCCGGTTCGGTGGCATGAAGGCAGACCACCGCCCGAGCCGCCTCCAGGGCCGACCCCACCCGCGTGGCCAACCCATGCCGAACCCCCAGCCTGGCCCTCCGCTGCTCGTCGGTGATCACCCTCGAAACGTAGCCGCCCGCCGGGCAGTTTCGTCGGCGAAGACGCGATACCGGAGCTGTGCCGGGGTTGCGACCCCGGCACAGCTCCAACATCCCGAGCACACCCCCTGTCGTACGCGCAGGAAAAAGCAACCGGGCCGGGCGAATGCACGCCCGGCCCGATCACACATCAGCGCATCACGGCAAGGCGATGCTCCAGATACCGCGACCGTGGGTGGCCGCCAGCACCGTGTTGTCGGCAGTGACTTCGACATCCGTGACCGTGGTCAGCGGGAAGTTGCCGCCCAGTTTCTGCCAGTCCGTGCTGCCCGCTGCTCGGTAGAAGACGCCCAGGTCGGAGCCCAGGATGAGGGCACCGTCTGCGGTCTGCTTAATCGAGCTGGTGGGCACGTCGGGCAGGTTGGTGGAGATGTCGGACCACGTTGCCCCACCGTCGGTGGTCTCGTACACGTGCCCGACACCGACTCCGGGACCCTCGGTGAACCGACGGTTGAACCCGTTGATCGCCACGTAGGCGTGCTGGTTGTCAGCCGGGTCGATCCCGAGGCCACCGATGTAGCGGTTGGGGAAGTCACCAGGGAGGGTGACCTGCTGCCAACTGCCGGAGGCGTTGGTGGCCAGACCGCGGCTGAAGCCCTTGTTGTTGCAAGGACCACACCAGCCGACGTACGCGACCTCGTTGTTCATCGCCACCGCGGTGGCCGAGTGAGCCGCGCCCGTGGCCGGGTCGCTGCCGAGGTCGAACGCCTTGGTCCAGTCAGAACCCGAGCGCATTCCGGAGTAGCCCTTGTCGGCGGTCCAGACGTACTTACCGGCTGCGATCCACGACTCCGGGTTGCTCCGGTCGAAGTCGAACGGAGCGATGAACCGCGGTGCGGGGTCAGCCGGCGCGATCTTGTACGTCGTGGCCGTGTCGGTGGTCAGCGCGCCGGGGTTCTGGGCACAGTTCTCGGTGAGCGAGAGCGACAGGTTGACGTACTCCTGAACCGTCCGACAGCCGTCGGCGGGGTCGGACATGCCGTCGCCGCCATCGCCACCGAAGTTGGAGCCCATCGAGGGCTCGCCTGCAGTGCCGTCGGCCTTGACGCCCCGAAGGACCGACACGCCGTTGTCCTGCAGACCACCGTGGACCACGAGGCCACCGTTGTCTTTGTCGGCACCCCATGCGACGGAGTAGTACTGCAACCCGTCCATGGTTCCGTCGGCGGTCAGCGACGACCAGTCGGTGGCGTGGCCGGAGGAGTCGGCCGCACCCTTGACCGGACGCGAGTAGATGCCGCCGTCGTTTCCGGCAAAGAACGTCGAGACGCCGTTGACGACTCCCACCGCAGCCGCATGCTGGTCGGGGTGGGTGGTCAGTGAGCAGGTGTTCTTGGCGTCGTTGATGTCCCAGCAGCCGAAGTAGAAGTTCCAGTAGGGACCTGGCGTGGTCCAACCGGCGCCTCCGTTGGTGGTCTCGTAGACCTCCTCAAGGCCGACCCACACGTGGTTGGCGTTGGCGGGGTCGACCTGCAGGAACTGGTTGTACCAGGACTGGATGCCCGGGCCGTAGCCCTTGCCACTGACCGACTGCTTCAGGGCAGAACCGGAGTTCGCCAGCTTCTGCGAGTCCGCGATCTTGCTCCACGGGCCGGAGATCGAGCCGTTGCCGGACACGTAGACGCCGTCGAGGTAGGAGTTCACGGTTCCGGTCGCCTTGTTCAGCAGCTTGGGCGACTGGTTGATCGCGTAGAGCTTCGAACCGTTCTTGGCCCAGGCGAAGGTCACGTAGCCGATGTCGTTGGCCGGGATCGTGCCGGTCGGGTTGATCTTGGCCCAGTGCTTGCCACCGTCCTTGGTCTCGTAGAAACCGTTGTAGGTGTCACCCGAGCGCCATCCCAGCGCCGCCACCACGTGCTTGGCGTTCCGGGGGTCGACGGCAATGTCGTTGACGATGTTCTTGTAGCCGGCGTTGGTCGCACCGCACGAGATGTTGTCGGTGCAGTTGGCCCCAGCCGGGATTCCCGCAGCGGGGATAGCCGGCATGTAGGACATGTTGGGGGCGAAGCTGAAGTGCCAGTCCCCGGCGTTGGTGGTCGAGTCGTGCCACCAGATGCCGCGGTTGGTCGCCGCCCACACCTTGGAGCCGCCGCCGAAGCGGACCCGGCCGATCGTGGTGGATTCGAGTTCGGTCCCGCCGACCCGGTCGGCCATCGTGAACTGGCCGGTCTTGGGGTTGTCGAGCCGGAAGACACCAGCGCCGGCGTACGAGGTACCACCGGTGTTGGCCTCACCCGAGGCGTACCACAGGGAACCGTCTCCCGCGAGGGTCAGATCGCCCGAGGACAACGTGGGCAGTTGGTCCGCGATCGGGGTCCAGTTGCCGCCACCGGTCGTGCTGCGCCACACGCCGCCGTCGGCCGAGGCGGCGTAGACGGTGCCGTCGTTATCGGCGGCAATGCCGGTGATCCGGCCGGACACGTGGCCCATGCCGCCGCTGGAGTTGGAGTAGTAGTCACGGTAGCGAGGGTCGTCGCTCTGGTAGGGCACCTTGGTGACGTCGGTCCAGGAGCCCCCGGCGCTGGGCAGCGCCTGGATCTGGTTGTACGCCGCGGTGTAGGCCCCCGGCGAGACGATGCCACTGGGCGCGGTACGCGCCTGGGCGTACTGCTCGGCCAGCGTGGCGGCTTCCTTGGACTCCCGACCAGCCTCTTCGGGGTCGGTGCCGGAAATCATGAGGTACTTCTCAACAGCGTTGTGCGGCATGGACTTCAGCCCGGCCTTGGCAGCGGCTTCGCGCTCCCGCTCGGCCTCGGACTGCGATTCGGCGCTACAGGCGGTGGTTGCCAGGGCAGCCACGGCGAGCATCGCGACGAACCGATGACGGATCTGCGACATGGGATCTCCAGGTTTGTTGTTCGGGCGGCTGGGGTGAGCCAACATCGGAACCTACGCCTGTGACGTGTCCCATGTCACTAGCAACCCGCTGCTTCGTTACGGACAAACGCACATGCATGAGCGCCCGACCGAGGCCGAGCAGGCCCGTGGAGCAGTCGGCGTCAGACCACGCTCAACGGCAGCAGGGTCTGGCCGGTCGGACCGATCTGGATGTCGGTGCCCATCTCTGGACACACCCCACAGTCGTAACACGGAGTCCAACGGCAGTCCTCGACATCGGCCACCGACTCGGGATCGTCGGCAGCGGCCAGCGCGTCCTCCCAGTCCTGCCAGAGCCAGTCCTTGTCGAGGCCCGAGTCGAGGTGGTCCCAGGGCAACACCTCGGCGTAGGTTCGCTCGCGGGTGGTGAACCACGCGACATCAACACCGGTGCCGGCCAACGCGATCGCTGCGGCGTTCATCCAGCGCTCGTAGGAGAAGTGCTCGCTCCAGCCGTCGAACCGGCCTCCTGCGCGCCACACTTCTTCGATCACCCGACCGACGCGGCGGTCTCCTCGAGACAGCAGGCCTTCGATGATCCCGGGCTTGCCGTCGTGGTAGCGGAAACCGATGGCTCGCGCGAAACGCCGGTCCGCACGCACCGTGTCACGCAACTGGCGCAGCCGCTCGTCAGTGGTCTCGGCGTCGAGCTGGGCGGCCCACTGGAACGGGGTGTGGGCTTTGGGGACGAACCCGCCGATGGAGACGGTGCAGCGAACGTCGTTGTGTCCGGAGACCTCCCGACCCTTGGCGATCACCTTCGTGGCCAAGTCGGCGATCTCGAGAACGTCGGCGTCGGTCTCGGTGGGAAGACCGCACATGAAATAGAGCTTCACCTGCCGCCAACCGTGGGAGTACGCCGTCGCGACGGTGCGGATGAGGTCCTCCTCCGTGACCGCTTTGTTGATGACTTTGCGCATCCGTTCCGAGCCACCTTCGGGCGCGAACGTCAGCCCGGATCGACGTCCGTTGCGGGAGAACTCGTTGGCCAAGGTGATGTTGAAGGCATCGACGCGGGTGCTGGGCAGGCTCAGGCTGACGTTGGTGCCCTGATAGCGATCGGCGAGGCCGTTGGCGACCTCGGCGATCTCGGTGTGGTCGGCGCTGGACAGGCTCAGCAGGCCGACCTCGTCGAAACCGCTGGCCCGCACTCCCTGTTCGACCATGTCGCCGATCGTGGTGATCGAGCGTTCGCGCACCGGGCGGGTGATCATCCCGGCCTGGCAGAACCGACAGCCCCGGGTGCAGCCACGGAAGATCTCCACACTGAACCGCTCGTGCACGGTCTCGGCCAGTGGCACCAGGGGCTTGCGCGGATAGGGCCAGGAGTCGAGGTCCATCAAGGTGTGTTTGCGCACCCGTGGCGGAGCCTCCGCCCGGTTGGGTACGACGGCGCGCAACCCCCCGTCCTCGGCGTACTCGACGTCGTAGAAGGCCGGCACATAGATGTTGCCGCTGGCAGCCAGCCGGGCCAGAACCTCGACGCGACCGCCGGGTCTGCCTTCGGCTTTCCACTCCCGGACCACGCTGCTGATCGCCAGGACCACTTCTTCCCCATCACCGAGGACCGCCGCGTCGACGAAGTCGGCGATCGGCTCGGGGTTGAAGGCGGCGTGCCCGCCCGCGATCACGATCGGGTCGTCATCGGTGCGGTCGGCGCTGTGCAGCGGGATCCCGGCAAGGTCGAGGGCAGTGAGCATGTTGGTGTAGCCGAGTTCGGTGGAGAAAGAGATCCCGAAGAGGTCGAAGGCCCGCACCGGGCGGTGACAGTCGACGGTGAACTGGGGGATGCCGTGCTCGCGCATCCTGGCTTCGAGGTCGGGCCACACCGAGTAGGTGCGCTCGGCCAGAGCGTCGTCGCGCTCGTTGAGCACTTCGTAGAGGATCTGCACGCCCTGGTTGGGCAGGCCGACTTCGTAGGCGTCGGGATACATCAACGCCCAACGCACCATGTCGGTGTCCTTGCCCCAGTCCTTGAGGGTGGCGTTGAGTTCGCCGCCGACGTACTGGATCGGCTTTTGGACCGACGGCAGGATCGGTTCGAGGCGAGGGAACACGGACGCGGGCTCGGACACGAGGGTGAAGCCTACGCGGCGGACGTGTCGGCCTGGGACGGCCAGCGCTCAGGAGGAGACCAGGTCGCGCCGCGTCGGCACGACCGAGGCAGCCACGATCCGACCTCCGCGCAGGTGGATGTTGTGCAGGAGTCCGATGGCCAGCATGGTGGCGAAGATCGATGACCCCCCGTAGGAGACCAGCGGCAGCGGCACCCCGGTGACCGGCATGATCCCCAGGCACATCCCGATGTTCTGGAAGGCCTGGAACCCGATCCAGGTCGCGATGCCGGCCGCCGCGACCCGGCCGAACATGTCGGTGGCCCGCAACGCGATGACCAGCGCCCGCCAGACCACCAACCCGAGCAGGAGTACGACGACGCCAGCACCCAGTAGCCCGAACTCCTCCCCCGCCACCGTGAAGACGAAGTCGGTGTGCTGCTCGGGGACGAAGCCGGCCCGGGTCTGCGAGCCGTGGAAAAGGCCCTGCCCGAAGATGCCGCCGTTGCCGATGGCGATGCGTGCCTGGGTGGTGTTGTAGCCGGCCCCGCGTGGGTCGAGGGCCGGGTTGGTGAAGGCCAGGAAACGGTCGATCTGGTAGGGCTTGAGCACACCGAGGGCGACCACGGCGATCGAGGCCATCACTCCGGCGCCGACAAGAGCGGCCAACCACCGCCCCGGCGCGCCCGAGACCGCCAGCGCACCCAGGACCGCCGCCGAAAGCACCAACATCGTGCCCAGGTCCGGCTGCAACATGATCAACGCGGCCGGGAGCGCGGCCACGGCCAGGAGCAAGACGACTTCACGGGTCCCGACCCTGCGGACGCGCCCGGAGCGCTCGACCCGTTCGGCGACCACCAGTGCCATGGTCACGATCACGGCCAGTTTGGCGAACTCGGCGGGCTGGATCGACATGCCGGCGATCCGCACCCACGACCGGGATCCGTTGATAGTCGAGCCCATCACCAGCACCAGGGCCAGACCGACCAGCGATCCGGCATACACCACCGGGGTGAGGAGGCGCAGGTAGCGGTGGTCGGTCACCAAGGCGGCGACCAGCAGCATGACCCCGATGACCACGTTGAGCAGGTGGTGTTGGACCAGACCTTCGGCGGGAGCGTGGCGGGAGGCCGACCAGACCAGCAGGCAGCCGATGCTCAGCAGCCCGGCGGTGGCTCCCAGGAGAACCCAGTCCAGGCGTGGCGCGCGGAGGCGCTGGATCGCAAGCGAGGTCATCGCGACCCCCGAGTGTTGGGCTTGGGCGGCAGGATCGAGCCGTCCTGGGCGAAGACGGGAAGACCACGCGGCGCCGAGGTGCCCGGGATCGCTGCCTTGCTGGAGTCGACCGAGGAGCCGCGGACGCCGTAGAGCCGCTCCCAGATGTGTCGGACCGCATCTCCGGACGTGCCCGAGCCGGTGCCGCCTTGACTGATCATCATCACGACCACGTAATCCTTGGTGTAGGAGGCCACCCACGACGTCGTCTGCTTGCCGTACACCTCGGCCGTGCCGGTCTTGGACCGCACCGGAACCTTGTCGAGCGGGAAGCCGACGAACTTCCACGCCGTGGTACCCACCTTGGCGGTGCCGGTCAGTGCCTGATCGATATAGCGCAGAACCGATCTGCGCGACTTCAGATGACCAGCGACCTTGGGCGCTATCCGGCGCACGACCTCGCCCTGGGGGGACACGACGGCCTTGGCGACACGGGGTTCGAAGAGAGTCCCCCCGTTGGCCAGCGCCGCGTAGGCGCGGGCCAGTTGGAGGGGGGTGACGACGGTGTCACCTTGGCCGATGGAGAAGTTGACCGCGTCGCCGGCGCGATAGAGGTCGCCTTCGAGGCAGAACTCGTGGGCGAACCGCCGCAGGAACGACCCGGTCGAAGGCTTGGGATGGCGGTCGATGCCGCAGTAGTAGTCGCGTCGGGCCTGGTAGTAGGCCTTCTTCCAGGCACGATCGGCAATGCGCCCGCTGGACTCTCCGGGGACGTCGATGCCGGTCGTGGAGCCGAAGCCGAACTCCTTGGCCTGGCTGACCAGGGGGTCTTTGGCGCCGACATCGGCGGGGTCGGACCCGTAGCGTTGCCAGTAGCCCAGGCCGACCCGATAGAAGAAGGTGTCACAGGAGATCTGTAGCGCCTGGGCGAACGTGATCGGGCCGTAGGCGCGGGACTCGTAGTTCTTGAAGACCCGGTTGCCCACCAGCAGATCCGAGGAGCAGTTGAGCCGCGAGTTCGTGGTGTAGCCGTGGTTGAGCGCGGCCACCGTCATGAGCGGCTTCCACGTCGATCCGGGGGCGAACTGGCCCTGGGTGGCGCGCGAGAGCAGCGGGGTGCCGGCCTTGGCCGAGTAGAGATGACGCAACTGCGCGCTGCTGATCCCGCCCACCCACACCTGGGGGTCGTACGTCGGCTGGCTGGCCATCGCCACGACGCGGCCGGTGCGGGCGTCTAGGACCACGGCGGCCCCAGAGTCGGCCTTGTAGCGGCCCCCGTTGACCGGGTCGACGGTGCGCCGCGCGACCGCGATCGCGTGAGCCAGTTCCCGCTCCACGACTCCTTGCACTCGGGCGTCGATGCTGGTCACCAAGGTGTTGCCCGGGGTTGCCGGCGTGGTGCCGTCGTTGCCGACAACTCGTCCCATCGAGTCGACCGCCACTCGCCGGTAGCCGGGCATGCCGCGCAGATCGGCGTCGTACTCCTTCTCCAGACCCGCCCGACCCACCTGGGACGCGGCGTTCAGGGAGCGATCCTCCGACGACTTCGCGGCGCTGAGTTCACCTTCGGTCACGTGACTCAGGTAGCCCAGCAGATGGGCAGCGTTGACCGCGTAGGGCTGAGGGTAGGTGCGCACCGATTGAGGTGCGGCCAGCACGGACGGGAACGTCTCCGAACGCTCCAGGATGGCCACGGCGACCTTCTCCCCCACGTCCTCGGCCACCGGTACCGGTTGGAAGGGCGAGCCGTTCCAACAACTCTTGGGTTGGGCGTTCGGTTCGCCACAGAGCACCGTGCGCGCCCGCAGCGCCTTGATCGGGACCTTGGTGACCCGGCTCAGCCGCGTCAGGACCTGGTCCTGTTGCACCTGGCCCAACCGGGAGAACAGCGTGCGGTCGATGCTGACCACCCAACTGCCTCGATTGGCCACGAGTGGCCGACCCTGGTCGTCCACGATCAGGCCACGAACGGGCTGAACGACCACATCGCGAACCGACTGGTTGGCCGCCTGGGCTCGGTAGGTGTCCCCGGTCAGCACCTGGACGTACCACAGCCTCGCGAACAAGGTCAGGAACAACGAGGCCATCAGGGCGTGGATGACGAACAGACGCAACCTGCTCTGCACCCCGACCGACAGCCGCGGCCGCGCTGTCGTCGACGTCATCGGACCAGCGCCTCAGCCGGGTGCCAGCGGCCGATGAGCCGCGTCAGGGAGGGCACGAACACCCCACCGATCACGGCGTTGAGGACCACACTGATCGCGATGGCCGCCACCATCGCCGAGAGCGGTGCGCTGCGCTCACCACCGACCAGACCGGTGAGTGCGAAGACGGAATAGCCGACGAAGGATGCTGCCGCCACGAGTGCCGCGGTTCCGACCCGGCGACCAGGCTTGTAACGCACTCGTCCGCAGAGGTATCCCACCACGATCAAGGCCACCGCCCACCGGCCCACCAGGTGGTCCCCTGGCGGCGCCAGATCGATCAGCAGACCACCCATGAGTCCGGCGATCACCCCTGCCTGCGGACCCACCGCGAGGGCGACAGCCACGACCGCCACCATGACCAGGTGCGGCACGTAGGGACCCAGGGGCGCCAGTAACGCGGTCTGCAGGATCACCGCGCCGGCGACCAGGGCGGCGATGAGCGAGGCCGCGCGGGGGGTCACCGGGAGGCCCCTGAGGGTGAGATGAGGGTCCGGTCGCTGCGCGTGCCCTTGGGTACGACGACGCCGACCAGATCGAGCGAGCCGAATGACACCAACGGACGGATCACCGCCTCCTTGGTGGTGTCGCGAGCACTGATCCTGACGCTTTCCACGGTGCCGATCGGGATTCCGGCGACGTAGGGCCCACCGCGCTCGGAGCCCCAGGAGACGACGATGTCACCGCGTGCCGGAGTGGCTGCGGTGTCCACCAGCGAGAGCGCCAGCCGGGCTCGATCACCCAGATCTCCTCGACCGCGAAGGAAGCCGACTTTCATCGACGATGCCAGGCGCGCGCCCACAACCGAATCGGCGTCGCACAGCAACAGCACCGTCGAGGTCGACGTGCCCACGGACAGCACTCGCCCGACCAGCCCTTCGCTGCTGATCACTGTCGCGTCGGGTCGCAGCCCAGCGGATCTTCCGGCATCAACAGTGACGGTGCGGGAGAAGTTGGCCGCCGGACCGTAGCCGATGACGTGTGCTGGGACGAGGGCATAACCGGTGTCGCGGGCGGCGCGGGTGAGACCGTCGTACGCCGCGAGCCGGGCTCGGTCGAGTCCCGTCGTGCGCATCTGGGACTCCAGTGCCGAGTTGCGGGCCTGGAGGGTGGCCACGTCGTGGCGCAGGGATCCATTGGTGCGCAGGGCCGAACCCAACGAGACGATCGGTGACACCACGCGATGACCCACGACCTGGACCGGACCAAGGACTGCCCCCACTGCGGTGCGAGCCGGATCGAGGGCCCGAGGGCTGAACGCGTCCAGGGTCAGCAGCGCGAGAGCCAGCGCCAGCGCGAGGACCAGCGGCCCCCGCGGCGCGGGCCGAGTGCCCCGCCTCATCGGCCACTCCGGGTGTCTTTGACCATCAACGGCTCAAGCGCGTCGAACTCCTCCACACACTTGCCGGCGCCCAGTGCCACCGTCGTGAGCGGGTTGTCGGCCACGTGCACCGGGATCCCCGTCTCGGTGCGGATCAGGTCGTCGAGGCCGGTCAACCGAGCGCCGCCGCCGGTGAGCACGAGGCCCCGGTCCATGATGTCGCCGGCCAATTCCGGTGGCGTCTGGTCCAAGGTGGCCCGCACCGCATCGACGATGTCGGTCAGGGGTTCGGTGATCGCCTGCCGGATATCGGTGGTGGAGACACTGACGGCCTGGGGTAGTCCGGACACCATGTCACGCCCGCGTACGTCGGCATGGGACTCCACAGGCAGCCAGTGGGCCGACCCGAGGGTCATCTTGATGTCCTCGGCGGTGGCCTCGCCGATCATCAAGCCGTGCTCCTTCTTGAGCCAGGCCATGATCGCGGCGTCGATCTTGTCACCCGCGGCGCGCACCGAGAGGCTGGTCACGACGCCGCCGAGTGAGATGACGGCCACCTCGGTGGTGCCGCCGCCGATGTCGACCACCATGTTGCCGGTCGCCTGGTGCACGGGCAGACCGGCCCCGATCGCGGCCGCCATGGGCTCCTCGATGATGAAGACACGTCGGGCGCCGGCGAGATAGCCGGCTTCCTTGACCGCCCGCTGCTCGACCGAGGTGATGCCGGTGGGGACGCAGATGACCAGGCGCGGCTTGGCCAGCCAACTGCGACGGTGCACCTGCTCGATGAAGTAGCGCAGCATCTGCTCGCTGGCATCGAAGTCGGCGATCACTCCGTCGCGCAGGGGGCGAATGGCCACGATGCCGTCGGGGGTGCGCCCCACCATGCGTTTGGCCTCGTGACCGACCGCGACCACATCTCGGGTCTGTGCGTGAAGGGCGACCACGGACGGCTCGTCCACGACGATGCCGCGGCCGCGGACATAGACCAGCGTGTTGGCCGTGCCGAGGTCCACGGCCATGTCGCGGCCGAAGAAACTGTTGGCCATGGTCTCAACCCGTCGCTGGCTGTCGTGGGGCTTGTTGGGGGAAGAGAACCCGCCGCCGAGCTCGCGGGTTCCGTGTCCCCCAGGGTAGGTTCCGCGCCCCCTCGGCTCAGGTAGTGACACGCGGCGTCATAACCGCCCGTGGAGTACGTTTCATCTCGCGAGTCGTCTCACGGTGAGACGGTCCACGTCTCCCAAGGAGCAACTGCATGTCCGGTGTCGAAGACATCCTGTCCGCCCTCCCCATCGACCAGATCGCCCAGCAGGTGGCCTCCGACCCCGCGTTGGTGCAGCAGGCCGCTAGCGTCGCGATCCCGGCCATCTTGAGCGGGCTCCAGGCCAACGCCAGCGACCCTTCAGGCGCAGGTTCCTTGCTTGAAGCCCTCACCCAGCACTCCGGTGACCTCTTCGGCGGCTCGATGAGCCTGGACCAGATCGATGTCAACGACGGCGCCAAGGCCGCCGGCCACATCTTCGGCGACAACCAGGACCAGGTCATCAACCAACTCGGCTCCACCGGGGTGGGCTCCCAGTTGCTCAAGAAGCTGCTGCCGATCCTGGTGCCGATCGTGTTGTCCTACATCGTCAAGCAGATGTCCGCTAAGGGCGCGGCTCCGAGCCAGTCGGGCGACTCCGGCCAGATCACCTTCCCGGGTCAGGAGCCGCAGGCGGCGCCGGCCGGGGGCGGTTCGGCCGCTGGTGGCGGTGTGCTCGGCGATGTCTTGCAGCAGGTTCTGACCGGTGCCCTCCAGGGTGCCGGAGGCGGTCGTTCCTCCAGCGCCGCGGGCAGCATCCTGGGCGACCTGCTCGGTGGGCTGCTCGGCGGGGGCCGTCGTAGCTGACCGGTTCTCTCGACACTCGGCGCGGTCGCGCTGGAGTTCCCCGACGCACCGTCGGGCTCCAGGGGCCGCGCTGAGTGCTTTTCGGCGCCGGGGTGGTTACAACTCCGGGAACCAGATCGCGATCTCGCGAGCCGCGGACTCCGGTGAGTCCGAACCGTGGACGATGTTCTCGCGGTTGCTCAGCGAGAGATCACCGCGGATCGTGCCCGGTGCCGCCTTGCGGCCGTCGGTGGCCCCGTTGAGGGCGCGAACGACCTCCACGGCCTGGTCGCCCTCGAAGACGATGGCGACCAAGGGGCCGGACGTCACGAAGTCCCGCAGCGGCGGATAGAAGTCCTTGGCGACGTGCTCGGCATAGTGCCGGTCAGCCACAGAGGCGTCGATCGTGCGGTGTTGCAGGGCGATGATGGTCAGTCCCTTGCTCTCGTAGCGAGCCAGAACTTCACCGACGAGCCCACGGCGTACGGCGTCGGGCTTGATCAGAACCAGGGTGCGTTGCGACATGC
>CALMLL010000101.1 GCA_937868075.1 uncultured Marmoricola sp. | reverse complement strand
GTCGCTCGCGGCCAGGAGTCCGGCGATGTCGGCCCAGGTGCCGGCCGGGTCGTCGTTGGTGTCCAGCGAACTCGAGGCGGCTGCCCCGAGATAGCCGGGGAGCGCAGGGCGAGTGCCCTGGACGAGATAGACCGAGGCCGCATGCACGTGGGCGAACCCGGCCGGGTCGGGCAGGTGAGCTGGCTGCAGCGCAGCGATCGCTCCCAGGTGGGTCAAGATCGCCCGGTCCGCGGAGCTGAGGATCACCGACAGCCCGGTCGGTTCGGGCACGGTCACGACGTGGCGGCAGTCGACACCCGCGGTGGTCAGGTAGTCGAGCACGAAGTCGGCGTACGCATCGGCGCCGAGGGCGGCGCACAGGCCGACCGAGACACCCAGGCGAGCCAGCCCATGCGCCACCAGCGCAGCCGAGCCGCCCAGGGTCAGATCGGCGCTGTCGAGAACCTGCTCTGCCTGCCCGAATCGGGGGTGGACGTCACCTCGCAACACCAGGTCGGGGTTGGCATCGCCCACCACCAGGACATCGATCACCACCGGGCCATGATGACGCCCGCGGCGGGCTTCGGACAGCTTCGCGCAGATCAGAACGCGCGAACCCGCCGCGTGGGCCGTCGCGGATTCCTAGCCGACGACGATGTTGACCAGTTTGGGCTCGCGCACAATGACTTTGCGGATCTGCATCCCGTCCAACGCCTTCTGCACCGCCGGGTCGGCCATGGCCGCCTGCTCCAGGTCGGCTGCGGAGATCTCGGGCGAGACATCCAGCCGAGCGCGCACCTTGCCTTGGATCTGGACGACCGCGACCACGCTCTCCTGGACCAGCAGCGCCGGGTCGACCTCCGGCCAGGCGCTGAGCGCCACCGTCGGCCGATGGCCCAGGCGCGACCACATCTCCTCGGCGGTGTACGGCGCCACCAGGCTCAACAACTGGGCCACCACCTCCGTCGCTTCACGAACGGCCGGATCGGCAGCGCCACAACCGGTGTCGATCGCCTTGCGAGTGAGGTTCACCAACTCCATCACCCGAGCCACCATCACGTTGAAGCGGAAGGACTCCACCAGGTCGGCAGCCGCCGACACCGTGCGGGCCGTGACCCGCCGCAGCCCCAGGTCGCCGCCGGTCACGTCGCTACCGGGCTCACTGCTGACGTCATCGGCCAGGCGCAGCGCACGCTGCAGGAACCTCAACGAGCCCGCCGGGGAGACCTCGGCCCAGTCGATGTCGTCCTCGGGTGGACCGGCGAACACCAGTGTCAGCCGGACCGCATCCACGCCGTACGCCTCCAACTCCGCGCCCAGGTTGACCCCGTTGCCCAAGGACTTGCTCATCTTCTTGCCCTGGTTGATCACGAAGCCCTGGTTGAGCTGAGCGGCGAACGGCTCGTCGACCTCGACCAGACCCATGTCGTGCAGCACCTTGGTGAAGAAGCGCGCATAGAGCAGATGCAGCACCGCGTGCTCCACCCCGCCGACGTAGATGTCGGCCGGCATCCAGCGGTTGACCGCCTCGGAGTCGAAGGCCTGGGTCTCGTCGTGGGGCGAGCAGTAGCGCAGGAAGTACCAGCTCGAGTCGACGAAGGTGTCCATGGTGTCGGTGTCCCTCGTCGCGGGACCACCGCAGGTCGGGCACGTCGTGTTGACCCAGTCGGTGGCTGCGCCCAACGGGCTGGTCCCCTTGGGCTTGAGGTCGGCTCCGCGCAGCTCTGGCAGCGTCACCGGCAACTCGTCCTCTGGCACCGCGACCTCCCCACAGGCGCCGCAGTGGACCACCGGGATGGGCACTCCCCAGTAGCGCTGACGGCTCAACAGCCAGTCGCGCAGGCGGAAGTTGACCGCGCCCTTGCCTGAGCCCGCGTCCTCCAACTGGGCCACGATGGTGCGGATGCCACTGACCTTGTCGGTCAGCCCGTCGAGTGGGCCGGAGTTGACGTAGACGCCGTCGCCCGAGGTGGCCACGAAGGTCTCCTCGGGGTTGTCCTCACCGGTGTCGATCACTCGACGTACCGGCAGCGACATCGCCTTGGCGAAGTCGAGGTCGCGCTGGTCGTGGGCGGGCACGGCCATGATCGCTCCGGTGCCGTAGTCGGCCAGGACGTAGTCACTGGCCCACACCGGGATCTGCTCGCCGTTGACCGGGTTGGTGGCGCGCACGCCCAGGTCGATGCCGGTCTTGGCACGGTCGGTGGCCAGCCGGTCGATGTCGGAGGCCTTGCGCACCTCGACCTGGTAGTCGGCCAGCGCCGCTCGCCGGTCGGGGGCGCACAACTGCGCTGCCAGGGGTGCGTCGGCGGCGACCACCATGAAGGTGGCGCCATAGAGGGTGTCGGGGCGGGTGGTGTAGACGGTGACGCTCTGGTCCCCATCATGGGTGTGTACGACGAAGTCGACGTGGGCACCCTCGGAGCGACCGATCCAGTTGCGCTGTGCGGTGACGACCCGGTCGGGCCAGGTCGGCGCCAGCACTTCCAGGGAGTCCAGCAGTCGCTGCGCGTAGTCGGTGATCTTGAAGTACCACTGGGTCAACTCACGTTTGGTGACTTCGGCGCCGCAGCGCTCGCACTTGCCGTCCACGACCTGCTCGTTGGCCAGCACCGTCTGGTCCTGGGGGCACCAGTTGACCGGGGAGTTCTTGCGGTAGGCCAGGCCCCGCTCACGGAACTTCAAGAACAACCACTGGGTCCAGCGGTAGTACTCCGGGTCCGAGGTGTGCAGGCGTCGGGACCAGTCGAAGCTGACGGCGTACCTCTTGAACGACTCGGCCTGGGTCTCGATGTTGGCGTAGGTGTAGGTCGCCGGGTGCTCGTTGTTGCGGATCGCGGCGTTCTCCGCGGGCAGGCCGAAGGAGTCCCAGCCCATGGGGTTGAGCACCTCGAAGCCACGCAGGCGCTTGTAGCGGGCGATCACGTCGTGCAGCGCGGTCACCTCGGCGTGGCCCATGTGCAGGTCGCCGCTGGGGTAGGGGAACATCGTCAGGGCGTAGTACTTCGGCTTGCCCGCGATGACGGCGGCGTCATCGGCTCGGAACGGGTCGAGTTCCTCCCAGACCTTCAACCACTTGGCCTCGGTGGCATGGACGTCGTAGGACTCTCGCGTCGACTCGGTCATCTTCTCTCTCGCTGTCGGTGGTGGCGGCTGGCTCCGGACATGAAAAAACCCCTCGCAGGGAGGGGTAGCCGCACGCGGGTGGCGCGCGGCTAGATAAGGAGCAGGCTGCTCAGCATGGGCCGATCATACCCGGCTTGGGCCGGGGGGTGCGCTGAGGTTGTTGGAGCTTTGCCGTGGTTGCAACCACGGCAAAGCTCCGGTATCGGCTCTTCGCCGACGAAACGGCTAGGGTCACGGCCATGAAGGTGTTAGTCACCGGCGGAGCCGGCTACATCGGATCGACGACCTGCAAGGCGCTGGAGGAGGCCGGTCATACCCCGGTCGTGTTGGACAGCCTGTTGACCGGGCCGCTGGTCTTCGTCAAGGACCGGATCTTCTACGAGGGCGACATCGCCGACCGGGATCTGCTGACTCGCGTGTTCACCGAGCATCCCGACATCGAGGCCACGATCCACATGGCCGCCCGGATCATCGTGCCCGAGAGCGTCGAGCAGCCCTACGAGTACTACCGCGACAACGTCGCCAAGTCGCTGGAGCTCTTCGACCAACTCGTCGCCCTGGGCAAGCCGCGGGTGCTGTTCTCCTCCTCGGCAAGCCTCTACGCGCTCAAGGACACCTTCGAGGTGACCGAAGAGGATGCGCTGGCCCCCTCGTCGCCGTACGCACGGACCAAGCTGATGATGGAGATGATCCTGCAGGACCTGGCCCGGGCCACCGACCTGCGCGCGATCATCCTGCGGTACTTCAACCCGATCGGATCCGACCCCGATCTAGAGTCGGGCATCTACGCCAAGGAGCCCTCACACATCGTCGGACAACTGGTGCTGACCGCTCGCGGCCTGCGCGACTCCTTCACCATCACCGGTGTCGACCACCCCACGCGCGATGGCACCGGCATCCGCGACTACATCCACGTCTGGGACCTCGCCCGAGCACACGTCAGGGCGATCGAACGTTTCGACGACGTATTGGCCGCTGTGGACGAGCCGAGCACGGTGATCAACATCGGCACCGGGGACGGAGTGACGGTGCGCGAACTGGTCACCGCCTTCGAGAACGTGTACGGCGCCAAGCTGCCAGTCACCGAGGCCCCTCCGCGACCCGGGGACACCGTGGGCGCCTACGCCAACGTCGACAAGGCCGACGCCCTCCTCCAGTGGCGCAGTGAACTGACCATCGAGGACGCTCTCGACTCGGCCCTGAAGTGGGGCGCGCGCCGCCACGAGATCCTCGGCTACGAGTGACCCGACCGATCCGCCCACTGAGAGGTAGCCCGTCATGACCGTCTTGGATCTCTTCCGGCTCGACGACAAGGTCGTGCTGGTCACCGGAGCCTCCTCGGGGCTCGGCGTCGCCTTCGCGCACGCCTTCGCCGAGGCCGGTGCGGACGTGGTGCTGGGCGCCCGCCGGGCCGACAAGTTGGCTCACGTCGCCGACTCGGTGCGGACGACGGGCCAACGCGTCCTCACCGTCCCCACCGACGTGGCCGACCCCTCCCAGTGCCAAGCGATGGTCGACGCCGCGATGGCCGAGTTCGGTCGCGTCGACGTCTTGATCAACAACGCCGGCGTCGGCACCGCCGTACCCGCCACTCGGGAGTCTCCCGAGCAGTTCCGCGAGGTGATCGACGTCAACCTCAACGGCTGCTACTGGATGGCCCAGGCCTGTGGTCGGGTGATGCAACCGGGCAGTTCGATCATCAACATCTCCTCGGTGCTGGGCTTGACGACCGCCGGCCTGCCGCAGGCCGCCTATAGCGCCAGCAAGGCCGGATTGATTGGGTTGACCCGTGACCTCGCCCAGCAGTGGACCGGTCGCAAGGGGATCCGGGTCAATGCGATCGCGCCGGGCTTCTTCAGCTCGGAGATGACCGAGCAGTACCCCGAGGGCTACCTGGAGATGGCTCAGTTCCGGGTTCCGGCTGGCCGCAAGGGCGACCCGCGGGAGTTGGCTGCCACCGCGGTCTGGTTGGCCTCTGACGCGGCCGGGTACGTCACCGGGCAGACCATCGCCGTCGACGGTGGGATGACCATCACCTGAGCCTGGTTCTATCGATCCCGGGGGGCGCCGGGGGGTCCCAAAACGGTACGGTGGCCACCATGAGCAAGGACCTGCACGTGGCCGGTCCGGGAGAGCCCGGGCACGCCGAGGATCTGGACACGATCGCCGAGATCATGGACGAACTGGCCGAGGACGAGACCACCGACGTGATCGACCCTTCCGGCGAACTGCCGGCGTGGCGCCAGGGGTACCCCTACGAGAAGAAGATGTCTCGTGAGGAGTACGAGAAGACCAAGCGGCTTCTCCAGATCGAACTGCTCAAGATGCAGGCCCACATCAAAGACAACGGGCTGAAGGTCGCGATGATCTTCGAGGGTCGCGATGCGGCCGGCAAGGGCGGCTCGATCAAGCGGTTCATGGAACACATGAACCCTCGTGGCGCCCGGATCGTCGCCCTCAGCGTGCCCACGGACAAAGAGAAGTCGCAGTGGTACTTCCAGCGCTATGTGCAGCACCTGCCCTCGGCCGGTGAGATCGTGTTCTTCGACCGCTCTTGGTACAACCGCGCCGGAGTCGAGCGGGTGATGGGGTACTGCACTCCGCAGCAGTACCTCGAGTTCATGCGCGCCTGCCCCGAGTTCGAGCGCATGCTGGTCAACTCCGGGATCCGGCTGGTCAAGCTGTGGTTCTCGGTCTCCCAGGCCGAGCAGCACGCCCGATTCGCCTCGCGCATGAAGGACCCGGTCAAGCAGTGGAAGATCTCGCCCACCGACTTGGCCAGCCGCGACAAGTGGGACGCCTACACCGACGCCAAAGAGGCGATGTTCTTCTACACCGACACCGGGGACACCCCGTGGTACGTGATCAAGTCCAACGACAAGAAGCGGGCCCGCATCGAGGCGATGCGGCTGGTGTTGTCCCAGTTCGACTACCCGGGCAAGGACCACGAGGTGGTCGGTAAGCCCGACAAGAAGATCGTGGGCAAGGCCTCGAAGCTCTACGAGGAGGGCGAGAACGTCGGCAGGTTGTTCCCGAAGCTGTGATCTCTCGGGCCCCCCTGCGTGACCTGCGCGGACTGATCGCCGGCACCACGTGTGGTGTCGGTGCTCTCGCCGCGCATGCCTGGGCAGGCGGGGGTGTCCCGTCCCTGTGGGGAATAGCCACCGCGTTGGTCGCCTCGATCCTCCTCGCGCGGCATCTCGCCCGCCGACGACTCGATCCAGCGGTCCTGATGGCGATCACGCTGGTGGGTCAAGGCCTGCTCCACCTCGGCTTCCACACCGAAAGCACCTCGTGGGCCCCCGGACCGATGGTCGCTGGCCACCTTGTCGCTGGCGTCGTGACCGCGTGGCTGGCCTCCGGCGCCGAGAGCGCCATCTGGCGACTCATCGCCGACCTCATCGCCACGGTGCTGCCGACGCTGACCCCGGTCGCGGCGCGAACCCCCTCTTTCACCGTCTCGACACAGCCGCCCTCGGGACTGACCGGTTGGCTGCTGGTGCTGTGCGCGCCCCGGCGCGGCCCGCCGGCGTACGCCGTCGCACACACCACCTCATAAGGGTCGATCCTCGGGTCGGCCCCCACCGACTCTGCAGAGGAATCAACATGAGATTGCGTGCCATCGTGGCTGCCTGCGCAGCCACGTTCATGGTCGCGGGGTGTGGCACTAGCACCCCGACGAAGACCGAACCGGCGGCCGGAACCACCCACCTCACCGTGGTGGACCCGTGGGTCAAAGCCGCCGCCAAGTCAGAGATGACCGGTGCCTTCGCGACGTTGAAGAACGAGTCGTCGAAGGCGGTGCACATCGTGTCCGCCTCCAGCGATATCGCGATGATGACCGAACTGCACGAAGTGGTCACCGGCGCCGACGGCGCCATGGTGATGCAGCCCAAGGAGAACGGGTTCACAGTCGAGCCGAACGGCTCGCTGGTCCTCGAACCGGGCAGCTTCCACATCATGTTCATGCAGTTGCACCAGGATCTGCGCCCGGGAGACCAGGTGAAGATCACGTTGACCTTCGAGGACACGTCCACCCAGGAGGTCACCGCACTCGTCAAGCCGTTCACCGGTGCCGATGAGAAGTACAACAAGAAGAAGAAGAAGAAGAAGATGTGATGAGGCGTCTCCTGTGACACCCAGCATCGGCCGGCGGCACCTGGTCACAGGTGCCGCCGCGCTGGGGGGATTGGCCGTGGGCGCGGGTGCCCACGAACTGGCCACTCGCTCCGGTGCGGCCGAATCCAACCAAGCCATCGACTTTCACGGCCCCCGACAGGCGGGGGTCCAGACCCCGCCGCAGCTCTATGCGAGCCTCGTGGGCCTCGACCTGCACGCGGTCACCAGGGACGCCCTGACCCGGTTGATGCGCCTACTCAGCGACGACGCTGCCCGGCTGACCCAGGGGGCTCCGGCCTTGGCCGACACCGAACCCGAGATGGCCCTGGCCCCTGGCCGGCTCACCGTCACCTTCGGCTTCGGTCCGAGGGTGGCCCGACTGCTCGGCCTCGACCTCCCCGAGATGCCGGCCTTCAAGACCGATGCCCTCCAGGACCGTTGGCGGGGGACGGACCTCCTCCTCCAGATCGGCTGCGACGATCCGACCACGCTGAGCCACGCCCAGCGGGTCCTGCTCAAGGATGCGGACCCTCTTGCTCGCCTCGTCTGGGTCCAGCGCGGCTTTCGCGACGCCGCCGGGGCCAGCGGGCTGAGCATGCGCAACCTCATGGGCCAGGTCGACGGCACCGTCAATCCGCGCACACCCGAGGAGTTCGATGCGTTGGTCTGGTCGGGTAACACCACCCAGGTCGTCGTACGCCGGATCGAGATCAGGTTCGACACCTGGGACCGCGTCGATCGACGGGGCCGGGAGTTCACCATCGGACGCACCCTGTCCACGGGCGCTCCGCTCACCGGCAAGGACGAGTTCGACACCCCGGACTTCGCCGCCACCGACGCGGCTGGCTTCCCGGTCATCGACCCGGCCAGCCACATGCGGCGCGCCCGCGGGGACGCCAAGGGCGCTCAGTTCCTGCGTCGCGGCTTCAACTACGACGACCCCGGAGACGGCGCCGGCTTGCTGTTCGTGGCGTTCGCACAGGATCTGCGTCGGCAGTTTGTGCCCTCCCAGCAACGCATCGCCGAACTCGACCTGCTCAACCGATGGGTCTCCACCATCGGTTCAGCCCACTATCTGGTTCCATCAGGTGCCAGACCAAACGATTGGGTGGGACATGACGAACTCGACTGACCGCCGCCGCCTGCTGTGGGCAGCACTGGTGGCGGCGCTGACCGTGCTCCTGACCGCCGTGCCTGCCTCCGCGCACGCCGGGCTGGCGGGGTCGGACCCCACCGATGGCGCGGTGCTGGCCAAAGCGCCCACCCAGATCACGCTGACCTTCACCGAAGACATCAGCGCGCCGGCGTACATCGTGGTCACCGGCCCCGGCGGCCAGAAGCTGGCCACCGGCAAGACCACGATCAACGGGCAGCGGGTTCGCCAGCGCATGAGCGACGGCGGGCCTGGGCGCTACACCGTCGCCTTCCGGGTGATCTCGGTCGATGGTCACCCGATCACCGAGGAGTTGCACTTCAGGGTCAAGGCAGCAGCCACCGCTAGCCCGACCCCCTCACCCAGCCAGACACAGAGTCCGTCCGCCTCGCCCGAGTCGCCCGTGGGTCAGCGTGAGCAGCCGCAAAGCTGGCTGGCCGCGCACCGGGTCCATATCGGCATCGGGGCCGGACTGATCGCGCTGGCCGCAGGGCTCCTCTGGTTGTCTCGGCGGTCCGCAGAGTGAAGCGACTGCTGGCACCGGTCGGGCTTGCCCTCGTCGTCCTGGTCGGGTTCCTGATCCTCGGCGGTGGCGCTCCGGTGCCCTCACCCGACGGTCTGCCGGACCCCGGAAGGCTGACCGGCTGGGGGCTCCCGATCGCGGTGCTGGCTCAACAACTCCTCGCCGTGGGCGTGGTCGGCAGTCTGATGTCAGGGCTGCTCACCATGACCACGACGTCGGACCAGATGTCCGGTCGCGCCCTCCTGGCCACTCGCTGGGCATCGCGGCTGAGTTGGTTGTGGTTCTTCGCGACGCTGCTCGTCGTCTGGTTCACCGTGTCGGACCAACTGGCCGTCCCGGTCACGGTCCTCTCTCCCACCGAATTGGCCAGTTATGCGCTGCAGACCAGTCAGGGACAGGCCGCGATCGTGCAGGCAGTGGTCGTCGTACTCGCTGCGGTGGCCGCGCGCCTGGCCCTGACGGTGCGCGAGTCTGCCGGTGCACTAGCGGTGGCCTATCTGGCCAACCTGCCTCCGGTACTCACCGGCCACTCGGCCGAGTCCGGCAGCCACGACCTCGCCGTGATCGCACTCGCGGTGCACATCGCTGTTGTCCTGACCTGGGCCGGCGGTCTGGCCGCCTTGATCTGGCACCTGCGAGGCGACGCGTCACGCCGTGCGATCACTCGGTTCTCACCGTTGGCGGCCTGGTGTTTCTGGGTCACTGCGGTCAGCGGCGCCTTGAGCGGGCTGGTTCGCCTGGGCTCACCGGCGGCGCTGTTCACCAGCGGTTACGGCTGGGGCGTGGTGGCCAAGATCGCGCTGATCGGCGGGTTGGGCCTCACCGCCCTGCGCGTCCGTCGACGGCTGAGCCAGCCCGACCGGAGCGTGTGGGGGTTGCTCGGCTTCGAAGTCGCCCTGCTGGCCTCCTCGGTGGCCATGGGGGTGGGGCTGTCTCGCACCGCCAACCCGGTCGGCAAGATCTACGTCTCCCCTACCGAATCCCTGCTCGGCGGCCCGATGCCGCCCCCGCCGACCCTGTCGCGGCTGCTGTGGTCCTTCTCTCCCTCGGGGATCGGCTTCATCGTCGTCGGTCTGGGCGGGGCCCTCTACATCGCCGGACTCCTCGTCCTGCGGCGTCGAGGACACCCTTGGCCGATGGGACGCACCATCTCCTGGTTCGTCGGCCTTGCAATCGCGGGCTGGGCCACCTTCGGCGGGTTGGGCACCTTCGCCAACGTCCTGTTCAGCGCCCACATGGGCGCGCACATGGTCATCGGCATGATCGTGCCAGTCTTCTTGGTGATCGGGGCCCCGTTCAATCTGGCACTCAATGCGCTCCCCGGCTCCGACGTACCCGGCGGCCAGGGGCCGCGGCAGTTGCTCTCAGGGCTGTTGCGCTCCCGCTTCGTGCAATTGATCTCCAACCCGATCTTCGCGTCGGTGATGTTTGTGGGCGGGCTCTATGTCATCTACTTCACCGGGTTGTTCACCTGGCTGATGCAGAACCACCTCGGTCACGCGTTCATGGAGGCGCACTTCCTGATCGCCGGGATGGTCTATTACGAGATCCTGATCGGGACCGCCCCGATCCCCCACCGGCTCTCCTACCTCGGCCGTCTCTTGATGCTCCTGGCGATCACCCCGTTCCACGCGTTCTTCGGGATCACCATGATGAACTCGAGCACCCCGATCGGACTGGCCTACTACCACGCCTTGGAACGGCCGTGGCGCACGGACCTTCTGCACGACAACTTCGTCGGCGGCGGGATCTCCTGGGGCACCGGGGAGGTGCCGATGCTGCTGGTGGCGATGATGTTGATCGCCCAGTGGTTCGTCAGCGATCAGCGCACGGCCAAACAGTTCGACCGTCGTGAGGCTGCCAGGGGTGAGGACGGGGAGTTGGCGGCGTACAACGAATGGTTGAGCAAGCTCGGCGACGAGGAGACCCGCGGCCGCTAGAGCCAGGCGTCGCCTTGAACCACGGTCCAGTTGGGTTCGGGGGTGACGATGCCGTCCAGCCACAACTGGGGCTCGTCGAGGTCGAAACTCCCGGTCGAGGACCAGCCGTTCTGCGTACGCCGCACCATGCGCTCACCGTCGACCACCAACAGGACCCGGCCTCTGAGCACGGTGAGGAACTCGTCATCGAGTTGCTCCAGCAGCGGTCCGGAGCCGTCGTCGCAGGCATCGCACGAGCACACCGGCACCAGTCCCCACGCATGCCCGGGCGAACCGATCGCGAGGGCCGCTCCCAGGCCTATGTCGTCGCCTTCGTCCACCCGTGCCCGCCCCACGATCAGCGGGACCGCACCGGCACGCGCGGGGCGCAACTCGACCGCCGACACGATCGAGGGTCCAGCATCCTGCCAGGGGTGTTCGCGCTCGGCCAGGTCCCTCTGCTCGGCGGCCCCGCCGAGGATCAGTGCCTCCACCCAGGCGTCGAGTCGGGCTTTGAGCAACGCGTAGCGACCGGGGTTGGTCACTCGGGAGTACTCCTCCTCACGCGGGGAGGTGAACGGATCCCTTGGATACGGCCAGGGGCGCAACCCTCGCGACTTGTGCTCGAAGAGGGTCTCCACCTCGGCGAGCAACTCGGAGATGATCACAGGGGCAGCTTAGGTCTGTCGCGCCGCTCATGCCGGTGTTTCGCGGCCTTCAACCCCGGGCTCGGCTGCACAAAGAGCTCCGAGCCAACGGCCCAGAGCTCCCAGGAGTGAGTCACGCATCGCCGTGTCGACGACTTATGACC
>CALMLL010000100.1 GCA_937868075.1 uncultured Marmoricola sp. | reverse complement strand
CAGGTGTGAAGAAGTGGCGGGTCGCGTTACCAGGCGCGGCGTCGGCTCAGCCATCCCCACGCGGCGTCGGCGTTCCAGGCCTGGAAATCACGCAGGTGGGGCGATGTGGGCGGAACCGGGTCGTCGGCCGACTTGAGGTAGTAGCCGGCGATCAAGGCGATCAGGGTGTCGATGTGGTCGGCCGGCACCTCCTTGGTCAACCGACGCGTGGCGATGATCTGGTCGACGTCGAGGCCGTCGCCGGCGGCCTCGATGAGATAGATCACCGTGTCGATCCAGGTTGCCCCGGTGGCTAGCCAGTTCCAGTCGCACAACAACACCTCGCCGTCGGCGGTGATCAGGGTGTTGTCGGCGCGCAGGTCGGTGTGCACCACGGTGTCACCGCCGGTGACGGCGGCGAAACCGCTGGCCAGGCCCGCGGCCTCCGCCCTGTGCGCTGGATCCAGGTGGTCCGCACGAATCTGGGTCCAGCAGTCGGGGAGGTCGGCGAAGTCGTCGGCGAAACGTCGCAGACCCAGCCCAGGCGGGGCCGGGGTGAGTACGTCGGCGGCCCGCTCCAGCGCGTCCAGACAGCGGTCGAGTTCGTCGGACCGCCAGGGACGGTGGGGGAGGGTGGCGGCGGCGTACTCGATGCCCAGCACCACCCAGTCGTCGTCGATGAGCCACTGCAGTCGCGCCGCCGGAGTGCCCTCCGGCAGCGCCTGGAGTTTGCGCGCCTCCTCCCGGTAGGCCAACGCGAAGGGTCGTTGTGCTTTGAGCGAGGCCGCCTTGACGAAGTGTTTGCTGCCGTCCGCGCAGGTGAGCACCGACGCCATCCCGGGCGTGAACCCGCTGTCTTGGGAGACCGCGGCGACCACGGTGGAGCCGAGCCGCTTCTCGATCCCGGCGCGCAGCGCCGGAGGCAGGAAGTGCCATTGGAGACGTCGGGCGGTCTTGCCCGGTATGAGCCGAAGGGTCACAACGAGTCGAGGATCTGCGTCCGGCGCGCGGTGTACTCCTCCTGGGTGATCAACCCCTGGTCCAACAGCGCCTGCAACTCGCGCAGGCGATCGGCAGGCTTGGTCGGCTTGGGGGTGCCATCGGATCCCAACACGGGCTTCTTGATTGCCGCGGCGATGTAGGTGGCCTCCAACCCGTGGTCCTCCAGGAGGGTCACTTTGGTGGCGTCGTCGGGGTCAAGGCCGCTCTTGGTGGCGATCGAGCGGGCGGCGTACACGCGATAGGCGGCCATCCCGATGGCGGCCAGGACGAACAGGACGAAGATGGCGCCGAAGGCGCCACCGAAGAGGTCCGCGCCGCCAGTGGGGTCCATCGGGTCCATCGAGCCTCCAGAGTCGGTGGGGGTGGCCCCCCGGTGAACTGACTACCGCAACTGCCCACACGCTACGGCCTCGCCGCGTGTTTCGTGCTCAGTCGGGCCGCATGGGAGGATGGCGCGTCCCACCAGCCAGACGAGAGTGACCCGTGCCTCCCACCGCTTTGCCGCCCCAGCCAGGCAGCACCGATCCGGCGATTATTCGCAACTTCTGCATCATCGCCCACATCGATCACGGCAAGTCGACGCTGGCCGACCGGATGCTGCAACTGACCGGCGTGGTCGACGAGCGCAGCGCCCGGGCGCAATACCTCGACCGGATGGATATCGAGCGCGAGCGCGGGATCACCATCAAGTCCCAAGCGGTCCGGATGCCCTGGACCGTCGCGCCGGACAATGTCGCCGGTGCACAACCGGGCACCTACATCCTCAACATGATCGATACCCCCGGTCACGTGGACTTCACCTACGAGGTGAGCCGCAGTCTGGAGGCCTGCGAGGCGGCGGTCCTGCTGGTCGATGCGGCGCAGGGCATCGAGGCCCAGACCCTGGCCAACCTCTATCTGGCCCTGGGTGCCGACCTCCACATCATCCCGGTGCTCAACAAGATCGACCTGCCCAGCGCGCAACCGGAGAAGTACGCCGCGGAACTGGCCGGGATCATCGGGTGTGAGCCCGGCGACGTACTTCTGACCAGCGCCAAGACCGGGGTCGGCGTGGCCGAACTGCTCGACCACATCGTGGCTACCACCCCACCTCCGGTCGGTGTGAAGAACGCCCCCGCGCGAGCCCTGATCTTCGACTCGGTCTATGACACCTACCGCGGCGTGGTCACCTACGTCCGCGTCGTCGACGGAAAACTCACCCACCGGGACAGGATCAAGATGATGTCCACCGGCGCCGTGCACGAGATGCTCGAAGTCGGCGTGATCAGCCCCGAGCCGGTCAAGTCCAAGGAGATCGGCGTCGGTGAGGTCGGCTACCTGATCACCGGGGTGAAGGACGTGCGCCAATCGCGCGTGGGCGACACGGTGACCAGTCAGCATGACGGCGCCACTCAGGCTCTGGGTGGCTACAAGCACCCCAACCCGATGGTCTTCGCCGGGCTCTACCCCATCGACGGCGACGACTACCCGACCCTTCGTGACGCCCTGGACAAACTCCAACTCAACGACGCCGCGCTCTCCTACGAACCGGAGACCTCCGGCGCCCTCGGCTTCGGTTTCCGGTGTGGGTTCCTGGGGCTGCTGCACATGGAGATCGTGCGGGAGCGGCTGGAGCGCGAGTTCAACCTGGACCTGATCTCGACCGCCCCCAACGTCGTCTACCACGTGCTCATGGAGGACGGCAGCGAGATCGAGGTGACCAACCCCAGCGAGTTCCCCGGCGGCAAGATCTCCGAGGTGCGCGAGCCCGTGGTCAAGGCCACCATCCTCAGCCCCAGCGACTACATCGGCTCGATCATGGAGTTGTGCCAGACCAAACGCGGCCAACTGCAGGGGATGGACTACCTGTCCGAGGACCGCGTCGAGATGCGGTATCTGCTGCCGTTGGCCGAGATCGTCTTCGACTTCTTCGACCAGCTCAAGTCGCGCACGAAGGGCTATGCCTCGCTGGACTACGAACCTGTGGGCGAGCACAGCGCCAAACTGGTCAAGGTCGACATCTTGTTGCACGGCGACCCGGTTGACGCGTTCAGCGCGATCGTGCACCAAGACAGCGCCTACTCCTACGGCGTCGCCCTCGCCGGCAAACTCAAGGAACTGATCCCCAGGCAGCAGTTCGAGGTCCCGATCCAAGCTGCGATCGGCTCGCGGGTGATCGCGCGCGAGACCATTCGGGCCATCCGTAAGGATGTCCTGGCCAAGTGCTACGGCGGCGACATCACCCGCAAGCGCAAACTGCTGGAGAAGCAGAAGGAGGGCAAGAAGCGGATGAAGATGGTCGGCCGCGTCG